>JBDTTF010000054.1:0-5195 GCA_039930765.1 Gemmatimonadota bacterium | reverse complement strand
ACGTTGATGTAGGCCCGGGTAACGTCGAAGTTGTTCTGGTGGCCACCGGTGGGCTTGAGCGTGCTGTCGGTGTGGAGCTGGTAGCCATACTGGAGATACCCGAGGCCGCCGACCGTGACCGTGGGAGCCTGGGCCCCTGCGCGTTCGGCCCCGGTGGCCAGCGCCAATGCGCCGAAAAGGACAACCCAACGTGCGGAGAGACCCATCGTCAAACCTCCAGGAGTGGTGAGCGGAGGGCCGCGGGTTGCGGCGCCGATCCGTTACGACGGGTAACAAGAAGTCCGCGGCGCGTCACGAACCAGCCCACGGGAGGTAACGGCCCCGTAACACGGCTTAACCGCATGCCTAGCGGTCGCTTGCGGCCAGCGTCGCCAGCGGATTGCCGAAGATTTCCTCCTCCACTCCGAAGAATTCCATGATCGGATGGCGGCGGAGCGAGCGGGCCATCCGCTCGGGCAGCCCCTCGAGGAGCAGCTCGATTCCGCGCTGCCGGGCCTCGACGCAAAGCCGCCAGAGTGCGGCAACCCCGACCGGGTCGAGTCCGCTCACTTTGCCGCACAGGATGCGGGCCCGGGTGGCCGAGTCGGGCAGGGCACAGACGTATCGGCGGAGATGGTCAACGGCGGTGGGATCCAGCGGGCCCTTCATGATCAGCATCGACACCTTTTTCCTCGTCAGTTTCAGGTGACCCCAAGATCAGGTCGGGCTGAGACGGAAGAGTGACCGGCCGGTAACGTTTGGGAAACGCCCGTCAGGCGGGGGCCGTGTCGATGTCGAGGAAGCGGGCCCGGATCACGGTGCCCTGGCCCAGCAGGCTCTCGGCGCTGCAGGTCCCGCCGTGCGCCTCGACCAGATGCTTGACGATGGCCAGCCCCAGACCGGTGCCGCCCTCTGCCCGTGAACGAGAAGGATCCACCCGGTAGAACCGCTCGAACAGTCGCGGCAGGTGTTCGGCCGGAATCCCGCTGCCGGTGTCACTGACCTCGAGCACCAGATCGCGACCCTCGCGGTGGGCCGCCACCGTGACGCAGCCGCCGGAGGGGGTGTAGCGCAGGGCGTTGTCGACCAGGTTGGTCAAGATCTGCCGGATCGACTGCGGGTCGGCAGTGAGGGTGGTTGCCCCGGGGGTAACTTCGACCGCCAGCGTCACGCCCGCCGCCCGGGCCCGCTCGGCGAACGACTCGAACACTTCGGCGGCCGTGTCGGGCAGATCCACCGCCTCCGGCTCAGGCACCCAGCCGCCTGATTCGATCCGCGAGAGGTCGAGCAGGTCATCGACCAGCCGGTGCATCCGCCGGGCGTTGCCGAGGATGACCTCCAGGAATTTCCGGGTGGTGGCCGGATCGGGCGTGTCGCCGACCAGCGTTTCCGCATAGCCCGCGATCGAGGTCAGCGGCGTCTTGAGCTCGTGACTGACATTGGCCACGAAATCCCGCCGCATCGTTTCCAGCAGCCGCAGGTTCGTCACATCGTGCAGCACCAGCACCGCCCCGCCGCTCGGCAGCGGACGGGCGTTGGCCAGCACCGTGCTGCCATCGAGATCGAGTTCCCGGTCGACCACGCTGGTGCCGCTCAGCACCGCGTCAACCGCCGCCCGGGCGGGCTTGGGGTGGAACAGCTGGCGGAGATCGGGCAGCGGCTGGTCGGCGGAGTATCCCAGCAGCCGGCGGGCCGCGGTATTGGCGGTGACGATCCTGCCACGCGCGTCGGTGGCGAGCACCCCCTCGATCATGGCCTCGACGAGTGTGGCGCTCTCGGCCTGCTCGCGCCGGAGTTCGCTGAACCGATGATCGAGTTCCTCGTGCATCTGGCGCAGCGCGGCCACCAGGGCGTCGATATCGGGGACGCCCGCATGGGGAAACCGTGGCGGTTCACCCGCGGCAATGGCCCGGGCCGAGGCGGCCAGCTCGGTCAGCGGGCCGGCAAACGAACGGGCCACTGGCACCACCACGCTCAGCCCCAGCAGCAGCGCCACCAGTGAGGCCACCAGGACGGCGCGCTGGGCCCGGGACACAATGGCGTCGACCTGCTCGAGTCCGGTGGCCACCCGGACGAATCCGCTGCCACTACGCACCGCGACATAGAGCAGCGGCCGGCCGACCGTGCGGCTGATTCGGCGGTCCGCCCCATGGCCGGTCAGCAATGCCTGCTGCACCTCCGGCCGGTTGAGATGATTCTCGATCCGGCTCAGCGAGTCGCCGGCCAGGTCACTCTCGGCCCGGACCCGCCCGGCCGAATCGATGTAGGTGAGGCGGAGCCCGGTAATGTTTCCGAGCCGGTGGAGGGCTTCCTGATAGGCGGCGGTATCAGCAGGGAGGGTCTGGGCCACCAGGCGGGCGTCCCGCTCCAGTGAAACCCGAATCTCTTCTTCCAGTCGCTGGCGGAGCAGGGCGTCCGCCGACCATCCCAGCACCAGCACCGTGGCCACCAGCACGGCCACCATGCCGGCCACCAGCCGGCCGACGAAACTCACCGGGCCGGTTTCCCGGTCCGGTCGCCGGCGCGGAATCGATAGCCAAAGCCACGCACCGTCTCGATCCAGTCGCCGGCGCTGCCGAGCTTGGCCCGGAGCCGCTGGACGTGCATGTCCACCGTGCGGGTCTGGATGTCGGGCTGGGCCTCCCACACTGATTCCAGCAACTGGGGCCGGTTCTGCACCCGGCCCCGCCGCTCGACCAGCATCAACAGCAGCTTGAACTCGGTGGCGGTCAGTTCGACATCCCGGCCACCGACACTGACCCGGTGGGCGGAGCGGTCGATGGACACCGGGCCGGCCGTCAGCATGGCGCCTGACGCGACTGCCGGCGCGCCCAGCCGCCGCAGCAGGGCGTTGACCCTGAGCGCCAGTTCCTGTGGTGAGAACGGCTTGGTCAGGTAATCATCGGCGCCGAGCGAGAGACCCCGGATCCGGTCGGCTTCTTCCCGTCGGGCGGTGAGGAGAATGACACCCACGTCACGGGTTTCGGGACGCTTGCGCAGCTCGGCCAGCACATCGTAACCCGAGGTGCCGGGCAGCATCACGTCGAGCACCACGACATCGGGCCGCTCCTCGTGGGCGGACTTGAGCGCCTCGGCCCCGGTGGCCGCGGTCGACACCCGGAAGCCGGCCTTGGCCAGGTGATAGGCCACTAGCGCGGTGATGTCCGGCTCGTCATCCACCACGAGAATGCGCGCGGTCATGCCGGGACCAGTGGCGGGAGTCCGTCAAACTGCTGCGGCTGGGTCCGGGAGGTGACTTGCATATTCGGGAAAACGAATACCGTCACCCGCACTGCGAAGCAAGGGGATCGGTTGCGCCCGCAGGCGCAGGACAGGGATATTGCTACCATGCTGATGCCATTCCTGCTGGCCGCGCGCCTGCTCCTGCCCGCCGCCGACACGATCCACCTGGTACTCGTTGCCACCGTGGATATCCACGGTCAGGCCACTGAATGGGACTATCTCCACGGCACGCCCGCGGCGGGAGGGCTCAGCCGGGCGGCACGAATTCTCGATTCGTTGCGTACCGCCAATCCCGGCCGAGTCATTCTGCTGGACGATGGTGATGCGCTCACCGGCAGTCTGTTCGGTTCCTACTTCACCTATGTGGCTCCCGGCGTGTCGCATCCGGTCCTCGATGCGATGAACGCGCTGCAGTACGATGCCGCCACCCTCGGCGAACACGATTTCGACACCGGGGTCGATGCCCTGAACCGCCGGCTCGGCGATGGCCGTTTCCCGGTGGTGAGCGCCAATATCCGGGTGGTCGGCCGGGAGGACACCCTGGCGCTGCATTCCTATGTGGTGCTGCAGCGGGCCGGCATCCGGGTCGCGGTTTCAGGCTTTACCACGCCCGGAGCCTCGCTGTGGAACCGGGATCAGCTGCGGGGCCATCTGCGACTGACCCGCCTGTCCGAGGCCATCCCGCCGGTCATCCCCGAAATGCGCCGAGATGCGGATCTCGTGATCCTGCTGGCCCATGCCGGCCTCGACGAACCGTCGACCTACGATACCACGGGCATCGGACCGGAAAATGCCGTTGCCACCGTGGCCAGCCAGGCGGCCAGGCCCGATATCGTGATTCTGGGTCATACCGGCCGTGTCCTTGCCGATACCGTGATCAACGGCGTCCACTTCGTGCAGTCCGGGCATGACGCCGAGCGGCTGGCACTGATCAATGTCGATCTCGAGCGGCGGGACGGACACTGGGTCCCGGTCCACATCAGTGCCAGCACTATTCCGCTGGCGTTGGTTCCAGTTCCCGCGTCGGTGGCGCGTCGGCTGGCTGATCAGCACCGAGTCCTGCAGGCCTGGAGCAAGGAAGTGCTCGGCGTCACCACCGCGTCGATGCGTGCCGCTGCCAGCCGGGTTGAGGACACCCCGGTCGCACAGTGGATGACCGACCTGATGCGCCGCCGTGCGGGCGCTGATGTCGCGGCCGTCACGATCTTCGACCCCCGGGCCGGACTGGACCAGGGAGAGGTGCCCCGGACCCAGGTGCTGGGACTCTATCCGCCAGACTACACGCTGCGGGCCGTCCGGATCACCGGCGCGACCCTCCGGTCATTCCTCGAGCGCAGCGCCCGGCATTTCTTCGTCGACTCCGCCGGTCATGTTGCCACCAATCTGTATCTGCCAGGCAATGCCTACGATGTCGTCGGTGGCGCCGACTACGTCATCGACCTGAGCCAGCCCGCCGGAGAGCGGATCCGTGACCTCAAGCTCCGGGGCCGGCCGCTGGTGGACACTGATACCCTCACGCTGGCGCTCTCGAGCGGCCGGCTCAGTGGTGCCGGCGGGTACGATATGCTGCGTGATGCGCCGGTGATCTACGACCAGGGTGAGCGGATCGTCGACCTGCTGATGGAAGATCTGCAGCACCGGCGTACGCTAAGGCCCGAGGATTTCAGCCGGCCACACTGGCATATCGAACCGGCGGCGCTCGCCGCTCAAGCCAGGGCGCTGTACCTCAAGCCCGGCGGGCCGGTGACCGTGGCCCGCGCCGCGCCACCTCCGTCACTGTTTGCGCCTGATCCTCGAAAGCTGCGGGCCGACTCCGCTCGCAAGGCCACGATGACGGCTGACTCCGCCGCCAACCGGCCGGTCGCCAGTTTCACGCTGCCAGTGGCGCGCGGGGCTGGCGGCGGCTCTCTCGGGTCGCTGGTGGCGGATGCCTATCGCACCGCCCTCCGCGCGGACCTGGGGCTGGTGGGCAC
>JBDTTF010000053.1:0-6840 GCA_039930765.1 Gemmatimonadota bacterium | reverse complement strand
TTTGCCGCCGATCCCGGCATCGAACTGACCGGCTACGTCCAGGATGTGCGCCCGTACGTCCACGATGCGGGCTGCTTCATTGTGCCTCTCCGGATCGGCGGCGGCACCCGGCTCAAGATTCTGGATGCCTGGGCAATGGGAAAGGCCGTGGTCAGCACCTCAATCGGGTGCGAAGGACTGCGGGCTGTAGACGGGCAGAACATCCTCATCCGGGACAGCCCGAAAGAGTTTGCCGAGGCGGTAGCGCTGGTGCTCCGCGATGCCGCGCTCCGCCAGCGGCTTGGCGCCGCCGCCCGGCAGACGGTCGAGGAAACCTACAGCTGGGAGGTCCTCAGCCAGCCCATGATCGAGGCGTACCTTGGGGTCATCGCGGGGTTGCCGCCAACCGGCTGAGGCTCGGACCCAGCTTCCGGGAAGCCAGTGCAGGGGTACCAGTGCATTCGCGATTCCGCCGGGACCCAGGGCTCCTCCCTCTGGGCGGTTCACGAAATTGGCAATACCGCTGCCTGATCCGGCCGATCAGGATCCGCTCATCCCGACGCAACAGCAGGGCACTTCCCCTTGGCGCAACCCCATCGCTGGCAGGCTCCTGTTGGGTGCATTCCGCCAAGCCGCGGGGCCCTGTACCCCTGAATTTGGAGGTAACTCGAGGGTGGTACTATTCTTGCTTGCACTCCGAAGGCTTCTGTCGGAATTCCCGTGATGCTGGAGGCAGGCTCCGGGTAAATTCGCGCCACCTTCTACACGAGTCGGCGGTTATCGGATGTCACAAGCGCCTGTTGAGCAGACCCGCCCGAGTGTTTCGATGGTCATTCCCGTGTTCGACGAACGGGGCACCCTCGAGCAACTGCACGGGGAGCTGACCACGGTGTTGAACGAGGTCGCGCGCGACTACGAACTCATCTTCATCGACGACGGCTCCTCGGACGGCAGTGGCGAGCTGCTGCTGGCGCTGGAGGACAGGGACCCGCACGTTCGGGTGTTCCGATTCCGGGCCAACCAGGGTAAAGCCGCTGGGCTGAACGTGGGCTTTGCCGCGGCCACCGGCGAGATCGTGATCACGATGGACGCCGACCTGCAGGACCGTCCGGCCGAAGTGCCGCGACTGATCGCGGCACTCGAGGGCTTCGACCTGGTCAGCGGCTGGAAACGGATTCGGCACGACCCGCTTGGCAAGACCCTTCCGAGTCGCTTTTTCAACTGGGTCACCGGCAAGGTATCCGGCGTTCCGCTGCACGATTTCAACTGCGGCCTCAAGGCGTATCGTCGAGAAGTGGTGAAGGAACTCGATCTGTATGGCGAGATGCATCGCTTCATCCCGGTGCTCGCTGCGCAGCGGGGTTTCCGGTCGACCGAAATTCCGGTCGAGCATGCTCCCAGGGTCTGGGGCAAGAGCAAGTACGGAGTCAGCCGCCTGGTCAAAGGGGCGTATGACCTGCTGACCGTATTATTGCTGACCCGGTTCCAGACCCGGCCCATGCACTTCTTTGGAACCATCGGGCTGAGTCTCGGTGGAGTGGGTACCATCATTCTCATCTACATGTCGTATCTCCGCCTCGTGGCCGAGGAGGTCATCGGAAATCGTCCGCTGCTCTTCCTGGGCATGCTGCTGGTGATCGCCGGAATTCAATTTCTTTCAGTTGGACTCCTGGGTGAACTGGTGGTGCGGCGCACTGGCCGCCCGCTTCCCGAACTGCCGCTCCACCGCCGTCGAGGAGCCTGACCGGCCTCACGACGGCACGGTTCGGTTCTGACATCTGCAGTGCCATCTAGCATCTGATCTGGGGGAGTCGTTGTGACGGTTGCAGGAAGCGGCGAACCTCCGACACGCCCACGCAAGCCATGGCAGTTCTGGCTCCGGCTGACACTCGGACTGGGCATTCTCGCGATCATCCTGGCCCGGGTCGATCTCTCGGCGCTGACCATTCGCTGGACCCAGCGTGCTTCAATCGGTGTGGTGCTGGCCATCATCCTCCTGGCCAGTGCACAGGCACTAAGCGCCTGGCGCTGGAAGGTGCTGATCGGGGCTGCTGCCCCACCTTGGCGCTATCTGTACCGGCTCTACCTGACTGGAGCGTTCTTCAGCCTGTTCCTGCCGACCTCGGTCGGTGGAGACGCGGTGCGCGCCGTGGCGGTCACCCAGGCTATTCCCGATACCGGCCGAGCGGTGGGCAGTGTGCTGCTCGATCGGATCGTGGGAATGCTGGCGCTGGTGCTCTACACCCTGCTGGGGCTCGCCGTTCTGCCGGGGCTGATGACGTCCCTCGGGAACCGGCTGCAGTGGAAGCTGCCTCCCTGGGCATTGGCGGTCGGGCTGCTTGGGCTCGTCCTGGTCGCGCTGGCGGCCTACCGCTGGCGCACCCGACTGGGGAAGCTCGGTACCGTGCTCCAGGGCATCTGGTCGACCCTGCAAACCCTGCTCCGCGATCCGGCCCGCTGTGCCGCGGCCCTGGCTCTTGGCCTGGTGGTCCAGGCGGTCTACATCGGCGTCTGGTACACCTTGTCCTCGGCACTCGCCCTCCCGGTGCCCGGACTTGCCCTCCTGATCATGGTCCCGATCGTGAGCCTCAGCGCCATGGCTCCAGTCACCTTCTCCGGGATCGGTATCCGGGAAGGTGTCTGGGTGCTGCTGCTGGGGCAGTTCGGGATCGTGGCGGCTGACGCGTTGGGATTCAGCCTGCTCTATTTCGCCTGCTGGATCGTGGTCGCCGGATTTGGCGGGGTACTCTTCGCGCTCAAGGGTACGAGGCTGCCCGACGACCGGCCACCCATCGCGCTCACCAATGAAGCCGGATCGGGGCAGTCATGACTGGTGCACTGACGCTGGACCGCCGGAGCCGGCTGCTGCTATGGGCCGTTCTGCTGCTGGCTCTAGGCCTCCGCCTGTATGGTCTCCAGAGCCAGCCGTGGGACCAGGATGAGCTTTACACTCTTCGGGATGCCGCCGATCTCGGCGCCTACAGCCAGAGCGTGGGCGGTCCGGGCATCGCAGCACGACCGATCTATTACCTGATCACCTGGGGCCTGCTCAAAGTGGCGGCGCCGGGGCCGCTCATGGCCCGATTCCCCGCGTTTCTGTTTGGGGTTGCGGGTGTCTGGGTGACCTGGCTCCTTGGCAGGGCCGTGTTCGGCATTCGGGCCGGCCTGCTGGCTGCCTTCCTGGTGGCCATCTCCCCGTGGCATCTGTATTCGAGCCAGTTCGCCCGTTACTGGACCCTGGTCTACCTCTGTTCGGCCCTTGCCTGCCTCTGGCTGATTCAAGCGTTTGACCGGGACCGGCCCAGGGGCTGGGCAGCTGCCGCTCTGATCATCATGACCGGACTGCTGACCCATCCGACCTTCGCCTTTCCCCTGGTTGGTATCGTGGCGGGTCTGACCCTGGTCGGCGCCGATGGCGCAATCCGATGGCGCTGGCCCACCGCCAATGCCCTCCGGTATTTCTGGGGCACGCTGCTGGCCCTCGCCGCGACGGCCCTTCTCGTGATGAAGCTGGTCGGGAGCCGTCATGCGCTGAGCAACTGGTCCGGTCGGGGCCTGGTCGCCACCGTACTTCTGGTGCCGGCCATCGTGGAATGGCTGTCGCCGACTCTGGCCGCGACGGCAGCGGCTGGCATGGCGGGGATGGCTTGGGGCCCGCGTGATCGCCGGTTTGCCCTGGTGGCGCTGCTGGGATGTGGCGGCGCGCTCACCCTGCTGCTGGCCGCCTCCCTGCGGGGTGATGTGTACGCGGACTACGGGATGGCCATGCTGCCGCTCGTCTTCGTGGTCATCGGCGGAGCTGTCGAACGGCTCTCCGAACCATTTGGCTCGCGCGCCGGACTGGTGGCCGGCGGGGCCGCAGTCGTGCTGGCGGCCAGCACCCTGCCCAGCACCATCTCGCATCTCAACGATGGGACCCGGTTCGACTATCGACCGGCGTACGAGTTCGTGGCGGCCCAGCCAGGCAATCACCTGGTCATGGGCTGGCCGGATGTAGTGGCGCATGCCTATGCACCCGGGATACGATTCAAGGAGTTACGCTTCAATCGCGCGGAGCTGCAAACCGCGCTGGGAACGGAAGGGGGCTTCTGGCTGGTGAGCTCGTACCATCGCATGGGACTGGTGGGGGATGACGGCACGATTCAGCCCTGGATCGAGGCCCATTGCCGCCGGCGCCTGGTGACCGACCGCACCCGGCTCGACTATCGCGACTACCGGGTGGAAGCGTCCTGGTGCGGGCCTGATCCGGCTGACGCTGCGGGCGCTCCGTGACCGACGTGGGGATGCCAGCGGTTGCGCCCTATGCCCGGCAGGAGGCTGGTCTGCTCCGCGCATCGTCTGCCATACCCAGAGTCGACCTGCTTCAAGTCTCGCTCTCACTGGTGCTGCTGGTCGGCGCCTGGCGGATCCAGGATCTCTACGGCATCCTCGCCGCGCTGCAGTTGCCGATCCTGGCCTCCTTCGGTGTATACCTGTTGTCAGCGCTGGACCGTGATTATCGCAGGACCCTGCGGCTTTCGTACCACCGGCTGCTTGGTTTCCTGGTCGCCATCCTGGTACTGGCCTCGATTTCCGCGCCGTTCGCACTCTACCCCGGCCTGTCCTTCAAATTCCTGCTCAATGACCTGATCAGGAATGTGGTGCTGGCCTTCCTGATCACCGTCAGCATCCGCGGTTTTGTCGATCTCGAGCGGATGGCCAAGATTCACCTGATTGGTGCGGTGATTCTCTGTGTCGACACCATTCTCCACGGCTCGGTGACCGTGACCGGTCGGCTCGACCGTGACGGGTATTACGACTCGAACGATCTGGCCATGCTGGCGGTGTGCGCCCTGCCGCTCGCGCTCTACTTTCTGCGCCGCCAGGTGCCGGCCAAGGTCCGGCTGGCGGCACTCGGGACCGCCGGCCTGCTGCTGCTGTTCATCGTGAAGACCGGCTCCCGGGGCGGCTTCCTGGGGCTGATTGCCACGGTGGCGTTCATGCTGCTGGCCTTTCGGGCGTTCAGCAAAAAGGCCCGGTTCGGGTCCATCGGCGTGATTGTGGTGGGCATGCTCCTGTTCGGTAGCGATCAGTACTGGAAGATGATGAATTCGATCATCCATCCACAGAACGACTACAACGTGAACACCGAAGATGGCCGGATCCACATCTGGAAACGGGGCATCGGCTACATGAAGGCCCGGCCGCTGCTCGGGGTGGGGCCCCGCAACTTCCTGATCGCCGAGGGCACCATCTCACCGCTGGCATGGCTGCAGCAGTATGGCCACGGAATCCGGTGGGCGGCGCCGCACAACTCGTTCGTCGAAATCGGCGCCGAGCTCGGGGTCACCGGCCTGGTGCTGTTCGTCAGCATGCTGATTGCCGTCTTCGTGACGCTGTACCGGGCTGCTCGGGGGCCACCCGGCGGGCCGCGGCCACCGCCTGAGCAGCGGGCACTGGCCCAGGCGCTGGCCGCAACATTTGTCGGCTTCTGCGTCTCCGGGTTCTTCATTACCCAGGCGTTCTCATTTTTTCTCTACACCATGATCGCCATGGTGGCCGGCCTCGCGAAGGTGCAGCGGATGGCCACGCCCGCCGGCAGGCCCGCAGCTCTCCGGCCACGCCGCACCCACCATCGCATGCGGCCCGTGGGTTGATCATTCACCCGCGGCCGTGGGACGAGGTCCACTGAGTCGAGCCCGGCTGCTGTACCGCGGATTGGAACGCAGCGGGTTGCTGGGCCTCTGGCGCCGGCTCCGGCCGTCGCCAGTCGTGCTCTGCTATCACAACGTGATTGCGGCGGACTCGGGCCGGGGAGAGGCCGCCCTGCATCTTGACCGGCAACTGTTCGAGCAACATCTCGACTGGTTGTCCCGCAACGCTACGGTCGTGCCGCTGCTGGACCTGTTGGGCGGTGGGCCACCCCCACGCCGTCCTGGACCGCCATCAGTGGCCATTACCTTCGACGACGCCTATCTGGGTGTCCTCGAGATCGCCCTTCCGCTGCTCCGCCGCTATCGCTTCCCCAGCACCATATTCGTTACCGCCCAGGCCTCGGCCCAGGGAGCTGGTTTCTGGTGGGATCAGGTGGCGGAAGCCCGCCCATCCCTGGACCGCGCCTCCCTGCGAGACCGATTCGGAGGCCGCGGCCATGACATCCTGGCGCACCTCGGACTGGATCCCGCCGCCATCGCCCTGCCATCACTGTTCCAGGCAGCCAGCTTCCAATCCCTCAGGTCCGTAGCCGATTCCGACCTGACATTCGGGGCGCACTCTATGTCACATCCGATGCTCGCGATGGCCAGCGATGCGCAACTGGTGGTGGAACTTGAAGAGTCCAGGGCACTGCTCCAGCGCGAGCTTGGCTCGGTGATGGATCTGCTGGCGTACCCCTACGGCAACTTTGACCGACGGGTGGCCACAGCCGCCGCCGCGGCTGGGTACCGGGCCGGGTTTACCATCAGCGGAGGCCGGCTGACCCGGCTGAATGCCGAGTTCGAATTGCCGCGCGAGAACCTTTCGCCCGGTGACTCGGGTCCGGTCTTCGTGGCGGCGGCGAGTGGATTGCGGATCCGGTGACCGAGTGAAGCGATCAGGAATGACCGTGCCGCGACGAGTGCTGCACCTCGTCCTTGACCTGCATGAAGGCGGGTTGGAGCGCGTGGTGGTCGACCTGGTGCAAGGCACCGATCGTGGCCGCTTCGAAACCTCGGTCCTGTGCCTGGCCCGCCGAGGCCAGCTGGCCGACGAACTGCCTCCGAACCAGGTCCACCTGGCCCCTGCCATGACCGCTGGATCGATGCTGATACCACTGGCCTTGACCCGGACGCTTGAGCAACTGGCCCCGGATCTGGTTCACATCCACAGTGGCGTCTGGTTCAA
>JBDTTF010000052.1:0-1536 GCA_039930765.1 Gemmatimonadota bacterium | reverse complement strand
CGCAGCCGGCAAAGGCCTGCGTCAGTGCGGCCTCGGAGTTCATATCCGTACCCGGCCGCAAGGTCAGCAACCCCGGATGTCGGGCCTCGGTCTCCTTGAGCAGCACCTCGAGCCGGGCCGCCGCCTGGGTGCCCGGCGTGCGATACAGGGCGCGAACACGGAACTTCAGTGTCTTGGTCAATTCCTCGACCACCGCATAGCACTCCCAGCCGGTGGCGCAGGTCACCGCAACCAGCGGCAGGTCTGCTGTCTTCAACCCGGCAGCCGGAACCTGCTCGCGTTGCGCCCTGATCTTCAGCACGGCATCGACCAGTCGCTTGTTCTTGGCCTTGATGGCCGCCTGGGCCATTAGTACTGCCGTATCCCGCTCCATCACCAAAAGCTCCACGCGCCTTGAATCATGGCTGCGCCGGAATCACGGGCGCATCATCCGCCGTCGTCACCACTGTACCGGGTTGCATCTGGCCGGTGGCCAGCGCCATGACGTACTCCACCGTCGCCAGATGGCAGTAGCTCTGGCCCTGGAAGATCTTCGGCAGAAGCGGCGTGATCCAGCTGTCGTAGTCCTGGAACAGGCCGGGGGAATTCAGGTGAACCTTGCCGTCCTGCCCACGATAGCTCAGCGAGAAGTCCGCGAGATACGCACCACCGGTCACGTAGGGCTTGTTCTCATCGATCTCGAAAGCGGCCGCCTTGTCCGCCGCCATGGCCAGATTACCCTGCCGCAACTTCGCCACCGCCAGCGACCGTATCTCACGGGTGATATCCGGGCAGGTGAGCTGCTTTCCGGCCGCCTTGTCACCAAAGACCGCGCGAAGGTGCGCCGCGGTTTTCATCTTGCAGGACACCATGATCGGGCGCTGACCGGCGTAGGTCACCACCTGGTAGATATTGAATGGCTCGGCCAACGGTTTCGAATGCCGATAGGAGGGCATGTCCTTGAACAGGGTATTGGTGCCCTTCAGTGCAGTGGTCGCCATCCGCTGTTGGACCACGACGCAGAACTCCGGGGAGCCCGGCGGCGGCAGAGCGTCCGGTAGCCCGCCGGCCAGGGCCGCCACGGGCCCGACCAGCAGGGCGCATGAACATGTGAGCAATCGGAGGAAGAAGCCAAACACAGGGATGATCCTTGGGGGTTGGCTAGGAGCCGGTCGCAGTCTGGTCCAGCCAGGCTCGCACGTCCTTGCCGATCCGCGGGCCCGCCTCCTCGACTGCCATATGACCCACTCCGGGATAGCTGATGAACGTCAGCGATGGGGCACCTGCGAGCAGTTGCCTGAATTCCACTGACTGTGCAAAGACAGCGGTGGTGTTGGCCTCGCCCCAGAGCAGCAGCACAGGTACGCGGATGGAGCGCACCAGCCCCTCGATGTCGCCCGCCTTGTACTGGGACAGCCGGTCGAGCTGTGCCTCCCGCTGGCCGTCCCGCATCCACAGGTCGTACCACCGGTCGATCAGTGCGTCGGGCAATTCTGCCGGATCGCCGAAACCGCTGCGAAGCATGGCCGCCGGCAGCGCCCTGGGCAGGATGTACTT
>JBDTTF010000051.1:0-3457 GCA_039930765.1 Gemmatimonadota bacterium | reverse complement strand
AGGTGGAGCAGTGCGGCCACCGCCGACACGGCACAATGGAGCGCCAGGTACTGCGGGATCGGAAACCGCCGGGTCAGCCAGAAGACGAACGGCGTGATCAGCGCCCAGGGAGCCCACGACGCCAGCTGAAAACCGAAGGTCAATCCGATCGAGGGCGGTTTTTCCATCGGCACCGAGAACAGCAGGCTGGTGGCACTCGAGAGGAGTGCCACCATGGTCCAGATCAGCAGTACCGCCAGGACGACGGACGCACGGGAACGGGGCATGGTGCAGTGCAGGATACCTTGCCCCGCTCAGCGGTTCAAACTCACCGTCCGGGATTGGCCTTGAGCAGCGTGGCCCAATCGGCCAGGCCGACATGCTGAGCCCCGAACCGTTCGGGCTCGACTCCCGCCGACCGGACCGTGCCGATCATCTCCCGGCCATACAGCGTCGGCCGGTCCAGCTGTTGGACGTAGTCACTTGCCCACCAGAATTTCTCGCCGGGAATCCAGACCCCCAGCCCGCCCTCACTGCCAGCGCCCTGCAGCGGTACCACCCGGATGGCGCCACCAGCCAGGTCGGTCGGCTGGTCCACCGCCCGGAACCTGAACCTGGTGGTGGCCCGGCGTCGTTCGAGCAGATCGGTGCTGTCGCTCCAGCGCCGCTCGATGACCAGCGTGAGCGGACCGGCCGACATCCGGTGAGAGATGACGGTGGCACCCTGCGCCACCCAGTACCGCACCCCGGCGATGTGGGGCCATGCCAGGTCCGACACCACCAGCATCAGCGGATGCCGGCCCGGAAACAGCGTGCCGATCCAGGCCGAATCGAGGGCGGCGCGCTGCTCGCTCTGGGTGGCGTCGAGGATCCAGACCGTGTCCCGCACCAGTGCAATGGCTTCGGTGTAGCCGGGGTTCTTGAGCAGGAAGAGATTGGGACTGACCCGGATCGTGTCAGGTGGGATGGCCTGAAGAAACTGCGGTACCACGCGCGCCATGTCGGCCAGGTGATCGGGCAAGGCAAACGACGGCGCACTGTCCCGCGGCACCAGCCGGGTGGCGGTATAGACCCGGTAGGCATCGGGCAGGCCGTCGATCTCGCGACTCGCGGCGGCAGGCAGCAGCTGGTCGTACCAGGTGAGATAGCGATAGTCCGCCCGCACCCGGCCCCAGAGATAGTGGGACTCGGTCCGGCTGAGTTGCACCGGATAGGCGGAAACCGGGTCGAGGTAGAGCCGGTCGTCGCCGATTTCACCGGGACGGGTCAGCGTCACCCGCCAGTAATCCCGGATCCAGCAGCGGCCCGCGACCTTTACCCTGGTATCGGCCGAGAAGTCGGCCACGATGGCCCAGGGGTCGAGGCCGCGCCGGCTGCCGAAGGCACTCAAGGCCTGCGGTGACGGAGTCACCGTGGTGTCATGGACCACGACTGCCGCATGCTCCGCCAGCAGCAGTGCGGGCCGATGCCCGCCCGCCCCGATCCGCTCGATCCGGCTCGGCGGGTCGAACCAGCTGTCCACCGGACTCGACGCGCCAGCGTAGGGCGGATACCAGCGGTCCGATTGATAGTTGTAGACGTCGGTATCGGTGCCCTGAAATGACAGCACCGAATCGCCTGATGGAAAGCCGAGTGCACGGCGGGCACGGTTGAGCCACTCCGGCGCGGCGGCCCAGCCGGCCGGCGCAGGTTCACAGCGCTCAGCCGTCGGGCGGCTGCCCTGGGCCATCAATGGAAAAGCGAACAGCAACGCGCCGAGCCACAGGCGATACGACATAACCAGTTCCTCCGAGGTGTGGGTGTCCCGGCTCGAAACGGGACGTGGAGGAAATGGTGCCGGATATTGGGGCGGATGGTGGCTGGAACGGGGCAAAGAGCGGTAGCAATCAGGCGGATACGACCTACAGCATCGCTGAGTAGTAGCCCTCCTCCTCGCGGAGTTCGACTGGTGCTTCGAAGACGGCAGTGAGTCGTTCGGGTGTCAGCATCGTTGCCTTGCTCCCGTCTCCCGCAATCCTGCCATGAGAAAGCAGGATGATCCGGCCGATCTCGGGCAGGATCTCGTCGACGTGATGGGTGACCAGCACCACGGTGGTGCCTGACTGCGCAATGTTTCGAAGTCGATCGAGAAACCGGCGGCGGGCCACCAGGTCGAGTCCGGTGGTGGGTTCATCCAGCAGCAGCGCCCTCGGCTCGGTCACCAGCGCCCGGGCAATCAGCACTCGACGCGCCTCGCCGGTCGAGAGCGAACTCAGCGGCCGCTCGGCCAGGTGAGCGACCTCCATCGTCGCGAGTGCCGCGTTGGCCCGCTGCCACATCAGCTCGGTCGGCCGGCGCTGGATGCTGAGTCCCTCGCTGGCAAAAAATCCCGACACGACGGCATCGAGGCTGCTGGTCAGCCCGCCACGCTCGGGATCGACCAGCCGGTGGTGCATGTCGGCGGAGATGATGCCGAGCATCGGACGAAGATCGAAGACGTTCCAGTCGGACCGGCCCATGACCCGGACCGGCGGGCGGCCATCGGCGTGGGCCAGTGGGTGGAGCTGCTGGGTGACCAGCTTGACGAGTGATGACTTGCCGGAGCCGTTGGGGCCGAGGATGGCGGTGTGCTGCCCGGAGCGGATGATGAGCGAGAGATCGTCGATGATGGCGGTCCCGTTCCGGATCATCGTGGCCCGATCGAGTTCCAGCAGCGGCGGGGCATCGGTCACGCGGGGAGCTTCTTCACCCGCTTGTAGTAGGCGATGTATCGCTCCATTGGAAGGGCGGCGATGGCTTCACCGATGGCAGCCAGCGGCAGGTCGTCGAGCTGCTTGAAACGGATGCATGACTTACCCATGTCCAGGCGCTTGCCCGCCGCCTTGAACTGTCGCCGCAGTTTTGCCTCGAGCGCCTTGTTGCCATAGACGCACATCAGGTAGACCGCATAGTGATGCTTCTGGGCGGCCAGCGCCGCATAACAGAGCGGCTGGCCGTTGTAGGTGTCGGGCAAACGGCTCAGCGGCACGCAATAGGAAATCATTCCCCAGCCGGCTGTCTCCTTGTAGCCCGTGGGCAGGTGCTTCCGGATGGTGCTCCGCACCTTGGCGATCACCTTCCGGCGTTCGGGTGGCAGGCGGGCCAGGTAGGCGCTCACCGTCGTCGCGCTGCTCTGCACCATGATGCAATCCTCGAGGTGGGAGGTGCGGTCAGCGAACGACCAGGGTGTCCGGCCCGCTGACCTTGCTGATGTGGCAGCCGCCCGGCACATCGAAGTGGTACACCGACGCCACCGATGCCGCGCCGTCTACGGCCGTGACCCGGATCGAATCTCCGCTGGCATGGAGGTGCGGAATCGACCCGTCATCAAGAATCGGATACATCCCGGCAACCGGATCGAGCAGCGAGGTGATCGGCAGAGTCTCGCCGGTGCGGATCAGGACCGTGGAGACCGTCGCCGCCTGGACCGGTGCGCCAGTGGTATCGATCACCGTCGTCG
>JBDTTF010000050.1:0-1874 GCA_039930765.1 Gemmatimonadota bacterium | reverse complement strand
GCCACGGACTCGGCGGTCGTGGCTGCCGCGGCTCCAGGCAGGTACCGCACGGTCTTGACCCGGCGGTTGTCCATGTCGGTGATCTCGAAGAGATCGCGACCTACGGTCACCCGGTCGCCGATGCGGGGCAGCCGTCCGAGCTGGCCGAACAGATAGCCGCCCAGGGTGCTGTATTCCGGATCCTCAAGCGTGAGATCGAGCTCGGTGTTGAGATCGGTCAGCGGTTTCGACCCTTCGACCAGCAGCCCGGCGGCGTCCGAGCGGCTGGGTCGCTCGGCCCGGTCGTGCTCGTCGAAGATGTCGCCCACGATCTCCTCCAGCAGGTCTTCCATCGTGACCAGACCGGCGGTGCCACCGTATTCGTCGAGCACCACCGCCAGATGGGTCTTGAGCCGCTTCATGTCGGCCAGCACATCCTCGACCTCCCGGGTGCCAGGCACGAACAGCGGTGGGCGCATGATGTCCGCCAGCCTGGAGCCGGGATGCGCGCGGAGCGCCGTGAGGACATCCTTGGCATGGACCACACCGATGATTTCGTCGAGCGAGCCGGCATAGACCGGGTAGCGTGACCGCCGACCCCGGGCCACGGCATCGGCCGCCTCCTCAACGGTCAGGTCGGCCGCCAGGGCCAGCATCTGGGTCCGCGGCGTCATCACTTCGCGGGCGGTCTTTTCGGAGAACTCGAAGACCCCTTCCAGCAGCCGGGCATCGGTGGTTTCGAGCGAGCCGCCCACTTGGCTTTGCTCGACCAGCATCCTTATTTCCTCCGGAGAGTGCATTCGCTGCTGGCGCTCGTCGAGCGGCCGGAAATGGAGCAGCTTGAGCACCCGGTTGGCCGCGCCGTTCAAGACCCAGATGGCGGGCCACGCCACCCACGAAAAGGCCAGTAACGGTGCGGCCACCCAACCCGACAATCGCTCGGGGTGTACCAAAGCCAGCGACTTGGGCAGCAGTTCGCCCAGCAGGATCAGCAGGAAGGTGATAACCGTGAATGCCAGCGGGGTGGCCAGCTTGAGGGTCACGACCGGGCCGATCTGGGCGGGAAGCTGGGACAGTCCCAGCCGCATGATACTGGCCAGGGCCGGCTCGCCGAGCCAGCCGAGGGCCAGGCTGCAGAGGGTGATGCCGATCTGGGTAGCGCCGATGTAGCGGGGCAGGGACCGGGCAATCTTGAGCGCCAGCATCGACCGGCGGTCGCCGGCCTCGGCGAGTTCCTCAAGCCTGGTCCGCCGGGCCCCGACGAGGGCAAATTCGGCGGCCACGAAAAAGGCGTTCAGCAGGACCAGCAGGAAAATGGATGCCAGGCCCACCAGGATACGAGGACTACTTGATTCTTCCATACGCCCAAACAGTAGTGGTGGCGGCGCCCGGCCGCGAGGTCACGGCGTGATCCGCTCCATTACGGTCCCTCCACTCGAACGGCTAGAGGCGTTCCTGCCCAAACCGGCCCGTCACGATCCGGTCACCCGCGATCAGGTCATGGCCGTGCTGGACCTGGTAGCCGCCAAGGGTGACCAGGGAGTGCGGGACTGCCAGCGGAAGTTCGACGGGGTGGACCTGTCACCGGACCAGTGGGAAGTTCCGGCCAGCGAATGGAGTGAGGCACTGGACCGGCTGGATCCGGTGCTGCGCGAGGCGCTGGAAACGGCGGTGAGCCGGGTGCGGGAATACCACCAGCGGCAGAAGGATCCGGGTTTCCAGCTGCTGCACGAGGATGGCAGCATCCTGGGTATGCGGGTGACGCCGATCGACCGGGTCGGGATCTACGTGCCCGGCGGCAAGGCCAGCTATCCCTCATCAGTAATCATGAACGCGGTGCCGGCCTCAGTGGCTGGCGTACCCGAGATCATCCTGGTCACCCCGCCGTCAGGGAT
>JBDTTF010000049.1:0-1740 GCA_039930765.1 Gemmatimonadota bacterium | reverse complement strand
TTGCCATTCAGATTGATCTCGACGGCTTCCGCCCTGGTGAGCTTGAGCGCCTTGTCGAGCAGTTCACGGGCCTGGGCCTCGGTCATGGGGGCCATGGCGGTCACCCGATCTTTCGTGCGGTGTTGATGACTTTGACGCCATTGACCCGGGTGGTCGCGGCGCCGTGGGAGACCGAGCTGATCTGGCCTGGCTGGCCCTTGCCATCGAAGAACGAGCCGCCGAGTCGGTAGTCCCGCTTATCGCAGATCTGGACCACCGAATTCCAGAACTCCTGGGTGTTGGACTGGTAGGCCACGTCCCGGAGCGGGCCCACGATCTTGCCCTGGCTGATCTCGAAGAAGAGGACCCCGCCGAACTGGAAGTTGTAGCGCTGCTGGTCGATGGAATACGAACCGTCGCCGATGATGTAGATCCCCTTTTCAACCCCGGCGATCATCTCGCCCGGAGTCACCGGCTTGGTGCCCGGCCGCAGCGAGACGTTGGGCATCCGCTGGAACTGGACGTCGCTCCAGTTGTCGGCGTAGCAGCAGCCGTGGGAGGCCTTTTCACCGAGGATATGGACCTGGTCGCGGATGGCTTCGTAGTTGACCAGGATGCCGTCCTTGACCAGGTCCCACTCGCGACTCTTGACCCCCTCATCGTCATAGCCCACCGCGCCCAGTGAACCGGGCTGCAGCTTGTCGGCCACGAAGTTGACCAGCGGGCTGCCGTACTTGAAGCTCTTGCTCTTCCACTTGTCGAGCGTCGCGAAGCTGGTGCCGGCGTAGTTGGCCTCATAGCCCAGGACCCGGTCCAGTTCGAGCGGATGGCCGACCGATTCGTGGATGGTCAGCCAGATGTTGGTGGGATCGAGCACCAGGTCCCACTTGCCGGGCTCGACCGACTTGGCCCCCTGCTTGGCCTTGGCCTGCTCCGGCGCCAGCCGGGCATCCTCCAGCATATCGTAACTCTGGCTGTACACCGGGACACCGGCCGGCGTCATCACTCGGCCCGCCGGGCCGCCGGTCAGATACTCCCAGCCCAGACCCATCGGTGCACTGAGCGCGCCGCGGTCCTGGAACTTGCCGGTATCCTTTTCGATGACCGTGACCTGGAAGTTGGGCCAGGTCCGGTGAATGTCCTGATCGATGTAGCTGCCGTCAGTCGAGGCGAAATACTTCTGCTCGTTGACCAGGAAGAGGCCGGTGAAGATGTAGTTGGCGCCGGCCTTGAGCGCGGCATCACCGACCGCCAGCAGCAGGTCGGCCTTTTCCTTGATCGAGATGTCCAGGGCATTCTTCTGGATCGGGGTTTTCCACGAGACTTCCCCGAACCCCGCTTGCGGCGCTAGAATCACCGGGTCGGTCTGCAGTTTCGAGTTGGCCCTGGCAATGGCCACCGCCTGCTCGGCCGCCCGGGCCACGCCGTCCTTGGTGACATCGGCCGTGGCGGCAAAGCCCCAGGTGCCGTTGGCGATGACCCGGACGCCGACCCCGTAGGACTCGGTGTTCACCACGTTCTGGATCTTGGTTTCCCGGCCATTGATGAACTGATTGAGATAGCGGCCGATCCGGACATCGGTGTAGGTAGCACCCTTGGCACGGGCGGCGGTCAGCGCCACGTCGGCCAGCATCTTCCGGTCGGCGGTGGGGATGGGGGTCAGGCTGCCTGACCAGTTCCTCGTGTGGGGGGCGACTGCCATTGCCCCAGCGGCCATGCCGCTCCAATGCAGAAACTCACGGCGTTCCACGGGTCACTCCG
>JBDTTF010000048.1:0-13042 GCA_039930765.1 Gemmatimonadota bacterium | reverse complement strand
GTCTCTCGTCTCTTGTCTCTTGTCTCTCGACTCACATCGCGTTATACTCGCCGCCTGAAGGTCAAAACGACAGACGAGGCCCATTTGGAAGTCCGGTGAAATACCGGCGCGGCCCCGCCACTGTAAGAGGCGCACGCAGCCATCGGCGTGCAACGAATCGCAACCTGTTGCCACTGGTCCTCTCCGCAAGAGCACCGGGAAGGCGCGCGATTCGGCCTTGAGCCAGGAGACCGGTCTCCTCTGTCCCCGCACACAGGCCCCTCGAGGGGGGGGCGCGGGGCAGATGCCAGAGTCTTTGGGCACTCCCGTGACCCCCTGATTCGCCCATCGTGCCTCGCTAAGGAGACGGCACAGTGGGCGTTCGTGTATCGGGGAATCAACGGCAGTTGGCAGGCGCGATGACCGCGCCGGCCATTCGGCTGCTGATCACCGATCCTCGGTCGCTCATCGTCCTGCTCCCTGCTTCTCCCCGCTGGTCGACGGCCCTGCTCGCAGCCGCTCCGATTGTCCTGTTGCTCGTCGCACTATTCCAAGCCGCTCCCTGCGCCGCCCAGTTCCCCGCTGAAATCGAAGGGGCCGTGACCGACGCGGCGACTGGTGCGCCGGTTCCCTTCGCCACGATTCAGTCGCCCGGCCTGGCCGCGGTTGAAACCGAGGGCAGAGGCGCCTTTCGGCTGCGAGGACTCGACCCAGGTTCGCTGACGTTACTGATTACCTCGATCGGCTATCGACCGCAGCAACTGGTGCTGACCCTCGCCAACGGCGAGCACCGCTCACTCGACATCCGGCTCAACCCGGTACTGGTGGTCCTGCCAGAGGTGGTCACCACCACCAGCGCCGAACGACCCGGCGTCACGGTCCTCGGTCGCGCCGAGATCGAGTCATCAGGGCGGGCCGATCTGGGATCATTGCTTGAGGGGCAGAACGGGGTGCTGATCGAGCGGCGCGGCGGGCCTGGCGGTCCCGCCACGATTTCGATTCGCGGCAGCGGCTCCGGTCAGGTGCTGGTGCTGCTCGATGGGGTGCCACTGAACGATGCGCTGACTGGCAGTGCCGATCTGTCACTGGTGGCACTCGGTACGCTGGACAGCGTGACCATCAGGCGGGGCGGGGCGTCCGAACGGTATGGCAGCCGGGCCATGGGCGGAGTGGTACAGCTGTATTCGCGACGGGGCGGAAACGTCGACGGCTTCGGGATCGGGGCCCGGGGCGGTTCGTACGGGGAGCGCGGCTTCAGCGGTTCCGCCGCGGCGTCACGCGCCGAGGGCAGCGGCCGCCTGACCGCGCAGGCCAATGCCGACCTGCGAGACGTAAACGGCGATTTTCAATTCGAGGTGCCTTCAGTTCGAGGGGGTGGCACCGCGCAGCGGATCAATGCCGGTTCCGAGCAGCGCGCCGCGCAGGGCTCAGCCGGATATCAATGGGGTGGCGGTGACTTTCGCCTGCGTGGCGACTGGCTGTCCGTCGAACGGGGCATGCCGGGTACCGTCGTGCAGCAGAGCCTCTCGGCGACCCAGCGGCAGCGCCGGCTGGGTGGCGGGGCTGATCTCCGGCTGCACGGGGGGCGAGTCTCCTGGTTCACCGAGTTTGGGGTCCAGCACCAGCGCGCCAGCTTCCAGGATACCGACCCGCCATTCGGCGCTCCGTACCACGACTCACTCACCGCGCTCAACCTCACCGCGCAAAGCGGTGTCGACTTCACTCCAGGAAGCTGGACCCTCTCCAGCGGGGTCGAGCTCCGATCGCTCCGGCCTCGCGGTTCGGCGCTGAGCAGCGCCGCACCTGAGACTCAGAGCTACGGGGGGGCCTGGCTGTCTGCCGCACTGCGGCGGCCCTGGACAACCAGCGGATTCGTCCAGCTCTCCGCCGCTGCCCGCGGCGATGGCGGCAGTGGAGTTGGCGATGCCGTGATATCCCCACGACTGTCGGCCTCAGTTGGCCAGGGTGGCTGGAGCCTGAGTGCTTCATGGGGCGGCAGCTTCTCGCCGCCGACGCTGGGCGACCTGTTTTTTCAGGAAGGGGTGCAGGTCCGGGCCAACCCCGATCTTCGGCCCGAACGGGTGCGGAACGAGGTAACGCTGTCGGCGGGGTTGAGTGAGCAGCCGCTGCTGGGTGCGGGGATTCGTGCCACGGTCACGGCGTACCGGGCCGATACCGAGGACATGATCCTGTGGAGCCCCAACTTCGCGTACGTCTGGAGCCCCAACAATTTCAACATTGACCGCCAGGGCGTCGAAGCCGAGGTCACCACCCGGCTGCCGTCGCTCAATGCCGAGTTCGGAGCCAGCGCTGCATACAACCGCCTGACCTACACCGGCTCGGTGCTGACCGGCCAGGTGATCTACCGTCCGCGCTGGTCCGGCAACAGCCACCTCGATTTCACCGCACTCGGGATCCGCGCCGGCCTGCTGGCGCGCTATGTCGGCGCTCGCCGCACCGGGATCGGCAGCGATCTCAATCGATTGCCGGCCTTTGCCATCCTTGATTTCCATCTCTCGCGCCGCTTCCGCCTTGGACACCTGGGGCTCGAACTCTCGGGCGGCGTCGATAACCTCTCCGATCAGCGCACCACCCTGCTGGTCGATTATCCCTCGCCGGGCCGCAGCTGGTGGCTGGGAACTCGTCTTTCCCTGGGGCGGGACGGCCCCGGCTCGGCTGACCAATGACCCATCCCTCAGGAGGCCGCATGCAGTTTCGTTCTCGCTCCCTGGCCCTGCTTACCCTGGCCGGCGCCCTGGCTGCTTCGGGTTGTACCGACAACGCCTCGCCGGCGCCAACCCGCGGATTCCTCGACGGAACGACCAGCAATCCCGACATCGGGCTGTTCATCAACAGCACCTCGCATAGCCTCCTGATGTTCCAGCTGGGGGATCCAGATCAGCGCCAGGAGATCGCCTTCGGCGCCAGCACGACCATCACGCCGGCGGCTTTTGCGGTGCGCGGCCACCTGGCACTGGTCCCGCTCGGCGATGCCGCCAGCGTCAACCTGGTTGACCTCGAGAGCAACAGCGTGGTGCGGACCTTCACTTTCGGCGGCGGCAATGCCACCGGTGCAGCCTGGGTCGATGACACCACGGCCATCGTGGCCAACTTCCTGGACGACTATGTGGGCCGGATCTACATCCACCAGGCCGGCGACGCGATCACCGATACCGTGTCGGTGACTCCCGCGCCCAGCAGCGTGATTGCGCATGCCGGCCGAGTGTTCGTGATCTCGAGCAATCTCGACCAGAATTACCTCGAGATCGGCGATGCGGTCCTGACCGAGGTCAATCCCGCCACCATGACCATCGTGGACACGATCACGACCGGTGGCCGCGACGCCCAGTACGGCGCCTTTGGACCGGACGGCAAGCTGTACGTGGTCAACACCGGCGAGTATTTCCCGGCCGATGCCCAGGGCAGTCTGGCGGTCTACTCAACTGCCGTCGACGCGGCACCGACGGTGGTCGAAGGCTTCGGCAACGCACCGGGCCCGATCACCATTGACGCGGCTGGCCGCGCCGTGATCTCGAGCTATAGCTACGGCAGCGTGGTGTACCACACCGGCACCGGCGCCTTCCTCCGTGGTCCGGACAATCCGCTGTGCGCGCCGGCCACCACCGGCTGCCGCACCGCCTCGGATGCCGCCTTTGCCGGCGATGGCCGGATCTACCAGAGTTTCTACGGCTCGACGGCCGGCAGCATTCCGGGCCAGATCTTTCTCTACGATGCCACCACCTATGCGCTGATCGACAGCATCGCGATTCCGGTCGGGCCGAGCGGCTTGCAGGTGATCAACTTCCGGTGACGAGGGGTGGTCGTGCTGGCCGGTCGGCAATGCTACCGGTGGCCGCCGCGAGGAACGGCGACCGATCCGCCGCTCAGCAGCATGGCCAAGGTCGTGTTCCGGAAAAAGGCCGCCAAGTCTGCTCCGACCGCCTTCCAGCTTGTGTGGACCGCGCAGACGGCCTTGTCGCTGCAGGCATGGGGACCGATCAGGCACCGCCGCCCTGGTGTGAGATCGAAGAACGGCGCCACGATCTCGGACAACCCAATGTCGGCGGCGGACCTGGCCAGCCGGAACCCACCCCGCTTGCCCCGGGTCGAGACCAGGATCCCCTGGCGCGCGAGGGTCTGCAGGATCTTGGCGCAGTAGCCCGGCGGTAACGTGAGCCGCCGGGCCAGAACGTTGGCTCCCACCAGCTGTTCATCCCGCATCCGGGCCAGCTCAACCGCCAGCCGGATGGCGTACTCCGCACTCTGAGATAGCACGGCGGCTTCCTTTCTTAAGGAAATCTTCCTGAAGAATAATAGGATAGTTTTATCCGAAAATGGCGATACTGGGGTCATCGTACAACTGGTCCGGGGCTGGCTTCAGGCAAACCATGCAGGCGAGGGAGGTCGGACGATGGGAGGCATGCCAGGATTCGGGGCGTTGGTGCTGGCTGGATTGCTGGTTGGCTGCGGCGGAGGCAAGGACAAGGAGGCCACCCCGGCTCCGGCTGCGCCGGCCGCACCGGTGGCTGCGGGAGAGCTGACTCCATTCGAGGTGGCCAACGGGATCGGTCCGATGAAGGCCGAGGTGACCGTCGGTCCGGTCAACCACGAGACGGCCGAGCAGGGTGAGAAGCTGTTCGAGGCCAAGTGCACCGCCTGCCACAAGCTCGATCAGCGGTACGTGGGTCCTTCGCTCGGCGGCGTAACCACCCGGCGGACCCCCGCCTATGTGATGAACATGGTGCTCAATCCGCAGGAAATGACCGAGCGTCATCCGGTGGCCAAGGATCTGCTCGGTGAGTTCATGACCCAGATGCCGAACCTGCTGCTGACCCAGGAGGAAGC
Organism: Gemmatimonadota bacterium; assembly: GCA_039930765.1. Taxonomy (GTDB): domain Bacteria; phylum Gemmatimonadota; class Gemmatimonadetes; order Gemmatimonadales; family GWC2-71-9; genus DATEHG01. The sequence goes on along the minus strand of JBDTTF010000048.1, from coordinate 8,218 downwards.
CCGGCAGGTCCTGGAATACCTGCGCCAGCATGACGCCAAGGCGGGTGCCCGGTGACCCGTACTGCAGCCACCCCACGCCCCTCACTGGAGACGATCATGTACGCCATGCCTGCGGTTCGCCGTGCGCTACCGGTGCTGTTGATCCTGGCCGCCGCGGCCTGCGGCAGCGGGCCGGCGGGAGGGGCCGCCGCCGGCACCGGGGACGCGGCCCAGAAAGTCTACGTCGCCCCGGGCAGCTACGATGAATTCTACGCCTTCCTGTCCGGGGGATTCAGCGGCCAGGTCAGCGTCTACGGCCTTCCCTCGGGGCGGCTGTTCCGGGTCATCCCGGTCTTCTCGCAGGACCCGGAGAAGGGCTGGGGCTATACCGAGCAGACCAAGCCGATGCTGATGACGAGCTATGGCTTCAATCCGTGGGATGATGCCCACCACCCCCAGTTCTCGCGGGTCAATGCCCAGCCCGACGGCCGGTGGCTCTTCATCAATGGCAACAATACGCCGCGCATAGCCCGGCTCGACCTGAGCGAGATGGAAACCCGCGAGATCATCGAGATTCCGAACAGCGCGGGCAACCACGCCAGTCCCTTTGCGACGGCCAACACGGAATACGTCGTCGGCGCTACCCGGTTCAGCGTGCCGACCCCGCAAGCCGATGTGCCGATCTCGGATTACAAGACGAAATTCGACGGCTTGCTCAGCTTCGTGAAGGTGGACTCGGCCACCGGCGCGATGAGCCTGGCCTTCCAGATTCACATGCCCGGCTTTGACTACGACCTGGCCCGGTCGGGGAAGGGCCCGTCGAAGGAGTGGGCCTTCTTCACCAGCTACAACACCGAGCAGGCCAACACCCTGCTCGAGGTCAACGCCTCGCAGAACGACAAGGACGTCGTGGCGGCGGTGCATTGGACCCGCGCGGCGGAATGCGTGGCGCAGGGCAAAGCCAAGACCTGGCCGGCCCGGTACGCCCACAACTGGATGGACGCCAATCACATCGGGCACTCCGAGATGCTGTCGGGCGCCAAGGTGCTGGAGACCGCGGACTGTCCCGGGCTGGTCTATTTCCTGCCCACTCCGAAATCGCCCCACGGCATCGACGTCGACCCGTCCGGCGAACTGATCGTGGCCAACGGGAAGCTGGCCGCCATCATCCCGGTCTTCTCGTTTGCCAAGATCCAGCAGGCCATCGCGGCCAAGGACTTCATTGGCGAGAAGGGCGGAATCCAGGTTCTCAAGTACGAATCGATCCTGGCCGGCGAGGTCCAGAAGCCGGGCCTGGGTCCGCTTCACACCGAATTCGACGGCAAGGGCAACGCCTACACTTCGATGTTCCTGTCGTCGGAAATCGTGAAGTGGAGCCTCAAGGACTTCACGGTGCTGGACCGGATTCCGATCTACTACGCCGTGGGCCACCTCCTCATCCCCGGCGGCGATGCGACCACACCCTACGGCAAGTACCTGGTCTCGCTCAACAAGATCACCAAGGACCGGTACCTGCCCACCGGTCCCGAGCTGACCCAGTCGGCCCAGCTGATCGACATCTCGGGCGACAAGATGAAGATGCTGCTCGACTTCCCGACCATCGGCGAGCCGCACTACGCCCAGGCCCTGCCGGCGTCGCTGATCTTCGCCAAGCAGCAACGCACCTATCCGCTGGGCGAGAACAAGGATCCTGGCGCGGTCCTCAATGAGAAGCAGGCGCGGGTGGAGCGGAAAGGTCACGTGGTCCACGTCTACATGACGATGATCCGCAGCCACTTCGTGCCGGACAATATCGAAGGGGTGGAGCTCGGCGATTCGGTCTATTTCCACCTGACCAATCTGGAGCAGGACTGGGACGTCCCCCACGGCTTTGCGGTCACCGGCATCAACAACGGCGAGTTGCTTGTGATGCCCGGCCAGACCAGGACCATCGCCTGGGTGCCGGACCGGATCGGCGTCTTCCCGTTCTACTGCACTGACTTCTGCTCGGCGCTGCATCAGGAAATGCAGGGATACATCAGGGTGTCCAAGTCCGGGTCTGGCGTGAAGATCGCCTTTAACGCACCCAGGTAAACCGGGTGGCGGGGAGGGGATGACCCCTCCCTGCCGCCGTTGAAAGGACCGGGTCGTGAAAATCCAGTCGCGCATCGCGGTGGCGTTTGCGGCTCTCCTTCTGGCCGTGGTGTACGTTCAGCCGCTCTGGCATATCGGCCTCAAGGCACCGCAATATCCGGAAGGGCTGGGGCTGTACATCTCCGTCGACCGGATCACCGGTCAGCACCCCCAGGATCTCAACAGCATCAATGGGCTGAATCACTATATCGGGATGAAGAAGATCGAACCCGATGACATTCCCGAACTCCGTTTCATGCCCTGGCTGGTGGCCGGGCTGCTGGTTTCAGGGCTGGTGGTCGCAGCTGTGGGTCGGCGTCCGGGGCTGATTGCCTGGCTGGTGCTGTTCGTGACAGGAGCCTTTGCGGGGCTGATCGATTTCTACCGCTGGGGCTACGACTACGGTCACAACCTCGATTCACATGCCATCATTTCTGTGCCCGGAATGAGCTATCAGCCGCCCCTCATCGGCCAGAAACAGCTGCTCAACTTTTCGGCGACCAGCTGGCCGGCCGGCGGTGGCTGGGCGCTGATCGCGGCTCTCGTCATCGGGCTGGTGGTGCTGGGCCTGGAGCTGCGCCGCTCGCATCGGGGGCCGGTCTCCCTGGTGGCATGAGGGCGGTCCTTCATCTGGCCGCCATTGGCGGCCTCCTGCTGGCCGGGTGCGGCGCGCCGCGGCCGTTCGCGCTGGATCTCGGACACGAGCCGTGCGATCACTGCCACATGACCCTCACCGACACCAGGTTTGCCGCCGAGTTGGTGACCCGGACCGGGCGGGAGTTCCGGTTCGACGATATCGGCTGCCTGGCGGCGTTTCTGGCTGACAGCGGCTGGTTGCTGGCCGACGGCGGAGCAGCCTGGGTCAGCGACTTCCAGCATCCAGGTCACTGGCTCAGGTCCGATTCGGCCATCTATCTCAGGACTGCCGCCCTCCACACGCCGATGGCCAGTGGAGTGATCGCGCTGGCCGGCGGTGGCCCGGTCGATAGTCTTGCGGCGGCGCTGGCGGCCACCAGGCTCGACTGGACCGGGCTGCCCGCGACCACAGGCCCCCGATGATACTGGCCCTGCTGCTCGTACTGGGCGGCCCGGTGCAGCATCAGGCCCTGGTGGTGGGCGCCGGCGCGATTCCCTCGCTGGCCCGGGCGCTGGAGCTGGCCCACCCGGGCGACACCATTCTGGTTGGTCCAGGTCTGTACCACGAGCCCACCCTCATGGTGGATCGGCGAGTCACAATTCTGGGACACGACTGGCCGGTGGTGGATGGCAGCGGTGATCACGACCTCTTCCAGGTCCACGCGGATAGTGTCGAAATCCGGGGCCTGGTCATCCAGCACGTCGGGTTCTCCACCATCGAGGACCGGGCCGGGATCAAGGCCACCGGGGTGACCGGCTGCCGGATCGTGGGCAACCGCCTGGTCGATGCCGCCTTTGCGATCTACCTCGCCAAGTCCACCAACTGCCTGATCGCGGACAACCGGATCGACGGCCAGGGCCAGGGGGAGGCGCTGTCCGGCAACGGGATCCATCTCTGGTCGTCGCACCACATCACCGTCGAACGTAACGTGATCAGGGGCCAGCGGGACGGGATCTACCTCGAATTCACCACTGACAGCCGGTTGACCGGCAACTTGAGCACCGGCAATGTCCGCTACGGTCTCCATTTCATGTTTTCGCATGACTGCGAGTACCGCGACAACCGGTTCGACGGCAATGGTGACGGGGTGGCGGTGATGTACAGCCATGGCGTCACGATGATGGGCAATCAGTTCACCGACAACCGCGGGAGCGCGGCGTACGGCCTGCTGCTCAAGGAGCTGAGCGACAGCCGAGTCGACGGCAATCTCTTCGCCGGCAACACCATCGGCCTGTTTCTCGAGGGCACCAACCGGATCGAGTTCAGCAACAACCGCTTCGACCGCAACGGCTGGGCCGTGATTCTCCTGGGTGATGCGTTTGCCAACCAGTTCCAGCGCAACAGCTTCACCGGCAATTCCTTCGACGTGGCGACCAACAGCGTCCGGACCCAGAGCAGCTTCCGGGGCAATTACTGGGATCACTACTCCGGATATGATCTCGATCGGGATGGCATAGGTGACGTACCGTATGCACCGGTCCGCCTGTTTGCCTTGGTGGTCCAGCGCCATTCCCCGGCACTGCTCCTGCTCCGCAGCCTGTTTGTCGACCTGCTCGATATCGCCGAACGGGTGCTCCCCGTATTGACCCCGGCCGGGCTGGTCGACCAGGCGCCGCTGATGCGACGCCCATCATGACCTCGGCCATCGAACTGGCCGGTCTGAAAAAGCGATTCCGGCGGCTCGAGGTGCTCCGGGGGGTGGATTGCCGGATTCGGTCTGGCTGCGTCACGGCGCTGGTCGGGCCCAACGGCGCCGGCAAGAGCACACTGATCAAGATCCTCCTTGGGCTGACTCGGGCGGACTCGGGTCGCGCGGTGGTGCTTGGGCACTGCCTCGACGGCAGCAGCGGATACCGGAATCAGGTGGGGTACATGCCGCAGGCGGCCCATTTTCCCGAGAACCTGCGGGGCCTTGAGGTGCTGAACATGGTCCGCTCACTGCGCGGGCCCGGCCACTCCGAGGATCGCGAGCTGCTCGACGCCTTTGCACTGGGCCCGGAACTTACCAAGCCGGTGCGGACCCTGTCGGGCGGCAATCGCCAGAAACTCAACGCCGCGCTGGCGTTCCTCTTCCGGCCCGACCTCCTGATCCTGGACGAGCCGACCGCCGGACTCGATCCGATCGCCAGCGGAATTCTCAAGCAGCAGATCGGTGCGGCGCTCGAGGCCGGTGCCACCATCCTGATCGCCTCGCATGTCATGAGCGAACTCGAGGAGCTGGCCACCGACATTGTCTTCCTGCTCGAGGGCACCGTGCGGTTCCAGGGCTCGATCGCCGAGCTCAAGGCCACGGCTGGCGAGGACCGGCTGGAGCGGGCGGTGGCCCGTACCATGCTGGCGGGACCCCGGTGAAGACGGCCTGGCAGATCCTGCGCTATCAGCTGCGGGACGCCGCCCGCAGCCGCTGGATCGTGGCCTATGGCCTGCTTTTCCTGCTGCTGACTGAAGGGCTGTTCTGGTTCGGTGGTGGCGGCGAACGGGTGGTCGTCAGTCTGGTGAACGCGGTGCTGCTGCTGATTCCCCTGGTCGGGCTGCTATTTGGCGCCCTGCACTTCTACCACTCCCGCGATTTCATGGAATTGATGCTGGCTCAGCCGGTGGATCGCAGCGTGCTGTACGCCGGTCTGTACGGTGGGTTGGCGCTGCCACTGACGCTGGCCTTTGCGCTCGGTGTGGGACTGCCCTTTGCCTGGCACGGTGGGGGCGGGGCGGCCCTGATCACGCTGCTGGGGGTCGGCCTGGCGCTGACTCTGGTCTTCACCGGGGTGGCATTCCTGGTGGCTCTCGCCTTTGAAGACCGGGCCAAGGGCATGGGGGCGGCGCTGCTGCTCTGGCTGGGGGCAGGGATTATCTGGGACGGGCTGGTCCTGCTGGTGGTCCTGCTGTTCGGCGATTTTCCGCTGGAGCGGCCGATGCTGGCGTTGACGTTTCTGAATCCGATCGACCTGAGCCGGGTCCTCCTGCTGATTCAGCTCGACATCGCCGCCCTGATGGGATACACCGGCGCCGTCTTCCGGCACTTCTTCGGTTCGACCGCGGGGGTCGTGGCGGCCGCTGTGGCCATGCTGGCCTGGACGGCGGCACCACTCTGGCTTGGGTTCCGGCGTTTCCGCCGCAAGGACTTCTAGCTTAGCGGCCCTGACGGCCTATACCGAATGGTTTGACCCTTGGCCACGCGACCAGCACGAAGCTCCCGATTGCGGCGCTCTCCAGCAGCCGGCTGGCCGCGAGCACCCAGCCTGGCAACCCCAGTCCCCAGGCCGAGACACCAAGCAGCAGCCCGGCGTTGAGCAGGGGGTGGATTCCCCTGGCCAGCGACTCGGCGCCGCGGGCGTGACCGGTCGCGTGCTTGGGAAGGATCCAATAGGCCACGCCGAGGGCCAGCTGCCCGGTCCAGCCGAGCAGCATGAGTTCAGCGTGGGCGCGCCACCAGCCGTGGGTTCCCGATTGCGGCGCGGCGAGCAGCAGCGCGCCCAGGCCGGCGCCGGCCACCAGACAGAGCAGAGCCGATCGAATCAGTCGAACGCTGATGGCCGGCATCTCAGCGCTCCCGGATCCGGGGCCAGATGGCCCAGGCGAACGCGACGGCCGCAACGAACTGCAGCCCGGCGGACAGGGTGAGCAGTCCGCTCACCATCGGCGAGCCGTGCCCCTGCCACCGCATCGGCTCGAAGCCGGCACGCAGTCCCAGTCCCGTCACCAGCATGCCGAACGAGGCCCAGCCCGCAGCGCTTCGGCCGGCAATGGCTCGTCCGGTGCCGCGAGGAAAGAGCCACCATGCCACCCCGAAGATCAACTGGGTCAGCCAGCCCACCGTGAGCAGGTGCAGCTGGACCGGCCACAGCGCGGCACTCCAGGCGGGCGCAAAGAGCGGTGATGCCAGCGCCAGGCCCAGCCCGAGCAGCAGGCAGAGGAATCCGGAGCGGATGAAGCAGCGACTGAGCAGGGGCATCCGGGGTCAGCGCGCGGGACAGCCGTGCACCTGGATGACCGCCGCGCGGCCATCGGTGATGTATCGCTGGTTGGCCGCATTCCGGCCCGCGGCCGCCGCGCCGGGCAATGAATCGAAGTCGACCAGGTCCGCGCAGCCGGTCGACTCGAGCTCCCGTACGATCAAATTACGCTCGAGATCGATTTGTGGGCTGATTCGGTGGGTCAGGTGGCTGGGCGCCACCTTGAGGCCGATGTCCTGGTTGGCCGCCCCGACCCAAACGACGGTGGTACTATCGAGTAGCCAGAGCCGGGCATGATGGCGGATCCGGACAGTGGCGCTGGGGCGCTCATAGGCCAGGTCCTGGGCCCGTCCCTCGAAATACTGGGTACTCACCGGTGCCCGGACCGACGAACGATCCAGCAGCGCCGCGGCCACCTCATTGAGGGTGTGTCCCGCGGAATGGGATTGCGGGATCAGCCACTCCGCCCGCGCAAAGGCGGTATCGAGCGCATCCGAACTTCCGAGCAGGATCAGGTTGACGGGATCACCCGATCGACCGCCGCGACTGTCGGTGTGGGGTATGAAGCTGGGCAGGGTGGGCATCGCCGTCAGCGCTGAACTGGAACTGGCCGGCTGGCATTCCAGTGGCCTCGCCAGGGAAAGTGGAGCGCGGAACCGCGCGACCCCGGCCTCTCCATTCAGGATGACGGGACGCGCGCCGCGCCGGACCAGCGACCACCCGGCGAACATGGCGGCAGGCACCACCGCCACCGGTGCTGCACCCGCCGCCGCAAGCGGCATGACTCCGAGCCCCCGGCGTGCAAGGGTGTGACTTTTCCCTCGTAACTCCCCTTCACTCCCGATGACCCCCGAACGGGCGAACTCCAGCGAATCCAGCACCGCGTCAACCGGGATCCAGCCGGTTCCCGTGACCCGCAACGAGTCGAACCGGAGGGCAAAGCGCCCCCGCTTGCCGAACCACTTTCCACTCCGGGACCGGGTGACCCTTCCCGACAGCTCGGTAAAGGCCGGCGCCGCGATGCATCCATCAACGACTAATGCCACCAGCGTCTGCACCAGGACTGGTGATCCGACGCTGTCCCGCCCAGCCACCAGCCCGTTCAGGAATCGGATCGGTACGAGGGTACCGGCCGGGAAGACGGGAGCCGCCGACTCGGCCCTGGGCGGTGAAGGGGACTGGGCCGTTGCCGGGAGGCTCGCGCATGCCACGAGCGCTGAAAGAACGAAGCAGCCGATGCGCATCAGTGGCCAGGCATGAAGGAAATGACGAGTGTGCGAGCGAGGCTCTGGCATACTTCTGCACGATGAGCCCCGTCGCCATTCCGAACATCCCCATCGGAGACTCGGTGTGCGGCAGGAAATGACAGTGGCATGCCTTGTCTCATGGTTGTCGCATGGATCATCACGCCCCACCGCTCCCCTGGCGCAAGATTCAAGGTATCACACTTAAATGGTGTCGGCTGCATCCATGCGTCGTTGGCAATGGCAGTCATATGAATCCCGTGCCGGGGCCGGGAAGTCCTTGTCTTTGGGGG
>JBDTTF010000047.1:0-5940 GCA_039930765.1 Gemmatimonadota bacterium | reverse complement strand
CTCCTCACGCAACGAGGAATACATTGGCCGGCGGGTACTGCGGAACAGCCAATCCAGAACCTAGGCCGCGACGGACTGCCGCAGGCCGAGGGCGGCGCGGATCCGGGCCACGTGATGCCAGCTGTGGCGTACCGCATGGTCCTCGAGCACAAACTGGGCGGTCATCGGTGCGTCATAGGCCAGCGAGAACGGCGCCGAGGTATCGAGTTCGAGATCGGTGAGCCGGCGGATCCCGGCGGCCGCTTCCTTGCTGTTCTGGTGCAGCAGCTCGAGCGCGGCCTGCTTGGTCACCGCGCTGAACTCCTTGGCATGCTTGGCATTGATCTCGGCGACGAACTCCCACGTCACCCCCGCCACGGCCTGGCCACTCGCGACCGTCCGGGCCACATCCATCTCGATCGGGTACATGCTGGCGACATGGTGCACGATGACGCCGATCGTGCGGCCATCGCGGACCCGGGTGTTCCACTGGGCATCAGTCATATCCTCGACCAGCTCGGCCAGGATGGCGGCGCCGGATTCGAGGCGCGAGGCAAGTGCGTAGGCGCGGTGACTCATTTCCACTTCTCCGTTAAGTGTGAGGTGCAGTCCTGCATTGAGAAGATCGCGTAATAATAGGGAAAGCCGACAGGCCGGGGTGTCGGCGAGGTGGGGAAGTGGGTGTAGGACAAAGGGGCCGAGGGGAAGAAAGGGTCGGGCCCAGATCGCGCCGCCCACCGCGATTTTCAGCTTCCCCGGCCGGCGACAGCGCCTGGACCGCGGCCACAAGCCCGCTGACTTCGGCGGTGGACAGGGCGGACGGAACTACGCTGAAGCCAAACTCCTCGAGGTGATCAAGCTGAAGCGTCATTGTCCCGATATCGCTCCGGTATGCAGACATTCCCCGCGCCGGACCTGACTCGAGCAGCCTTTCCCCTCTCCCTTCTCCCCTCTCCACTCTCCCATCTCCTGCTTCTCAATCCACAATAAACAACCTCGCCCCGCTCTCCGTCGACGACCGATGAGGCTCGGCGCCGTCAGCCACCTCGTAGCTCATTCCGGGCCTCAGAAGAAAGACCCGGCCATCCTCCAGCTCGGTGCGCAGCTCCCCGTCGAGACAGAACAGGATGTGACCCTTCTGGCACCAGTGATCGGCCTGGTACCCGGCAGAGTACTCGACCAGCCGGAGCCGGATGGCGCCGAGCATCTTGGTCCGCCAGTGCGCCACACCGGTCGTGCCACGATGTTCGGTTGTTGGAACGGTGGACCAGTCGGTGGTCTGGAATGGGATCTCGGACAGCTGCATCACTCACCTCCTCAGCAATGACATCGTCCGGCAACAATGAACCCCGCGCGCTATGCTCCGCCACTCGGGCGTCGAATCCGCCGCCCCAGCCAGAGTAATACCAGCGCGGGAATCAGGATCAATCCGATCTCGCGCTCGAACGCCACCCAGCGGTGGTGATTGACCTCCGCCAGCAGTGGATAGAGCCGGTACCGAACCTGTGAAAAAGGCGCCCAGAATTCCACACCCCAGCCGTAGGTCGTAGTCGAATCGAGCAATCCGTGGGTCATGATAGCCAGCGCGAGCACGATCCCGATCCGCAGACGGGCACCAGTCCACTCCGGCCGGCGGAACCCGGCCACCGCGAACAGGGCGCCCAGGGCCAGGGCAAATGGAATGGAGTGGGTAAGGCCGCGGTGAGCCAGCAGCGAATTGTCAGGGATACCGAGTGGCCACCCGATCAGGTCGAGATCCGGTAGGGTGGCGGCGAGCGCTGCCACCGTAATTACTCGGCGGGAACCATGGATACGCGGCTCGAGCCAGGCCGCCACCGCGGCACCAGCCGCCGCATGGGTTAGTGGAGACGGCATCGACCGATCACCCCGTCGTGTGCTCCGGAGCCGGCCGCTCGGCCGGCCGGGCGGCGTGTTTCAGAAACAGGTCTCTTTTCCAGAGCGCCGCCGCCGCGCCGACCGGAATGGCACACGAGATAACCCAGGGAGCCACCGGTCCTGCCCTGGCGAATGCCGCCCCAAACAACTGAACGTACAGTGGACGGACGTACGACTCGCCCGACGTCCAATCGATTCCGCAAACCCCCACGCCGGTCACCGCCACGAACGCCCAGAGCCAGCGCTGAGGCATTCCACTTCGAATCACGGCCACCGCCGTCGACACGGAAATGATCAGGAAGACGATCGCACTGACCAGGACCAGGTACTGGCGCCAGCTCTTCCCGGTCAAGCGAAATGCGTTCAGTTCGGCAAGGGAGGCCGTGAGGGGCTGATAGTGAAATCCGGTGATCCTGAGTGGGGCGCCACGGGCGGTGCCCGACGCCGCGATCCGAACCAGCTCCCAGCCGGTGCCATGCAGTTCATAACTGAGGCCTACGCTATATCCCTCCGGCGAGCTCACGATATTCCAGCCGACCAGCGCGGTGGAGTCGGCGTGCAGATCGGCCAGGATCTGGCGCAACTTGGTGATTTCGAGCCAGGTCGCCTCGGTCCGCAGCTCGGGATCGATGGCAGCACTGATAGCCGCGGAATCGGGTCCGGCCAGCAGCTGGATGGCGTGACGTCCAAAGGCATCGAGGTCGGGAGAAAGCTTCAACAGACTGCAGCCGGTCAGCATCAGTCCAGCGAGCAGAGCCAATACGGGTGGGCGGATTATTGCCCGACCGATCACGATCAATGCACCTGGTCCTCGGGCTGGGCGTCCCACTTCTCACGCTCCCGCTCGACGCCACTCAGCATGGTCAGGACTTCCCGGCGGGCGTAGAGGGCATGGATTTGCAGCGCCGCGCATTCATCGGGACTGAGCTCGGGCGGCGCGCGGCGGCGCGAGCTGCGGTCACGACTCCTCCGTCTTGATGGCCCCGAGCGACGGTTTGGGCGTCCCCCGGAACTCGTCGACGTGCGCCTTGGTAAAGGCGGCGCCCAGCAGCAGGATCTGCGACGAATAGTAGACCCAGACCAGGATCACGATCACCGACCCGGCCGCGCCGTACGTCGAAGTCAGCACACTGGCGCCGAGGTAGAGACCGATCACCGACTTGCCAATGGTGAACAGGACGGCGGTGACCACGGCTCCGAACCAGACATCACGCCAGGCCAGGTCCACATCGGGCATGACCTTGTAGATCATCGCGAACAGCAGGGAGATGACCCCGAGGGAGGCCGCCAGGTCGGCGGTAGTCCAGAACTCCGCCGCACCCGGGAAGCTGGTGCCCACGAAGCTGCTGATGGCGGCCAGCGCGGCGCTCAGCACCAGGGCGGTGAGCAGCACAAAGGCAAAGCCGAGGACCAGGCCGATGGAGATCAGCCGCTGGATCAGGAGTTCGCGCAGCACCGATCCGCGGTTCTTGGGTTTCACGCACCAGATGGCGTCGAGGTCCGACTGGAGCTCGAGAAAGGCGCCGGTGGCGCCGAGCACGAAGGTGACAATGCCGATGATAGTGACGATCAGCTGGGGCGAGGACTTGCCGGCCGCCTCGAGCATCGCCTGCACGGTCTGGGCGCCGTCCTTGCCGATCAATTGCTGGATCTGACCCACAATCTCGCTGCGTACCGCAGCCGTGCCGAACGCGGCACCGCCGACCGCAATGACCACGATCAGCACCGGCGCCAGCGCAAACAGAGTGTAATACGCCAGCGCCGCGCCCATCCGGGGCACGTTGTGATTCCACCAGCCATCAAAGGCCGCCTTGCAGACCAGCCACAGCCGGTCGTGACGGGATGGGTGCCTGGTCATGCGTCTGCCGGCATCGGCGGCGGCCTCGTGCTGGAGAAATCGCGACGCCCGGAACAGCCGTCGTCTGACAATCGAAGGTAGCGGAGCGAATTCAATTGCGGGAAGATGGGGAACTGGTCCGGCAGGAAATCAAGCGGACGGATCGGCCAGCTGCGGCGCCGCGGCCAGCACATCCAGCAGCGGGACCTGCGCCGCCAGGATCCGCCTCCTGGCCTCCTCAAACCCGAACCACTCGGCCTTGTCGACCTCGGGATATTCGCGGAACTGCCCGGACCCCTTGGAGGTTTCGACCGAAAAGGTGTTGCTGGTCAGCGTCTGGGGGTCGAAGTCCCCCTCGAGCGCAAAGGCGTGGACCACCTTGCCGCCGGCCTGCTTGATCTGCCCCAGGGGGAATGGGATGCCTGTGGGGGCAAATCCGGTCTCTTCGTGGAACTCACGCTGGGCGGTAGCCCGCAACTCTTCACCCGGCTCCGGCTCCCCCTTCGGAATAGACCAGGCGCCGATGTCCTTGCGAGCCCAGAACGGCCCGCCGAGGTGCACCAGCAGCACCTGGGGCCCGCCCGGGCGGCGGCGGAAGAGGATGAGACCGGCGGCGATGCGCTTCAAGGGGGGCAGGGGGGCAGGGGGGCAGGGGGGCAGGGGGGCAGGGCGATGAACATCAGCGCCTCTGCGGTCGTAGTCAAGCCAGCCATTAGCCGTTGGCCGTTGGCCAACAGAGAACAGGGAACAGCGAACAGAACAAGCCACTGCGGTTTCCCACAAAAGCGGGCTCGTCCGCGACACCGCGAGGGGAGAATGAAGCGATCCCTCCGCGTCCTCCGCGTCTCTGCGGTCACAGTTGCGGTTGCGGTTCCTGTTGCTGTTGCTGTTGCCAAGAAATAGGGCTCCGAAGGGGGGACTGTCGGAAAGTCTGTGTATGAGTCATATCCTACGACCGGAGGTAGGCCATGGCTCGTACGACGAAGGTGGTGGATCCGCAGACGGCGGCGATTGACGCGCTGGTGACCGGGGTCGAGACTCCGGCCCAGCTGGAGGTGGTCTTTCGGCAGCTCAAGCAGCGGATGGTCGAGCGGGTGCTGCAGGCGGAGCTGACCGAACATCTCGGCTATCCGCCGGGCGAGGGGCGCGGGGCCGAAGGCAACGCCCGCAACGGGACGACGCCGAAGACGGTGCTGACCGATGAGGGGGCCCTGCCGTTGGCGATCCCGCGGGACCGGGCCGGGAGCTTCACCCCGCAGTTCGTGCCCAAGGGGGTGCGGCGGCTGCCAGGCTTCGACCAGAAGGTGCTGTCGCTCTACGCCCGGGGCCTCACCGTGCGGGACCTGCAGGCGCACCTCGAAGAGTGCTACCAGGTGCCGGTGTCGGCGGACGTGATCACGGCAGTCACCGATGCGGTGTGGGACGAGGCGCAGGCGTGGCAGCAGCGGCCGCTGGAGTCGGTCTACCTGGCGGTGGCGCTCGATGGGCTGCGGGTGAAGATGCGGACGGAGGGCGTGGTACGCAGCCAGGTGGTGTACCTCGCGCTGGGCTGGCGGGCTGATGGCAGCAAAGAGGTCCTGGGCTTCTGGATCGCGGCGGAGGAGGGGGCGGCGTTCTGGCCGCGGGTGCTGAGTGAGCTCCAGGGCCGCGGGGTGCAGGACATCCTGATCGCGCTGATCGACGGGCTGCGCGGCTTCCCCGAAGCGATCCACGCCGTCTATCCCGACGCGGTCGTCCACCAGTGCATCGTCCATCTGGTGCGCCAGAGCCTGGGGACGGTGGGGTGGCGGGAGCGGAAAGCGGTGGCGGCGGGGCGGCGGAGTATCTACCTGGCCCCGAGCGTCGGCGCCGCGGAGCAGGCCTTCGCCGCGTTCGAGGCCAGCCTCCTCGGCCAGCAGCACCCGGAGATCGGGGCGCTGTGGCGCCGGCACTGGGACCGGATCACCCCGGCGTTGGCCTATCCCCTGCCGGTGCGGCGGCTCCTGCACTCGACCAACGCGATCGAGAGCCTCAATCGAACGCTCCGCAAGTCGCTCAAGGTCCGGGGACACTTCCCCTCGGCCGACGCGGCGAGCAAGCTCCTGTATCTGACGCTCTGCCACGCGGCCACGCACTTCGCGCCGCCGCACCACTATCGCGAGGCCATACAACATATCCGCTTACTGTTCGGGGACCGGGTCCCGGTCCTTGAGTAACCACGGCTCATACACAGAAAAAGCGACACTCCC
>JBDTTF010000046.1:0-27048 GCA_039930765.1 Gemmatimonadota bacterium | reverse complement strand
CCGCCTGCCCGCCTGCCCGCCTGCCCGCCTGCCCGCCTGCCCGCCTGTCCGCCTGCCCGCCTGTCCGCCTGTCCGCCCGCCTGTATCTCGGCTGAAGCCGAGCCTCGGCGCTGGAAGCTGAAGCGTCCTGGCACGGTGCACCGTCACCCAGCACGGTGGCGATCGGAGTGGAAACTCAGGCGACGAGACCGCGGCGGGAGTACAAATCCGATGCGGCTTTCATGTATTGCGGAGTAGGTCCCTCGGGCTCAGGCGCCCTCGGGATGAGGTGCTCTTGTAGTTTCGGTCCGCCTGTCCGTCCGCCGGTCTGCCCGCCTATTGGCCCACGGGTTTCGGAATACCGATCTCCGAATTCTCCGGCAGATACTTCTTCCTTCCCATCATCCGGCGGGCTTCCCAGACCTGATCGCCGCGAGTGATCCAGCGCTGCAGCTCGATGTCGTAGCGCGTCAAGACGTTCTCGATCCAGTACGGTCGGTTTTCCCTGAGCCACGCCGCCTGGTACAGCTCCCGGGTCAGCATGAAGCCATCGCGGATATCCTGCATCCGGCCGTTGACCTGGCTGATCTCCAGCAGCTTGTTCCCCGCGTAGTCCGTCCCCACCGAATCACGGGCCTCGGCGTACATCCGGGCAATCTCCTCGGCAAACTGATACTTCATGGCCAGCAGGTCGATCCGGCGGGCGCCGAGTTCGAGGGCGTCGAGGGCGTCGGTCTCGCGGAGGTGACCCTGAGCGCGGGCACGGGCCACCAGACGGAGCGCATCTTCGGCATTGAGCCGGATGTCGCGGACCACGGGCATCATCGCCTCGGTGACTCCCCGGCCGCGATCACTCCAGGGATCGAGCCAGAACAGGCCGTTGCTGGCGCTGCCGAGGTCGGCCTTTTCGAGCATGGCGTGGGTGTCGATCAGGCGGAGCTGCGCCTGGTCGATCTGGCCGGTGGTATCGCCGTGAAAGATCCGGCCATAGTTGCGCTGGAAATCGGCGATGTCGGATTCGCCGGCCTGCCAGCTGGCCGCGGCGCCGAAGAGGACGCCGTACCAGATCTCGTTGAAAATTGCCTCGCCGTCGTCGTCCCATGAGGTATTGAGCACCCCGGTCGAGCCGCCCCGCTGGCCGTCGCGGATGAAGCCCTGGATGTTGGGCAGGGCCACACCGAACTCGGGCCAGACCCGATTCCAGTTGCCGACACCCGGCGCCACCCAGGTTTCCATGCCCACATCGCGGAACGGCTTGAGATAGCGGTCGAAGTTGTCGTGCGACCAGTAATCCCAGCCCACGGCAATCATGTTCCTGGGCAGCTCACCGACCAGCTCGGGATGCTTCATCGCCACATCGCCCCAGAAGAGCAGGGTACGGTGGAGCGGGCGCAGGGTATCGGCAATCTGCTTCAGAAATCCGAGATAGACCTGTCCGATACCTTCGGAATCCACCTGGGCCCGGGTCCGGCCGGTGCCAAGTTCATCGGTTTCGTCGGCGCCGATATGGATGAAGCGGCCGGGAAAGAGCGAGTCGATCTCGAAAAACCAGCGCCGGATCAGCGGCAGGGTGGCGGGATCACCGGGGGCCAGGACGTGGCCGTGCGGCGTTTCGCCGAGGCCGGCGTAACTCTCGTGCTTGAGGACGTGGTGCAGGTGGCCGAATGCTTCCTGCTCCGGGATGACCTCGATGTGGTACCGTTTGGCGTACTCGACCAGGGTGCGGACATCCTCCCGGGTCATGGCGCCATTCGGCGGCGCGATCAGCGGATCAGAGGCATAGGCCAGGGTGTGCTCAAAATACGGCGAGTAGACATTGAGCTTGTACGCCGCAAAGGTGCGGAGCTGTTTCTTCTGGAATTCGAGGGTGGGCACGGGGCCGCGGGAGAGGTCGTCATGAAAGCCGCGCCACCGCATGGCGGGCCAGTCGGCGATGACCGCGCCGCGAAGGCGGGCGGCGGACCCGTTGCCCTCGATCAGCTGCTTGAGGGTCTGGACCCCGTAGAAGATGCCGGCGCTGGTCGAGGCAACGATCGTGACCTGGCTGCCGCTGGCCGAAAGCCAGTAGCCCTCGGCGCGATGAGTGGTGTCGGCGAAGAACGCGGTGGCCGCGACGAATCGATTGGCGCCGGCGGTGCCGGTGCGGATCAGCGAGATGACGGGTCCGCGGCCGGCGGTGGCCCGGATGCCCCGCTGTTTCAAGGCGTCGACAAGATCGGCGGCGGCGAATCGATCGTCGGGATTGGCTGCCGGCGCGATCGATAAACCACCCGCGAGTGAAATCACAGGACGGGATTCGTACTGGCGGGGTTCGGGAATCAGCCCGGCCTGGGCGTGGAGAGTGGCGGCCCCGCTCAGTGCCAGCAGGACAAGGGAGCAACGCAGTCGGGTTGTCATGGAAACGCTCTCAGCGCTGGAAGGCGGCCAGGAGATCGCTGGTAAAGGTGCCGGGATCGAATGGCAGTGAGACGACATGATCGGCACCGGCCGCGAGGGCCGCGGTATTGTCGCCCGCCACGAAGGCCACCATCACCGGTCGATGCGGCCCCTTGGGACCGGGCTTGTAACCACCCAGTGCATCGGTGCCGGCCCGTCCCTCGGTGCCGGCCACCATCAGCAGGGCCACGTCCGGGGTGTGAGCCTCAGTCTTGAGTGCCGCCACATTGGTCATCCGCTCGGGGCGATATCCCGAGTGACGAAGCAGGGCGCCGACCACCCGGGCAATGTCCTCGTCGGGCAGCAACAGCAGCGCGCGCCCGCGATACGCCGGCACCGGCTGGGTACGCCGGGAGAGGTCGATCATCTTGACGCCGTCGAGATATTCCTCGGTCTTGTCGTGCCGCAGGGTCCGGGCCCGCTCGACAATCTCGGCGATCCGCTGCAGGGCCCCCTTCACGTTGACCACCGACTCTTCCTGCGCGGCCGACAGCGGTCCGGCCATCCGGACCATGTCGAGCTCGGCAAAGGCCGCCATCAGCGGATTGTTCAGGGTGTGATGCAGCGTCGTATTCATCTCGCCGATGGCGGCCAGCCGTTCGGCGTGGACCAGATCACGTTCCGCCGCACCCAGTGCCTCGCGCAGGGCGCGGGTCCGGCGCACCCGCTCAATGACCTGGGGCAGCAGCTCGGAAAGCGAGGCGTCCTTGATCAGGTAGTCTTCGGCGCCGGCCCGCAGGGCGCCGGCCGCCAGCGACTCGCTGCCGTGGGCCGTGACGATGATGATGGCCGGGCGGGCCGAGCGCGCCCGGATGGCGGGAATGAGTTCGAGGCCATTGGCATCGGGCAGGTGATAGTCGAGCAGCACCAGATCGTGGTGCGGGGCCTGGGCCAGCGCTTCAGCACCATTGGACGCGGTGCGGGGCACCGGCCAGCCACTCTGCGCAACCAGCGCCGCCAGCAGTCGAGCGGTGGCGGGATCGTCGTCCACGACGAGGGTCTGGAGGTGACCCGGTTCAGGCACTATGGACCTCAGGTTCCTTGGTGAAACCGACTCTGGCGAATTTTTCCCAGGTATTCTTGCCGCGCCAGGCATCCCACAGTCCGCGCAGCCGCCACCAGAGGGTCAGCTGCCGGAAGCCGAAATTCTCGATTACCCCGTACATCAGGAGTATCAGCACATCCCGGCGGCGATTGAAGGGCAGCAGGCCGCGCTGCATCCGGTCGGCCAGGCCGAACCGGAATCGCCACGCCCCGACCAGCACCGCAAAGATATTGACCAGCACCCCCCAGCCCACCGAGACCAGCAGAAAAGCGCGGGCATAATCCCAGTTGATCACCGGCTGGTGGAACAGGAACTCCACAATCAGGAAGACCACGAAAAAGGCATAGCCGGCCAGTTCCACGATCGGGCCGTAGTACTCGAACAGCCAGAAGGCCGGCAGGGCAAACCAGCCGATCCGTCCGTATTTCTTCCGGAACAGCATGTCACGGTGATAAAACAGCGACTCGCGGAGCCCGCGATACCAGCGCCCCCGCTGCTTGCGGAGCGACTCCAGCGACTCCGGTACCTCGGTCCAGGCCACCGGGTGGGGCAGGAAGGCCACCCGCCGGTCCTTCAATTTGTCGCGGGCATAGCGGTGCAGCCGGACAATGATTTCCATGTCCTCGCAGACCGTGCCGGCCCGCGACCCGACGTACTCCAGCGCCACCTTCGAGGCCACGAACGGGGTCAGGTAGCCGCCGGCTCGGATGACCGAGTCCTTCTCGAACACGGCAAAGACACCCGACAGGATCAGCACCGAGCCCAGCCGGTCGAGACCGGTCCGCCCCGTGGTGAAGGAACGAAGGTATTCCACCATCTGGAACCGGGCCAGCGGGTGGGATGGCAGACCTACGCTGATGACCTTGCCGTTGCGGATGACGCAGCCGTTGGCAATGGCCACCTGGCCGCCGACCGCAATGACCCGGGGATCCTCCTGGATGACCCTGACCAGCTCCTTGAGGGCCCGCTGGTCGAGGATGCTGTCGGCGTCGAGCGAGACGAAATACGGTGACGTCGAGGCATTGATGCCGGCATTGAGCGCATCAGCCTTGCCGGCATTGTCCTTGTCGATGACGATCAGCCGGGCCACCTCGGGTGGCAGCGGAATGGTGGCCTCGTACATCCCGCGCACCGGGGCGGTGCCGATGGCCTCCCGATACGGCAGGTCGCTGCGGCGGAGCCGGAACGCCTGCTTGAGGACCTCGAGGGTATGGTCCTTCGATCCGTCGTTGACCACCACCACCTCGAACCGCGGGTAGTCGCAGTGGATCAGGTTGGTGATGCTGTCGACGATGGTGACTTCTTCGTTGAAGGCCGGCACCACCATGGTGAGCGGCTTGGTCGAGTCACTGTTGTCGATCAGGTCGAGGTCTTCCACGAAATGTCCCGCCACCCGGCGGCGGACCTGACGCGCCGACAGAGCGATCAGCACGATGGTGTACAGGTTGTAGCAGATGAAATAGCTGACGAACAGGACCTGGACCCCGAGTCCGAGCAGCTTGGCGATCTCGATCAGGTTGTGGATCATGGCGTGCCATCCCAGGCCAGAATCCGGACCACGGCGGCCCGAATGGGCTGGTCGGGATCGCGGGTGGCCAGTTCGCCGGCCAGCGGATCACCCAACACCGCCAGTGCCAGTACGGCGGCCCGCCGCTTTTGGATGTCGGTCTCCTGCTCGGCGATGCGCCGGAGGGCCAGCGAATCGGTTTCACGCCGGATGGCCGCGGCCGCGTTGGCCCGGGTGATGGCACCATCGGCGGGGATCTCGCTCAGGACGCCGTTCAGTAGTCGCGCCACCCATACGGCACTGCGCACCCGCTCATCGGGATCGAGACTGAGTGCATCGGACACCTTGCCATGGCCCTTGAGACCCAGGGCCAGGTCGGTACGCAATTCGGGATCGGGATCGGCCGCCATCCGTTCGGCGGCATCGAGCCGGCCCGCCGCCAGCCAGGCCCGTAGCGCCGCCCGGCGGACCGGAACCGCGGGGTCGGTGGCCAGCGCCGAGAGGGCGGTGTCATCGTTGAGATCGGGCCGGGCGGCCCACAGCGCGGCCAGCGCCTCGCGCACCGGGGCCGACTTGTCGCGGGCAAAGGCCGGCAGCAGGCGGCGCAGATCAGGATGATGGATGTAGCGGGCCACCCGGGTGATCAGCACGGCCTCTTCGCCATCGATGGCCAGTCCCAGCAGCAGGTCGAGGAAGATCGGGAAGGCCGATTCCGCCTGCGCCGCGATGGCCTGAAGCGTGGGAACCTCATCGTCGGCCCGGAGGGCGCGGATCAGCAGCGGCAGTGATCGCTCGGGAGCAATCCGCGCCAGCAGGGTCACGGCGGTCCGGCGGACCGAGCTCTGCGGGTCGCCGAGGGCCCGACCGGCGGTGAGCAGCAGCTCTTCAGTGTCGAGCATCGAGCCGACGGCCGCCAGCGCCGCCGCCCGGACCTGGGGGCTCGGGTCACTGCGCAGCACCTGGAGCAGCGCGGTGCGGCTGCGATCGCCCTGAAAGGCGCGGAGTCCCGACACCAGGCGTATTCGGGCATCGGGATCGAGGGCACCGCGCATGCCCTCGGCCAGAATTCCTTCCATTTCCTGTCGCGACACCGCCCCCAACGCGCGCAGCTCGACGTGGCGGGCCTCGCGCAGCCGTTCGGCCAGCCGCTGGTACTCAAGATCTTCCGCCAGCCGTGAGGCCAGCAATTCACGCAGCGCCTTTTCATCGGCCATTTGAATGACCTGGGCGACCATGCTCTCCTGGTCAAAGGCGCCGAGCCCCAGAATCGCGGCGGCCCTGACCGTGAGGCGCTCATCGGTACGGCAGGCCCGGAGCAGGGCCACCTCTCCGCCACTCAGCCGGAACAGGCCGATGGCCAGGGCCGCACGTTCCCGCACCAGGTCCGACGGATCTTCAATTACCAGCGTGAGCAGCGCCGGCCCGACGGTACTCCGCCCCATCCGCACCAGGCCGTCGATCGTAGCGGCGCGCACCGCCTCTTCCGGGTCGGTGAGGCCGGCATCGAGCAGGGCGCCGGCTTCATCGCCGCGCTCCGCCAGGGCCGCCGCCGCGGCGCCGCGTACTTCGGGCGCAGGATCGCGCCAGAGTTTGGCCAGCAGGCCGAGCGAGGCGGGGCCGGCGATCCGGGAAATGGTCTCGACCGTGGTGAGCCGGCTGGCGATGTCGTTGCGCTCGAGCAGGATGTCGAGCAGCGAATTGAGTTCCTCGAGCTTGATGTGGGCGACGGCATCGATGATGGCCTGGCGGAGATCGGGCGGTGCATCCCGGAAGGTCCGGATCAGTACCGGCAGCGACTCGGCGGTACCCACCGAGCCCAGCGCCCGGGCGGCCGCCAGGCGCACGGCGGCGGTACTGTCTCCCAGCAGCTGCAGCAATGGGGCTTCGGTGCCGCGCCAGCCACCGGCCGCGGCGCCCTGGGCCGCCGCCATTCTCACGCTCGGTTCCGGATCACGCAGCAACCGCTGAATCTCGGCGTCGACGCCATCGGCCTTGATGTAGCCGAGGGCGCGGGCGGCGGCGGCGCGGACTGACGCTTCGGAATCGCCGGTGCGGGGACGCAGCGTCTCAGCCAGGCCAGCGTCCCCGAGATCACCGAGCAGCTCGGTGGCGGCGGTGCGGACCGCGTCCACCGGATCGGCCAGACGATCGAGTGCCACCGGCACCGCTTCCCGCGCCCCAAACTGGCGGAGGATTTCCAGTGCCATGGTGCGGACCTGGCCATCGGCATCGGTGCCGGCGGTTTCGATCAGTTCGGTCGGCAGGTCGCGCCGCCCGGTCGAACGGATCGCGGTCAGCACCGCGCGGCGGACATCAGCCGACGGATGATGCAGCTGCTCGGCCAGGAATTCACGGGCGCCGGCCGCCGCAAAGCGGGCCATCAGCTCCTGAGATTCGGCGGTGCCTTTGCCGGCCGCGAAGGTGTCGACCAGCCGGGCCGGCACCCCGAGACGCTCGAGCGCCACGGCGGCGCGGACCCGGATTTCAGGATCGGGATCGGCCAGGGCCAGCAGCAGCGGCTGTTCCGCCACCGGGCCGATCTGTTCCAGTGCCTCGACGCTGCGCATCCGGACCCACCAGGCGGGATCGCCGAGGGCCCGGACCAGGTGATCGATGACTTCGGAATCACCGAACTGGCCAAGGGCACCAGCAATCCGGGCCCGGACAAATGGGGCAGGGTCGGTGAGCAGATGATCGAGCAGGTAGGAAATGGCACGATGGTCGCCGAGCCGGCCGAGGGCGCCGGCGGCCTTGGCGCGGACCTCGTCATCGAGATCGGACAGGGCGCGGGCCAGCGCTGGAAAGGCCCGCGCGGCTTTCATCTCGCCAAGGATGTTGGCGGCCCAGGCCCGTGCGGGATGGCGAGCGGTTTCCTCGAGGAAGCCGATCATCGGATCGATGACCAGCTGGCCATGGCGCACCAGGATATCGGCAATCCTCGGCGCCAGCCACACCTCGGCCTGGCGAAGTGCCTCGACCAGCGGCGGCACGGCGCGCGGGTCGGCGATGCGAGCCAGGGCCCGGAGGGCAATTTCGCGGACGTCGGCATCTTCGGTCCGGGTGGCCTGCACCGTCTCGAGCAGCACCGGAACGGCCTTGGCGTTGCCGACCCGGCCCAGCAACTCGGCGGCAAAGGCGCGTTCGCGCCACTGCCGGGCGGTCCGGAGCTTCTCGACGTACTTGTCGACCAGGCCAAGCCGGTCATAGGCATCGAGCAGCCAGGCCGGACGCTCGGTGACGCCACGGGCCTGTTCCTCGAGGACTGCTTCGAGCGCTTCGAAGTCGCGGAGGGTGCGGCCCTGGTGCAGCTCGGGTTCAAGCAGGGCCCGCTCGCGGGTGGCGAGGCCCGTCACCAGGTCGCGGTAGACCCCTTTGCGGGCCTCGAGCCGGCGTTCGAGCCGGGACAACCACGCCGAGTACGCCAGCCAGGTGATGATCCCGATGACACCAATGCCGAACATCGCCGCGGAGGCGATGAGAATGATCTGGAGTCCGGTCACCGGGGCGCCGTGAACCGGGCTATCTGTTGGAGCAGCAGCGGCAGGTCGATCGGTTTGTGCATGAAGAGATCAGCGCCGACCTCACCGGCCCAGTAGGCGTCGGCGGGCTGGTCCTTGGTGGTGAGCATGATGATCGGAATGCCGGCGGTGGCCGGATTTGCCTTGAGCGCACGGCAGGTCTGGTACCCGTTGAGCCTCGGCATCATGACGTCGAGCACGATCAGGTCGGGATGCGCGCTCACGGCGGTGCTGAGGCCACTCTCGCCGTCGGCGGCGGTGAGCACACGATACTCCGACGCCTCCAGCATCTTGCCGAGCAGGCGGCTCTGGGCGGGATCGTCCTCGATGATCAGTACCAGCGAACTCATACGGGGGACCAACCAGTCAGGACCGCGGGTCGTCCAGGAAGGTGAGGGTCTGGCGCTTGCGGACCGCAGTTTCGAGGGCTTTGTAGACCTGCTCGTCGAGCACGTTGCCGGCCAGATCCCGCATCCGCTCGACCGCCACATCGGCCGGCATCTTTTCCTGGTACGGCCGCGAGGTAGTCAGGGCATCAAAGATTTCGGCGGCGCCGAGGATCCGGGCGCCGAGCGGGATCTGCTCGCCCTGGAGCCGGTCAGGATAGCCCTGACCGTCCCAGCGCTCGTGGTGGCTGCGCACGTAGGTGATGATCTCGCCGAGGTGCGCCAGCGGGGCCAGGATCTGGGAACCCACCACCACATGCTGCTTGACCTGCTCGTACTCCTCGGTGGTCAGCGGTCCCTGCTTGGTCAGGATGCCTTCGCGGATCCCGATCTTGCCGATATCGTGGAGCCGGCCGGCCATCCGGATCTGTTCGACCACCTCGTCCGGCAGCGACATTTCGGATGCGATCATCGCGGCCAGGTCGGCGACTCGTGCCGAATGGCCCCGGATGTAGGCGTCCTTGGCTTCGAGCGCATTGACCAGGGCCTCAAGCGTGGCGACCGACAGCCGCTCCAGCTTGGCCCGCTCCCGCCGCAATTCGGCGGTGCGGAGCGCCACTTCTTCCTTGAGCCACTGATTGATGTTCTGCTGTTCGAGCAGGCTGTCACGGCGGCGGATGGCCCGCAGGATGGCGCGGGCCAGGTCGCTGAGATCGATGGGCTTGGTGAGGTAATCCATGGCGCCGCGCTGCATGCAGAGGGCGGCGGTGGTGGCGTCGTTGACGGCGGTCAGCATCAGGATGGCGATGCTGGGCTCGAGCTCCATGACCTGGGGAACCAGGTCGATCCCGCTGCGGCCCGGCATCCGGACGTCCAGCAGCATGCAGGCAATCTTCTGGCGCTGGAGGACCTTGATGGCCTCGTCACCGGAGGCGGCGGTGGCCACCTCGTAGCCCTGCTGGGTCAGGAACTTCTTGAGCGCGTTCCGGATCGGCTCTTCGTCGTCCACGACCAGGACGCTGACGGATCCGTCGGACAGCGGCACGAGTGCTCCTTCGATGAGGGCCGGAAGGCTGCCGTCGAGGCGGGGGCCTTTCGATTATAGCAACGACTGGGGGAAGCTAATCCCCCAGCCGGAGGCCGCCAAGCGATCAGGGGCTGACAAATTCGGCCCGGACCGCCTCGGGAATCAGTCGGGCGGCATAGGCCCGGTCGAGCAGCAGCTGGACCGCCTCCCGTCCGCGAGGCCCGTAGTCGACAGTCCACTGGTTCACGTACATCCCGACGAAGGTATCGGTCTTCTCGTCGGCCAGTCCGCGACTGTACTGCTTGGCATGGGCCAGTGCGGCGCCGCGATGGGCCAGGCTGTATTCGATACTGGCCTTGAGGTCGCGGGCCACCTGCTTGACGATGGCGGGCCCGAGGTCACGACGGACCACGTTGCCGCCGAGCGGGAGGGGGAGGCCGGTTTCCGTGAGCCACCATTCGCCCATATCAGCCCAAAGATGGAGTCCCTGGTCCTTGTAGGTGAGCTGGCCTTCGTGGATCAACAGGCCGAGGTCGACCTCGCCGCGGAGTACCGCGGGATCGATCTCGTCGAAGTGCATGAGGACGGGAATGAAGTCGGGCTGCCAGAGCTGCAAGGCCAGGAACGCGGTGGTCAACTTGCCGGGAACCGCAATTCGCTTTCCCCTGGCTGCGGCCCGCGGGTCGGCGGGCGCCGGTGAGGTGGACACGAGGCGGGGGCCGTACCCGTCGCCCATGGAACTGCCGCTTGAGAGCAGCGCGTAGGTCTTGTGGAGGTGGGCGTAGGCGTGGATCGAGACCGCGGTGACCTCGAGCTCCCCCTTGAGGGCCCGCTGGTTCAGCGACTCGATGTCCGACAACTCGTGGACGTAGTGCAACTCGCCGGTGTCGATCTTGCCTTCGGCCAGCGGATAGAACATGAAGGCATCGTCGGAGTCGGGAGAGTGGGAGACGTGGATTGTCCGGGGTGCCATCATGTCCTCGAAAAATGGTTCACGGTTCACGGTTCGACAGGTTCCGGGGTTCGGGTGCATTGTCATCACGAGCCCGAGTGAAGCGAGGGCGAGGGATCTGGCCCGCAATCACGGGGAATCGTCCAGCAAGCTCCGAGTGGAGTGCAGTAGTTCCCTCGGTCGCTGCGCGCCCTCGTGATGACAGATTGCCGGCCATCTAAGTCTCGACTCTAGACTCTGGTCTCTCGACTATTTTTTTCCCAGCGCCCGATCGTGAAAATCGTCAACCAGCGGCTGGTGGATCCGGTACTCGGGCTTGCCGCTCTTGAGCTCGGCGTCGTAGTGGGCCAGGAAACTGCGGTAGCTCTGTTCCAGCGCGGCCTTGTTGCCCTGAAAATCGGCCACGGTGCCCTGCAGCATGAAGCCGAACAAATGATTGGGTGAATTGGCCAGGATGGTATCGGCCAGGGCACCGGCGCCCCGCAGGTCACCCAGTGTGGCCTGGAGGGTGCCGACGTCGAAGCGGGCCAGGGCGTCGACGCTGTCAAGCTGGGCGTAGGCCGCCAGGGCCATCGGCGAGAACCGCAGCACGGTGGCGCTGTCATTCTGCTCCAGCGCGCCGATGATCCGGTCGTACAGCCGGTCGAACCGCTGCCTCGGCGTCATCTGGCTGATGTCAGGCGGCGTGGCGTCGGGCGCCGCCCGGCTGCCGGCTGCGCCGGTGGCGCCGTTGTTGGCCATCTGCGGCGCCTGGGCGGCCGGCTTGGTACCGACCACCGACCAGATGATGATCGAAATCAGGATGACGATTGTCGTCCACGCCACGATCCACGGGGTCCGGCTGTCCTGGCCTCCCCGGACTGCCCGGCCGCACTTGTGACAGAACCGGGCTTCGCGCCGGAGCTCAGCGCTGCAATGGGCGCAGCTGGGCGGTCCAAGGGCAGTGCCGCACTTGCTGCAGAAGCGGCCGCTCGAAGCCGTGCCGCAGGAGGGGCAGGGGGTCAGCGGGTCGGTGGCAGGTGTGTCAGTCATCGGGGCGAGAATCTAACGCGTGCGGCGGGGGATGGCACGTTCCACAGCCTCAACAGTCTCCACGTGGAGGAAATGTGGGAAGGCGTGGAAAATGGGGAAAGGTTCACGGTTCACGGTCCAACAGGTTCCGGGTTCCGGGTTGAATGGTGGGATAGTTGGATGGTTGGATCGTCGGATGACGCGCCAAGGCCGGAGGGTCAAGACGACTCTCGTCTCTCGACTCTCGTCTATTTTTGGCCCTTTATTAAGCCGACCAACTTCACTATCGTGGTAGTCGAATCTCCGCCATGGAGGACGCTTGGGTCAGCCGCAATCGCCGCTCTATCCCTCCGGCGCCTCGCCGGTTCCCGAGGCCCCGGCCGCCCGCCACCTGGGCGACCTGGCACGCAACGAAATCCGCTGGAGTGTCTACCTGGAAACCCGGATCGAGGGAGAACTGGCCCAGGGCCGAGTTCACTTCGTGGAAGGGACCAAGCAGCGGTCGTCGGGGTGGATTTTCCGGGAATGGACCGAGCGGGACATCATCTCCCGGTTCAACGATTTCAGTCCGCTGGAGTTGTGGAAGCTGCTCGAAAGCCTGGGCTGAGCCGGATCGGCGGGGGTTTCCCCGCCGCTGTTGTTTGTGGCCTCCTCCTCTGAATCCCGACGCTCATGCCCTCGTCCCTGCCCCCCATCGCCAGCTTTCCCCGCGCCCTGACCGGCTCCAGCAAGGCGGACGTCCTCCGCCTGGCCAGGGAATTCGGGATCGAATTCCTCCGGCTCCAGTTCACTGATATCCTCGGCGTCAACAAGGGTGTCGAGGTGCCGGCCAGCCAGTTTGCCAAGGCAGTCGACGGCGAGATCATGTTCGACGGTTCCTCGATCGAGGGGTTCGTGCGGATCGAGGAGAGTGACATGCTGCTGGTGCCGGACCTGACCACCTTCCGGGTCCTGCCGGAGGAAGGCAGTGCGGGGCGGGTGGGCCGGCTGCTGTGCGACATCTACACGCCCGATCACCAGCCATTCGCCGGCTGCCCCCGGTTGGCACTCAAGCGGATGATCGCGCGGGCCACCGGCCTGGGCTACAGCATGATGGCCGGCTGCGAGGTGGAGTTCTTCCTGTTCGAGAAGGACGGCCACGGCGGGCTCACGACCATTACCCATGATGAGGCCAGCTACTTCGACCTCACGCCGGTCGACAAGGGCGAGGAGATCCGGCGGCTGATCGTCACCGATCTCGAGCTGATGGGATTCGAGGTCGAGGCGGCCCACCACGAGGTGGCACCGGGGCAGCACGAGGTCGATTTCAAGTACGCCGATGCGCTGACCACCGCCGACAACATCGCCACCTTCCGCTCGATCGTCCGCAACATCGCCAGCCGGCACGGGTTCGTCGCCTCGTTCATGCCCAAGCCGATCCAGGGCCAGAACGGCAGCGGGATGCACACCCACCAGTCGCTGTTCAAGGGCAAGCACAACGCCTTTCACGATCCCAGGGCCGAGCACCAGCTGTCGAGTGTGGCGTTGTCGTACGTGGAAGGACTGCTGCAGCACGCCCGGGGGTTCTGTGCCATCACCAACCCGCTGATCAACAGCTACAAGCGGCTGGTGCCGGGGTACGAGGCGCCGGTCAACGTGGCGTGGTCGCTCCGCAACCGCTCACCGCTGGTCCGGATTCCCGAGCGCCGCGGCGAGGGCACCCGCTGCGAGCTCCGGATGCCCGATCCGTCGGCCAATCCGTATCTGTCG
Organism: Gemmatimonadota bacterium; assembly: GCA_039930765.1. Taxonomy (GTDB): domain Bacteria; phylum Gemmatimonadota; class Gemmatimonadetes; order Gemmatimonadales; family GWC2-71-9; genus DATEHG01. The sequence continues at coordinate 13,438 of JBDTTF010000046.1, read as the reverse complement.
CTGACCGTGCAGCTGGCCGCCGGACTCGACGGGGTGGCCAACCAGCTCCAGTGCCGGGAGCCGGTCAACCGCAACATCTTCCGGATGAGCTTCAGGGACCGGCGGAAGTACCAGATCGACGACCTGCCCCGCGACCTGCACGAGGCGCTGGACCGGTTCGAGAAGGACGACGTGATCAAGGCGGCGCTGGGTGAGCACCTGGTCGAGCGGTTTCTCGAGGCCAAGCGTGAGGAGGTGGCCCAGTTCAACCGGGAAGTGACGACCTGGGAGGTGAAGAACTACCTGGGGCGCTACTGATCCTCGCTGCCGGATTGGGCCCGAACCAGACGATACCGCAGTCCGAAATTCGCGCTCACCTTGTGGTTCACGTCGCCCAGGAATTCCGGGCGCGACGCATACGAAATCCCCGTGGCAAACACCAGATTGGCACTGATCCGGTAGGTATAGGTGCCGCTGGCCACCAGCCGATTCTGCCGGTTGGGATCGTCGTAGTGGTGGATATACACCAGGGTCAGATCCAGCCGCCCGGTTTCCTCCCCCGTCTTGCTGAAGGTCAGGTAGCGGCCGTAGCCGGCGTTCCCGATCAGGTCCCAGCCGCCCCTCTGGCTGAATGAGAGCGAATCATCCGGTAGAGTGGCCAGGTATTCCGAGCGATGAGAGACGGCCGCCGAGATGAAGAATCGGTCGCCGCGGTCCATGGAGGACCGCACGCCTGGTTGCGACAGGTAGTTGCGCAGGCAGCTGCCCGAGATCGTTTCATCGGTGGCGGCCCCGCAATGGGCCCGGGCGTGGGACCGGAGACCATTCAGGTTGGTAAAGCCGCCCTCGTATCGGGCGGTGAAGGTCAACCCATCGGGCCCGACCAGGTTGTTCCGGACATCGGCGCCGAACTCGAGGTTGAACTGGGGCTGGTTGTTGACCAGCGTCCCGATGCGGTAGAACTCGGACACCTCGAGCTGGTCGGCGAGTTTGGACTCCCCGTCCCGCACCAGTTTCAGGGCCTCGGCCACCGCCACTTCGACTTCGGCCTGCTTGGCGGCTGTGAAACAGCCGATCGGGGTCCGGTTGGCCGCCGAGATGCGGTTGAATTCACAGCCAGGCACCGTCGCCGTGGCTGGATCGTAGTCGGCCTGGGTAAAGGTCAGGGAGCCGATGACCAACTCCGCCCGCTGCCTGACGGCAATGAAGGCCGGGGTGCTGGTGGCAGTCTCGATCTGCTCGCGAAGGATGTGACTGCTCAGCACCCGGGCCGCTTCGAAGCTGCGCCCCATCGTCCGGCTCTCGAGATTCCAGGCCGCGGCGATCCGGACATCATCGAAGTCCCCGAGCCCTTTTTCCAATGCAGTCGTGCGGCCATCCGCCAGGCTATCGGCCAGCGGCTGATACAATGAGGCCTTCCGCAACACACCCTGGAGCCGTACCCGCTGCGGCTTGGTCCCGAGCGGCAGCCGCAGGTTGGTTTCGAGGGAAGTGGCCCCGTCCTCGGTCGTGGTCTGGGTCAGACCGAGCGCGCCGGCGATCTGCGGCAGGAAGTCATTGATGGTGGAGGCAAAGCTGTTTCCCAGCGAGGAAATGCCGGCCGTTCGCTTGGCGAGTGCCTTTTCCGGTTCGTCGGCCTGGCTGCTGGTAATGCCGCCGGCCTGCAACGAGTCCAGCCGGTGCCAGCAATCGGTGATGCTCTCCTTGGCCAGACAGTCAGCCGCCTGCGCCGACAGCGACCGGCCCGCGAATACGGTGAGCCCCACCAGCAGGATCGTGGGATTCATGAGCCCCCCTTCCGGGGCTTGGCCTTCTTCGGGCCGCCCTTCCTGGCTCCTGCCTTCTTTTTCACGGCAGTCGGCTCCAGTGTGGCCGGTGGTGCCTCTCCGACCACTTTGACGACCAGCATGACCAGATAGGTATCGTTGGACGGAACCTGTCTCGGGCGAACCTCGGGATCAGTCAGTGATTGACCATCAGCATCGAACAGGGCGGCGGTGACCGTGACCGCAATCGGCTGGGCCGACTGATTTGCGGTTCGGATGTCGATGGTATGACTCCCCGGTTGCGTGAACCGCCGAAAACTGTGCGGACCGGGTCGCAGCGAAAGATCGTCGGCCTGCTCCAGGGTCGTCGCGCCGAAGGTGTGCTCGCCGTCGCTGGTCAGCGGCTGCTCGACGGGCTCCACACTGACATCGACCCGGGATCCGGTCGGGACATTCTGCCAGAGAATCAGTTCAGTGACGGGCATGATGCCTCCTGGGTAGTGGCAGCTATCAATTCTGGCAGCGCCGTAAGCAGCCGGCAGTGCCGGCCGGCCGGCGCGGCACGGCCGTCCGCCATCACCCCACCGGCACCACCCGCAGCGCCGGCCGAGGCGCCGGTGGCGCCTCCTGGAACAGCGCCGTGGTGCCCCACGAATCCGACACGCTCAACAGCTGGGCCAACCGGTCCGATGCGGTCTTGAACCAGTCTTCCGGCCGCGGATAGGCATAGCGAAGCGCCGGCTCGACGCACCAGGCCCGCTTGCCGAGGTCCCCGAGCCAGAAGGCGCGATCGGCCTCCACCACGCTGCCCATGGTGCCGAGGTTGCGTTCCAGTTCGGCCAGCAGCACCCGGTAGCGGACCCACTGGTGCTCGGAGAAATCGAACCGGTCCCGCAGCACCGCGCCGGCCATCCGGCCATGATCGGCGATCCGCTGGATGGTGGCGGCGGGCATGTTGAGGTTGAGTCCGCCTTCATCGTCCTTGAGCCGGATCTGGATCACCCGCTCGCGATAGCTGGGCAGCAGCGACTGGGCGTTGTCCCGGTAGTTCTGCGCCGTCGTGAAGATGGCGCCGAGGAACTGGAACAGGTCGGGATGCCGCCGGCCGCCGGTCTGGGCATCGCCGAGTGGCACCCACTCGGGGGCCTGTTCGTCTCCGGCCCGCGGGAGGTAGACCGGGTCGTTGAACAGGGTGTGGGTGCCGTCATCGGGCGGGCCGGTCGGGACCTGGCCCGAGGGCCGCGACATGGCCATGTAGTCACTGGACACCCGGCCGCCGGCAACAAAGCTTTCGGGCGGCAGCGAGGTGAGCGTTATGCCGAAGGTCGGGCGCCGCGGCAGCCAGTTGTCGAAGAAATGAATCGGGAAGTTGCTGCAGATCCCGCCGTCGCTGAACCAGTTGAGCTGCAGCGCCTCGGCGGGAATCGTGACCGGTGGGGCGCCGGGCCGGGCGGCGCGAAGCGGCAGCGAATAGAGTGGCACCGCGCTGAACAGCACCGGGAAGCTCAGGCTCATCCGCACCGCCACCAGCACTGGCAGGTCTGCGCCGACCGGCAGATACCGGAATCCGGCCGGCAGCTTCACGTCGGCCTGGACCGGCGGTGCCTTGTCGGCCAGCCACCGGGCCACCGCCGGCGGAAAGAACAGCTCGGCGTCGCGATCCCGCATGGCGAAAATCTCGTTGCTGAATGGCAGCACGAACGGCTGATGCTGGCTCAGGCAGCTGGTGATCATCCGGAGATCGATCGACGGCTTGGCGGCGGTGCCGCGGACCGCCCAGTCGGCGGGCCCGGCCCAGAGCTCGCCGAAGGTCAGCGGCGGATCGTCGACGTCCCGCCCGGCGCAACGCTGGATCTGCTGGTGCAGCCACTCGGTGACGGCCGGCTTGTCGGAGGGGCGGTTGCGGGTGCCGCGGCAGATTCCGAGCTGGTTGTCCGGCACTGTTCGAGCCAGGATCCAGAGCAGCCGGATCAATCCGGGTATCGGCGCCAGGACGGTGATCGCGAAGAGGAGGCACGCGATGGCGATCGCGGTCCAGAGCCAGTTCAGCGCGAACAGCGACAGGATGCCGTAGCGGTCGAGGGCCCCGGCCAGCGCCTGCGGGGTCCAGAATGCCGCCGTGCCAGCGGCAAAGGCGAGTCCCAGGGACGCGGCCAGCACCACCCCGATGGTGTACATGATCGGCGTGGCCTCGAACAGCCCTCGATGCGTCGCGGTCACCGCCTTGAACGCCCCCTTCCGCTTGCCCGACAGCAGGACCGACAGCCGGAGCGCGAAGCGGAACAGCGGGCCAGTGCCGCCGGTGGGTCGGAACAGCGAGATCAGGAAACCGGGCTGGGCCAGCTGGGCCGATGCCTCCTGCAGCCGCTCGAAGCCGTTGGCGGCGCGGCCGAACTCCGCTGCCGCCGTCAGTCCCGCGGCAATGGCGCCGGCCGAGGTGCCGCCGATACTGCGGAACCGATACTTGCTCTTGAGTTCGAGGATGGCCGGCGGGTAGACCACTCCACTGGTGATCCCGCCCTTCATGATCAGGTCACACTCGGCGGTGGGTGTGGTGGATGGCGCTGTCTGGCTCATGACCGACCCCTTGATTTCCGAATCCGCGGCCCCGGTCGGGCGCCGACTCTGGCTGTCTATCTGACTCTGGCCCAAACGGCCGTCAGCCCGCCCTGCTCGAACAATGTACGGCACTCCGGCAGGGCCAAACCACCGGGGTACTGATAGTGCGGCAGATCCTTGAGTTTCTTCCAGTCCCCGCCCCACTCCAGTCCTACCGACTTCCCGATTGCTGCCGCGGCGGTCCAGAATGGATGGCCGGTGTTCCAGTCGGCCTTGCCCAGCGCATCCAGCACTATGATATCGAAGGCCAGCCCGAAGTTGTGCCAGCTCTGTCCACCCCTGGCGTTGGTGACGATGCCGCCCGGCCTGGTGCGGCCCTTGGCGTACAGGCTGTCCTGTTCGGCCCAGGTCCGCAGCCCCTGGGTGACGAGCACCGCGATCCCGGCGTGGACCCAGAGATCGATCATGCTGCGGCCCCGGTGGCCACGATCGGATGCAGTCCGGACAGCCGCTGCTGGTTGAGCGACGCCAGATGCCCGGTGGCGGCACCCGGCGTGGCCGATGCCGGAGCGGCTCCCGCGCTCACTCCCGCGCCTGCGGCCTGTGCATCGGGTATCACCAATTCCTGGCCAACCACCAGCCGGTCGGGATTGGCGATCCGGTTGGCCGACACGATGAGTGGATAGCGCGCCGGGTCGCCGTACATTGCCTTGGCGATGCGGCCAAGGGTATCTCCGCGGCGGTCGCAATTGTGTCCCACCTCGCGGCCCCCCATGATTCCCCTCCCATGCCCAAGGCCCTGCTGCTCGATCTCGATGGCACCCTCTATAGTGGCGGGGCACCGATCGCCGGCGTGGCTGCGGCCCTGGCGGCGATTCGGCACCGCGGAGTGCCATGCCGGTTCCTGACCAATACCACGTCGGCGTCCCGGGCCGGGCTGGTCGAGCGGTTGCGCAGCTTCGGTTTCGAGGTCTCTGCATCAGAAATCGTAACTCCACTGGTTTCAGCGACAGCGCTGCTCAAGGCGGAAGGGATCCGGCGGGTGATGCCGTTCGTACCCGGGGCAGCACTCGCCGATCTGGCCGAGTTTGAGCTGACCGGGGGGACAGCTGGGGAAGGGGGATGGGGGGAAGGGGGGAATGCTCACGGCTCGTCCATCGAGCCCGGCGTGCCCGTCGTGACCGCCTCGTCCACCTCGTCCGCCGTTCTCATCGGTGACCTCGGACCCCAATGGTCGTTCGACCTCATGCAGTCCGCCTTTGAAGCCCTCAACGCCGGCGCCCGCTTCCTGGCCCTCTCTCGTGACCGCTACTTTCAGTCGGCCGGTGGCCTCCGGCTCGATGCCGGCGCATTCGTCACGGGACTCGAGTATGCCACCGGCCGGACCGCCGACATCATGGGTAAGCCGAGCATGCCATACTACCACCAGGCACTCGCCAGCCTGGGCGCCGGATGGGATCCCGCCGACGTGGTGATGGTGGGCGATGATCTCTGGTCCGATATCCAGGGCGCTCAGCGCGCCGGGTGCCAGGGCTGGCTGGTGCGTACCGGTAAATTCCGGGAGGAAACGCTGCGGGACAGCGGCATTGTTCCCGATCGAATCATCGCGAGCGCCGCCGAACTGATGGAACTGCTGGCGTGAATGTGCTGACCTCACTGGTATTGCGCGCGGCCCGGCGATCGCTGCCGCCGCTCCTGGCCCTCGGCTGCGCCACCTCGCTGTGGGCCCAGCAACCGGTATCGGCCGACTCGACCCACCCCGATTCGGTGGCGGCGGACACCGTCAGTCCCCTGCCCGTCATCCGCTCGATCGAACTTGACCGGGGCAACCTGTTCGACTCGACCCAGACCCATCACTGGTGGGCCCGGGTGGGCAACAGTCTCCACCGGGTGACCCGGCCGTGGGTCATCCGTCGCGAATTCCTGTTCAAGCCGGGCCAGCCGTACGACAGCGCGCTGGTCGCCGAGACCGAACGCAATCTCCGCCGGCTGGGCCATTTCCGCGAAGTGCATTTCGACACCCTCACCACCGACTCCGGCTTTGTGATCCGGCTGAAGACTCTCGACGGCTGGACCACGCGACTCAACCTGACCTTCGGTGCCACCGGCAATCAGTTCGCCTACTCGGCTTCCCTGTTCGACACCAACCTGCTGGGAACCGGTACCCAGGGATTGATCGGCTACCGGCACAATCCCGATCGTGATGTGTTCAGCATCGGGGCCGCCCTGCCACGACTGATCGCCCGGAAGGTCGGGGTATCGGCCGGGTACGAGAGCAAGAGCGACGGCAAGGCCGGCGCCTTCAGTATCGGCCAGCCCTGGCTATCACTCGGCGCCCGGACGGAGTTTCTGCTCAGCGCCCGGTTCAACAATCAGCGGGTGCTGCGGTATTTCGACGGCAATCCCGATCCACTCGACACCCTGACCCGCAATCACGCCCTCTATCTGGCTGATCTGGGTCATGCCATCCGGGGATCTTCCGGGGGATACCTGCGAGTGGGGCTCACCGGTTTCGTGCAGACCGATGGCTGGCGGATCGGCGAGCCGGGGCCGGCGGTTCCGCAGCACACCTCAGGTGCAGTGGGTGTCTACAGCGAGGCCAGCCGGGCCCGGTTTGTGGTCTACCGCGGGTACCAGAGTTTCGATCGCGATGAAGACATCGACATCAGCTCCACCGCCCGACTCACCCTGCTCGCGACCCCGGCCGCGTTCGGCTACAACGATGGCGGCCTCGGCGCCGGACTCGACCTGCAGACCGGTACCAGCTTTCTGGGCCGCCACGGATTCGCCACGGTCGGGCTGATCAGCTCCGGCCGGTTCAGCTCCAGTGGACTCGACTCGGGCACCGCGATTCTGCAGGGCATTGCCGCGCTGCACGCGGGGGTGCGCCACCTGTTCGTGGTGGCCAGCAGCGCCGGCATGCAGCGCACCGTGCCGCCGGGCGACGAATTCGACCTGGGCTTCGGCTTCGGGCCGCGATCGTTCCGGACCCACGCCTTTACCGGCGACCGGTTCTTCTACGCCACCACGGAATACCGCGGCCTGATCGACGACAAGCTGTTCGGGCTGCTCGGCGTCGGCGGGGCCGCATTCGCTGATGTTGGAGGGGCCTGGTATCACGGCACTCCGGCCCGCACCGGTGGCGATGTCGGCTTCGGCTTCCGGCTCGGCATCTCGCCGCAGGCCGAACCGGATCTGCTGCGGATCGACCTGGCCTACCGGCTTCCCGGGGGACCCCAGGGCAGTGGCTGGGTGGTCTCGCTCGGCAAAGGGTTCCAGTTCTCGTTCCGCGGGCCGCCGCAGTAGGGCTCTCTTCCCCCACGCGGGTCCGGCGTTAGGTTGGGGTCATGACTGATGCCACTTCCGCTCCGCCACCACAGCCGCACCACGGCTGGCGCACCCGCACCAAGCTGCTGCTGCTTGGCTTTCTGATCTCGCCACTGGTGATTCTGGCACTCTGGTCGGTGGGGGCCCTCTGGTTCAGCTATTCGGATGGCTACAGGGCGGGGATACTGCAGAAATTTTCCCATAAGGGCTGGGTCTGTAAAACCAGCGAAGGCGAGCTGGCCCAGGCGGTGGTGCAGGGTATCGCGCCGTTGATCTGGGATTTTTCAGTGCGGGACCCGAATATAGAGCGGCAGCTCGATACCCTGGTCGGCCGCAAGGTCAGCCTGCATTATGTGGAGCACCGCGGCATTCCGACCTCGTGCTTCGGCAGCACCACCTACTTCGTGGATAGTGTGACGGTACTGCGGGAATAGTTCAGATATGTCAGTTCCGGATCCGCTCCAGCCGGCTGGCCGCTGGCGGAGTGGTCCGACTTATCGCTTAGCACTCAGCAACCCGGATCCGACGCTCAGCCAGCAGTGCTCCTCACCGGGCACCCCTCCCTGAGCACACCGCATTCCACACCCAGCATGCACCACCACGCATTCAGCAAGCCTTCGACTCGCTCGCAGCGGCATTCGACTATCACCCAGGTGACCAATGCAGAACGTTCTGGTCAATGGACTCGACGGAATCGGTGATGGCGCCAGGACCATCGCGCTGGTGGTCTTCGTCGCGGTCAACCTCTTCTATGTCGGCGGCGTGGTCCTCAAGCGGAGCAGCGGCTTCGTCGACCGCTGGACTTCGACCTGGCTGGCAACCAATATCCTCGCGCTGGCGCTGGGTACCGGCGTTCCGATGGCGACGGGCCTGCTGAAGTTGGCCCTCGGCGGATCCTCAAGCCCGCTCCAGGTCCAATCCGTCACCACCAAGTAGTTCGCAGGGCGGCCGGGCTTGGCCTGACGCTGGCCTTGGCGTGGCCCGGCGCCATGCTCATCGCGCAGGTTCCCGATGGCCATGTCGCCCAGCCTGAACGGCCCACGGTGGCTACCCACGCCGGCACCGTGGCGCCGGCCTGGGTCGAGATTGAGGCCGGCGGCGAGCGGGATCACTACACTGGCGACGGCAACGGCGTCGTCATTCCAATCCTGATCAAGCTCGGCCTGGCGCCGCGATGGCAGCTCGAGTTCGGCACCCCACTCACCCAGCCGCCGGGCGGTTCGGTCGGCATCGGCGACCTGAGCGCCGCCCTCAAATGGCGGCTCAGCGATCACCTCGGACCGCTGGGCCGGTTCGCGATTCAGGGCGCGATCAAGGCGCCGACCGGCAGCGAGGCCGACGGCCGCGGCACCGGCACCACCGATGGTTCGGTGCTGATCATCTCCAGCCACAGCTTTGGCGCAGTGGGCCTCGACCTCAACCTGGGTTACACCCGCCGCAGCGGCGACGGCACCGCGGCACCAAAGGACGCCTATTTCTGGACCGCGGCGACCGGCTTTCCGTTGTCGGGCAAGCTCGGCGGCACCGCCGAGTTGTATGGCTATCCGGGCACCAGCGGGCCGGCGGGATCCGATGCGATCGTCGCGACGCTGTTCGGTCTGACCTATGGTGCCGAGCCCTGGCTGGTGTTCGATGCGGGGGCCATCGTGAAGATTGAGGGACCTCAGCCGTTCGGACTGTTTGCCGGCCTGACCTGGAACCTCGGCCGCCTCTGATCGCTTGCGTCCTGCAGGGCAGTTCCCGCCGTAGCTGCGCCACCACAGTCCCCCGTCAAACCATCTACACCCGTGACCAGCCTCACACATTGATCGTGCGGCAAAAGGCTACATTTCGGAGTTGGTCATAACGTCATAACTTATTATACGACAATTATTTATGGCTTTGGGTGGGAGCGAATACGGCCGAAGGTAAGAGCGGTAAATGAGGGGCACGGTGACTGCACTTCGGTTGGCCAGAAGCCGGCCTGTTGAAACCAGTTGTCGTGGGAGGTTGCCATGAAGCCGTTCCGCTCCGTCATTTTCTCGCTTGGGTTGGCGTGCCTCGCCGCTCCGGCCTTTGCGATTGAAGTCCCGGTTCAGCGTGAGATCGAAAAGGCCAACTGGCTGGCCGCGCAATACAACCCGATGAACCCCGCCCAGCTGGGCGATATCGGCGCCGCCATCTGGCTGGTCTATGCCCGGGCCATTGGACAGAACATTGCCAGCTCGCCGACAGATCGGCCCTGGCTGGCCGCCGCCGATCAGGCCACCGGCGGCCAATTCGAGGCGGGCTCGATCCGCCGCGCGTCGCTGTTCGTGAATGAGCCGCCGCCGTCGCTGGCCATGGTGGTGTTGAGTCTCGGGCTGGTCGGGCTGTCGGTGACTACGACGTTCAAGCGGCGGACCGCTAGCGACTGACTTCGCCGGGATGTTGCATTAGCTTTTGGCGGGCTGGATCGACCTGATCCAGCCCGCGTTTCGTTCGAGACGCCGCCTGATCGCTTCGACCGCTGGAACCGCATGGATCCATTGTCGATGGAGCAGCGCCGTGACCTGGTGGGGCCGGGCATGGCGATCGGCCTGCTGATACTCGCCTTCGGCTGGGGCGATTTCGTGCTCACCCTCCCAACCCCGCACCTGGCCGAGCCGCACTGGAGATTTGCCGTCGCGGATGCCATGGCCGGGCCGGTCTGGTCGTGGCTGGTCGGGTCGTTGTTGCTGCTCTGGTTTGCCCAGGCCGCGGGTCATCGTACCATGATGCGACTCGGCAGTGCCCTCTGCCTGTGCCAGGCCATCGCGCTGCTCGGTGCCCTGGCCATCTTCCCGCTCGATTTCGTCAGTGTGCGCCGCGACGTGCTGCCCGATGCCCAGTGGGGTTTCCGGGTGGCGGCCGCGCGCACCGCGCTCACGCTGCTGGCCTCGAGCGGGCTGTTCTTCTGGCTGACGACTGCGGGTTTCGGCATCGCGCGGGGGGAGCAGGGCAATCGGGGCGAGCATCGCGAGATTCCGTTGATCGTGGGGATGGAACTGGGCCGATCACCGATTGGCCCGCACGACGGCGATCGGCCCATGCGCGATCAGCGCAATGATGCAATCAGATAATGCGCAGGCCGAACGCGCTGGTGACCAGTCCCACCGAGAGCTCTGCGGTCCGGTTGAACTGATCCAGCACCGGGTTGTTCTCCACGATGTCCATGGCCATCAGCTGCTTCGAGTCGGCCACCATTTCCATGGCCAGATGCCCTTCGCGCCAGGTGGCGCCACCCCGGACTGGCGTGCCGACACCCGGCGCCTCGGTGGGATCGACCCAGTCGGCATCGAGTGAGAGATGGATCCCGCCGGTGCCCCGGCCCGCGATCTCGATGGCCTCCCGCATCACTTCCTTGAGCCCGCGCTCGTCGATTTCCCGCATGGTAAAGGCGCGGACGCCCCAGCGCTTGATGTGATCGCGTTCCGCCTGATCGAGATCACGCACCCCTACGATGGCAACATTCTCCGCCCTCACCGCTGGTGACGGATTCGCGATGGTGGACATTTTCTGATCGCCCTGTCCGAGCAGGTGGGCCAGCGGCATGCCGTGGACGTTGCCGGACTTGGAGGAAGCGGGGGTGTTGATGTCGCCATGGGCATCAAGCCAGATCAGTCCCAGGCGCTGACCGCGGGTGGCCAGCGCCGTGGCCACGCCAGCCACCGAGCCGGCCGCAAGCGAGTGATCGCCACCCAGCACCAGCGGCGACCAGCCATCCAGCACGGCGCTTCGGGTTTCGGCCGCGAGGCGGACGCAAACCTCGGCAATGGCCGGCAGGAGTGGAGCACTGCCGTCCCCCCGGATGGCTTCACGCTCGACCACGCCGAGGTTGCCGATATCCTCGACTTCGTGGCCCAGCGCTTCGAGGCGGGTCTCCAGTTGGGCAATACGGAGGGCAGACGGGCCCATGTCGACGCCACGGCGGCTGGCGCCGAGGTCCATGGGTACGCCGATGATGCGAATCCTGGTCATGCCAGAGTTACCGGGGAGAGGGTGAGGGCAGAACCTAACCCGGCCGCCGATTTGGGGCAGCGCGGAAACGACTCGGCGCGACCGGGCGGGAGAATGCCAGTGGCATCGTTTGATAGCTGCCGTGCAATTCGTTGATGCCGAATATACACCGACAGATATGTAAGCATTTGATTGATAGCATGTTACCTACTGATTGTTGATCTACTTCAGTATATGATTACCGGTCGGTATTCGGGGTGACTTCCCGGCAGCCAGGTGGGCTGCCGCAGGGCAATCGGGGGCAGTTGCGCGGTCCCCGGCCGTGACGTACTATGAATCCCACAATCCGAAGCGGTGCGCGCCGCGCCGTTTCGTCCGATCAGGCGGGATCAGGTCTCGCAGGGTGCGGGCATGGCTATCAGACTCAGACGAGTTTGAGCCAGGCCCGCATTTTTGTTTTCCTGTCGCAGAAGAGGAGGGCCAGATGGCCCGGGGAATCTGGAAGGGCACGCTGGGGTTCGGCCTGGTGAATATCGGCATCGAACTCTTCTCGGCCGAAGAGCCGAATTCACTCGATCTCGACCTGCTTGACCGCCGCGACATGGCGCGAGTCGGGTATCTCAAGATCAACAAGACCACCGGCGAAAAGATCGAACAGCACGATATCGTCAAAGGGATGGCGGTCAGCAAGGATCGCTACGTGATCCTGTCCGACGCCGACCTCAAGGCCGCCAATCCCAAGGCCACCCAGTCGATCGAGATCCTCGGCTTCGTTGAAACCGGGGCCATCGACCTGATCTACTTCGACCGGCCCTATTTCGTGGCGCCACTCAAGGGTCATGACAGGGCCTACGCCCTGCTGCGGGACAGCATGATGACCAGCGGCCGGATCGGGCTGGCGCAGGTGGTGATCCGGACCAGGCAGTACATGTGCGCCGTCTACCCTTATGCCGGTGCACTGGTGGTCCATCTGCTCCGCTATGACGACGAGATCCGTGATCCCGGTGCGCTCGGTGTGCCGGCTATCAAGCGCGGTGCCGGCAGCGCATCGAGCAAGGAGATCGGAATGGCCCATCGGCTGATCGAAGGAATGGTGACCGACTGGACACCAGCCAGGTACACCGACACCTACCGCCGTGACCTGCTGAAAATGGTCAAGGCGCGGAGCCGGAAGGGGGCCAAGGACAGCATCCCGGCGCCCAAGGTGACTGAAGCCGAAGAGCCCAAGGTGCTCGACCTGGTGGCGGCGCTCGAGCGCAGCATCAGCGGCAAGAAAGCCCCGGCCGGTCCGGTCGGCCGGCGCTCGGTCAAGGCCCGCAAAGGGCTGCGGCGCAGGACGGCCTGATGGCACTCGAGGAATATCGGCGCAAGCGGGATTTCAAGGTCACCGCCGAACCGCCCGGCAAGCAGGCCGCTCGAAGCAAGGCCGCGATCTTCGTGGTGCAGCACCACTTTGCCAGTCGGGAGCATTACGACTTCCGGCTTGAGCTCGATGGCGTGCTCAAGAGCTGGGCGGTGCCAAAGGGGCCGAGCACCGAGTCGCATGTGAAGCGACTGGCGGTGGAGGTCGAGGACCATCCGTTACCCTATGCCAAATTCCACGGCCGGATTCCCGAAGGGCAATACGGGGCCGGCACCGTGTCCATCTGGGACCACGGCACCTGGCAGCCCGAGGGCGATGCTCATCAATCGCTGCGCGACGGCGAGCTGGTCTTTTCCCTCAAAGGCAAGAAGCTCAACGGCCGCTGGGCCCTGATCCGGATGAAGCCGTCCGAGAAATTCAAAGGCAAGAACAACTGGTTGCTGTTCTACAAGGGCGATTCGATCCCGACCAGGCCCACCAAGCGGAC
>JBDTTF010000045.1:0-11378 GCA_039930765.1 Gemmatimonadota bacterium | reverse complement strand
TGAACCGGACGAACTCACCTTCGCCATTGAAGGTGTGATCCAGGATCGGCACCTCACGATCCGTCGCGACCTTGCGGCGGATGACCGAGTCGGCCGGAGGGCTGATACTGTCGGCCGGGACCTGCGCCGCCAATGTGCCCACCGAAAGCCCGAGCAGCACTGGGAGCGCGAATTTCATCATTGTTCCAGTGAGAGAATCAAAGAACCTTCAGGATGGAATCTGCCACCATCGCTGTCGTCGCGTTGCCGCCCAGGTCAGGAGTGAGTGACGCGCTTCCTAGCGTCTGCCGTACCGCTGCTTCGATCAGCCGCGCCGGTTCGGTCAATCCGAGCTGTTCCAGCATCAGCGCCCCGGCCAGGATCGTGGCAATGGGATTGGCCTTGCCGGTGCCGGCCAGTGCCGGCGCCGACCCGTGGACCGGTTCGAACAGTCCCGGCCGCCCCGGATGCAGATTGGCGCTGGCCGCGACCCCCGGGCCGCCCACCAGACCGGTGGCGAGTTCGGAGAGAATGTCGCCGTAGAGGTTGGTGGTGACGATGACCTGAAATCGTGACGGGTCCTGGACCAGCTCCATGGCCAGGGTATCGACGTAACGATGCTCGCGCTCGATGGCGGGATACCGCGAACCAATCTCCGCGAAGATCCGGGGCCAGATCCGTTGCGCGGCAATCGCGTTGCTCTTGTCGCAGAGGGTCAATCGGGTGCGATGGTGAAGCTGGGCCCATTCAAAAGCCGCTTCAATGATGCGGCTGACCCCCCGAATGGAGTTGACCTCCTCGGAGATGTGCGCCTCGTCAGGCTGACCTGCGTGCTCCACCCGATCTCGACCGACGTACTGGCCTTCGGTATTTTCGCGGAAAATCACGAAGTCAATCGCGCTTTCCTTCTGCCCCCCCGCCCCCCTGCCCCCCCGAAGCGGCGTCAGCCGCTCGCTCCACCGTCGTAGGGGCCGCAGGTTCACGTACAGATCCAGCCGCTGCCTCAGCCCCAGCAGAATGTCGCGGGCATGTTCGTGGCCCGGCACCCGCGGATCGCCGAGGGCGCCGAGGAGTATGCCGTCGACGTCATCGCGCAGGTGGATGAAGCCCGGCTCCGGCAGTGTTTCGCCGGTTCGGAGATAGTGTTCAGCTGACCATGGGAGAAATTCGAATTCGAGGTGGTGGCCCGTGCGCTTGGTGGCCGCCGCGATGATGGGTATGGCCGCCGCGATGACCTCGGGCCCGATCCCGTCGCCCGGGATCACTGCGATCCTGAAGGAGTGTGTCGCCGTTGCTGCCCCGCTGCCCCCCAGCCCCCCCGGTTTCCGGCTCAAACCGCCGATCCGCAATTCACGCAGTGCCGCCAGCCGATTTCCACCTCCGACCCGCAGCCCGGGCAGAGAGTGACGGTCTGGCTCTGGCCGCAGTGCGGGCAGAAATGCACGGCGCGTCCTGCCGGCAAGCCGCCACCGCAATAACTGCAGCTGGTCGCGGCTGGAACGATTCGCTCCACCGGCCGGGTCAGTCGTTCCACCGGCCGGCTGGGTCGTGGTGGCGGAGAGGGGAGCTTGGTGTGGCGGGCCACCAGGTCGTCAAGTTCCGGCATCGAGAGCCGGACGGCGTCGAGTGGAATGTCGACCACCGCGCCGATGACCGGCATCGGGATACTGGGCCGGGCTGGGGGTGTGATTGCGGTACTCGAAACGATCGGAACGGCCGGTGGCGGTGGGGCCGGCGGCCTTGGCGGCGGGGCCGGCGGCTTTGGGATCGGTGCCACGATGACGCCGTCTCCCAGGGTCCGGGCCAGCGCTTCCGCTGTGATCAGGAACTGGGCCTTGCTGAACTCGCGGAGCACGTCGAGCTCGGCGTTGGCGCTCCTGGCTTCGAGCTCGAACCGGCGGCGGACATCGTCGTGCATCAGGTGCACGAAGTTGCCCTCGCCGGACAGCAACCGGAGCAGCAGCGCGTCGTGGTCCTCGGCGGTCTCGAGGGCCAGCACCCGGCGGCTGCTGCGGTACGGAACCACGTCACCGGTCAGTTCGGCCACCGTCAGCGGCCGGTGCAGCCGGGTAGGATCGGTGGCGGCGAGCTGCTGCACCATCAATCGGAACAGCCGCTCGAGATCGGTCACGTGGCTCTCGCAATAATGGTATGGAAGTGACAGGTTAGAGGTACCACCGGACACTGTCAAGCAAGGAGAGCGAATGCGAAGGACCCTGCTCGCGCTGCTCATCGGCGCGGCCGCCTGGCCGATCGCCGCCTCGGCACAAACCGTCTGCAAACCCGACAAGAACTCCAACGAGGTCAAGTTGTTTGGCCATTACATGGTGCCGATCGCCTTTGATGCCGCGGAAGCGCCGGCGCCGTACCGACTGGCCAGTATCCGGCTCGGGCTCGAGGCCACCTACGTGCCGGATCTCAGCGCGGCCGATCGAACCCCCACTGTCTGTCAGCCCGGCCAGGGACCGCTCAACACCAACCAGGAAAATGTCCTGTTCCGGCCCCGGCTGCTGCTGTCCGGCCAGCGGGGGCTGTTCATCGAGCTGAGCTGGATTCCGCCGGTCCGGGTCAACGGGGTCAAGTCGAATCTGGTGAGCTTTGCGATCGGTCGCAGCACCCAGACCGGCAAGAACGGACTGGCCCGCCTGCGGCTGTTCGGCGTACTTGGCTCGGTCAAGGGCGCCTTTACCTGCTCGGCCGGTGATGTGGCCAGCCCCACCAATTCCGAGTGCTTCAACAGCCAGGTCTCGAACGACAAGCTCAAGCCGACGATGTTCGGCGGCGACTTTAGTGTCGCCCGGACGATGGCCGGTGGCCGCTTCATCCCGTACCTGGGCCTCGGCATCTCGTTCCTCCGGCCCCGGTTCCAGGTCAGTCACGTGACGGCCGATTCGACGACTGACAATACGAAGATCGAGGCAAACATGACCCGGTTCACCGCCCACGGCGGCTTCAGCTTCGTGCCGAGCCCCCGGCTGCTCATCAGCGCCGAGGCGTACGCGGCGCCAGCCGACGCGATTACCGGCCGGGTGATGCTGAGCTGGGTGTTCAAGGCCGGAAAGCCCGGCCGATGAGGCTCCCCGTACTGACCGGCGCGGCGGTGCTGGCCGCCACCGCGCTTCAGGCCCAGATCCCGCAGGCCGATTATGCCGCCCGTCGCGCGGCCCTGCTGGCGCAGGTCGACAGCGGCATCGTCTTCTCCGCCGGGGCCCGTGAGCCGCTGGCCCACTATCCCGCCTTTGTGCAGTTAGCCGGATTCCGATACCTGACCGGCTACCTCGATCCCGATGCCGCACTGGTCATGGTCAAGCGTGGCGGCAGTTCGCAAGCGGTGCTGTTTGTGCCGCCAACCGACTTGCGCGGGGCGCTGTACAGTGGCAGGACCACCGATCCGATGGCGCTGGCAAAGGAGACTGGTCTCGACGTCCGATACAGCGCCGGGCTCGCCCCCCTGCTCGATTCGCTGGCGGGCAGCGGGCTGCCCCTGTACGTGATCAGCGATGCGGTGGCCAACGAGTTTGCCCGCCGGGACACCGCCTCCTTTGGTTCCCTGATCGTCAACGGGCTCAAGGCGGCGCACCCGAGCCTTGATATCCGTCGGGGCACGCCGCTGGTCGACCGGCTGCGGGCCAAGCGCAGCCCGGCCGAACTGGCCCTGCTTCGGAAAGCCATCGAAATCAGCGACTCGGGCCACGTGGCCGCGCTGCGGATGATCGCGGCGGGCAAGGCGGAGTACGAGGTGCAGGCCACGGCGGAATACGCCTTCCGCCGCCTGGGCGGCGACCGGCCTGCCTACTCCTCAATCGTCGGCTCGGGTCCCAACTCGACCTCGCTGCACTACGACGCCGGACGTCGGGTCATGCAGAACGGTGAAGTGGTCCTGATGGACGTGGCCAGCAGCTACGATGGATATGCGGCTGACATTACCCGCACTGTTCCGGTCAACGGGGTCTTCAGTGCCGACCAGCGGGCGGTCTACCAGGTCGTGCTCGATGCCCAGAAGGCCGAGGAACGGATGATCAAGCCGGGCACCACGAGCAGTGCCGCCTACGATTCGGCCCGGATGGTGATTGTGCGGGGGCTGGTAAAGCTGGGGCTGATCGAGAGCGCCGACGCCACCTTCGACGCACCGGAAGGACTGTGCCCCACCCGGCCTCCGTACCGCAAGGAAGGGGAGGCCTGCCCCCAGTGGTACCTGTACTCATATCACGGTTACAGTCACGGGCTCGGTCTTGATGTCCACGACCCGGCCCAGTTCAGCGACCTCGAAGCCCGCACCTTCCAGCTCGGTGATGCCTTTACCATCGAACCTGGTCTCTACGTCCGCGCCTCGGCACTCGAGGGGCTGCCGGATACGCCGAAGAACCGGCAGATGATCGCCAAGATCGGGGTGGCCGTGGCCCGCTACAAGAACACCGGGGTGCGGATCGAGGACGATTACTTCGTGACGCCGACGGGAGTGGAGCGGGTGTCACAGGCGCCGCGGGAAATCAGCGATATCGAGGCCCGGATGCAGGCGGGGAAAAACCTGAAGCCTTGACGGCGCGAACAGCGAAACGAGAAAAGAGAAAAGAGAAATGCGAAAAGGAAAAGCACCTCATAGCGGTCGACGCCGCTTGAGAAGTCCGAGTAGCAAACGCTGAGACTGTGCCGCATTGTTCCTCAGCGTTGCAATCTCGGCCTCGGGAGCAATCTGCGCCTCGATCATCAGATCCAGCAGGTCAAGGGTCTCGACCACAGAACCGTAGGCAATACTCAGATGACGCGTCGAGGTTGGTGACTCACCGAAGGTCCAGCCTTCGGCAATGTTGAGTTGGACCGACAACGAGGCGCGCTGGACCTGGCTGAACACTGCGCTCGCCCATGGTCTCCATGAATCTCGTGAGATCCTGAGAATGCCCACTACGACGAGGTGGGCTTCCTGCCAGGCCTTGAGCGATCGATGGTCTTTCATGCGCTCAAGCTATCGATTCCTGCCGTGAGGCTGATAACCCCGTAATCGCAGGTGATGGGTCGAATTATGCGTTGCCTGTTCGCTGTTCGCTTTTCTCTTTTCGCTGTTCGCTGTTCTCTTTTCGCTTTTCGCTTTTCCCGCCCTTGACCGGGAGTTCCAGGCATGTTTTCGCTCGCCGTCCCCTGGTGGGAACTGATCGTCCGGGCGCTGGTGGTCTACGTCTTCCTGCTTGTCCTGCTCCGGATCACCGGCAAGCGGCAGGTCGGTCAGCTGGCGCCGTTCGACCTGGTGCTGCTGCTGGTCCTGTCCAACGCGGTCCAGAACTCGATGAATGGCGGGGATAATTCACTGATCGGCGGGCTGCTGGTGGCGGCAACGCTGGTGGCACTCAACTTTGCGGTGGGCTACGCCACCTTCCGGAGCAAAAAACTGGAATCGCTGATCGAGGGGCGGCCCCAGGTGCTGATTCACAACGGCAAGCTGATCCAGGAAGTGGTGACCAACGCCAACCTCAGTCATCATGAAATCCAGGCGGCCCTGCGCCAGGGCGGCTGCACCTGTATCGACGAGGTGCACGTGGCGGTCCTCGAGAACAACGGGGCCATCAGCGTGATAGCCAAGTCGGGCCCGATTGACCGGCCCGACAGCAGTGCGGCAGAGCGGGCGGCTATCGCGCTCTGATCCTGGTCAGCTCCTTCGGCGTAGGGCTTACGGCTTATGGCTTATGGCTTATGGCTTATGGCTATTTCCCCTCGGCTCTGGGAATCACCTCTCCAGCCGCCAGCCGCTGCTCAAACGCGGTGAAAGCTCCGTCCTCATCGTAACTGCCGTATTGCCCCTTGGCACGCTTGGCGGCCAGCCAGGCTGGAAACTCCGACTCCACGATGCCCGCTGAGGTTTCCTGCCGAGTGGCCGCACCGACCGCAAGGTCGTTGGCGTACTCGTTCTTGGCATGACCGACATGGCCGCGGACCCAGGTCCATTGCACGTCGTGCTTGCCCGCCGACCCCACCAGGGTCTGCCACAACTGCAGATTCTCGATCTCCCCGCCTTTCCGTTTCCATCCCCGCCTGATCCAGCCCTGCACCCACTCGCGCATCCCCTTGATCAGGTACTCCGAATCGGATACGACCAGCATGTTGCAGCGCTGCTTGTTGGCGCCGAGCAGCTGCAGCGCGGCGATGGCGCCGGCCAGGGCCATCCGGTTGTTGGTGGTGTCGGGAGCATGCAGGAAGAAATCGCGGCGCTGAATGGCGCCGGCCGTGCGGATCTCGATCAGGCCGCCGGCGCCGCCGGGCGAGGGACGGGCCTGGCCGTTGCCGAGGCAGCTTTCATCAAGATGAAGGACGGCGATGGGCACCGGAGAGGCGGGCACTGGTTTCCTGTGGCACGTGGTGGACGACGACGGGAATATCGGTGGCGCGCAAGATAGCTTCGATGTGCGAGGGCACCAGCACCTTGCCGGCCTGGCGCTGGGCCCCGGCAAACAGCGCATCAGACCCCAGTCGCGCCAGCGCGGCCGGGATGGTCCGGTCGATGTCCGGACCCTCCAAGTGGGTCTCGAAGTCCAGCGGAAATTCCGATAGCGCCATTTCGGCGCGGGCCAGGATCTCGCGGCCCTGGGGAGTGTCGATTGCGGCGTGAATGACATCGAGGCGTGCCCCGGCCACCTGGGCAAACCGGGCGGCCAGCTGCAATGCCTTGATACTCGGTCCTTCACCGTCATAGGCCACGGCACAGCGGTTCATGGCACTGACCTTGAGTCCGCAGACCACGACCGGGGTGAGCGCCCGCCGGATCAAGTCACGGGAATCCGGGCCCAGCGGATCCTCACCGCCGGCCCGGCCAACCCGCCCGATGAAGACGGCATCGGCGCTGGCGGCCATCGTATTGAGTTCGTCCACCACGCCACCACTGCGGATCACCCGCTCCACCGACAGATTGGCGGCCACCACCAGCGCCGCGGCCTCATCGAGTATCCGGGCACCAGCTCCGGCCAGCGCTTCAGGCACCGGTTCCTTCGGATCTGACCGGCCCTCATGCCACGGCGCGCCGAGTGAACGGAGGACCACCGGATCAACCGTCTCGGGGCGCAGGATGTGGATCAGGACCAGCGCGGAGCGGAACCGCTGGCCGACGCTGATGGCCTGGGCGAGCGCGGTCCGGGACTGCGGAGATCCGTCGAGGCCGACCAGGAGGCGGGTGAACATGGATGGAGGGTGGGGCCCGGAATGGGAAAGGTCAAGCGCCCGGTGGTTATCGCTCGCCGACGACCTGAAAGAAGTCCAGGTCGTTGAGCGCAAACCGCATCTCTTCGTTGGTCATCGGGAGCCGGGCGATCAGCACGTCGCCCCTGCCATCGCTTTCGACTCGGCAAGCCTGTACGATGTATTCCGTGCCACGCCGCATCAGCGCGACCCGGCGGCCGTCCCGTGCGGCGCGTTCCAGCTGATCCAGTCGTTCAGGTGTCCAGCGGAATGCCATCGGGATATTGCCTTGTGAAGTTCCGGAATCCGGCCGAAGAGTACCACCATCTCCACCATTCGAGGGAGGGCTGACATGCGGGTGCTGAACCGGTCGGAGGTCGAACGGCTGCTCCCCATGACGGAGTGCATCCGGCTGATGGCAGATGCCCTGACCGAGCGGGACCGGGGCAACGCGGTGCAGCCGCTGCGGAATATCCTGCGGTTGCCGGATGGCTCCGGCCTCATGGCCACGATGCCCGCCTGCGTCGGGACCCCAACGTCACTCGGCGTCAAGATCGTCAGCATCTTTCCGGGCAATGCGCAACGGGGACTCGACAGTCATCAGGGTGCCGTGCTCCTGGTTGATGCCACCTCCGGCAAGCTCAGCGCAGTACTCGAAGCCGGGTCGGTCACCGCCATCCGGACTGCGGCGGTCTCGGGTGTGGCTACCGACTGGCTGGCCCGGAAGGATGCCGACGATCTGGCCCTCATCGGCGCGGGACTCGAGGCCCGGACCCACTTGCAGGCCATCAGCTCGGTAAGAACCCTGCGCCGGATCCGGGTCTGGAACCGGACCCGCGAGCGGGCCGAACGATTCAGGGCGGAAGCGGCCACCCGAGGCATCACCATCGAGGTGATGGACACCGCCCGTGAAGCCGTGGACGGCGCCGCGATCATCTGCACCACGACTGCCTCGCGTGAACCGGTAGTCGAGGGAGCCTGGATCGCCGCGGGGGCTCACATCAACGCCGTCGGTTCCTCCATACCCACCTCCCGTGAGCTCGACAGTGCCTTGGTGCGCGCCGCCACGCTGTTTGTCGATTCGAAGGAATCGGCCCTGAACGAAGCGGGTGATCTCCTCATTCCCATGGCCGAACGCAGCATTGCGCCGGGCAAGATTTCCGCCGAGCTGGGCGAGGTGATCACCGGCCGGCATCCCGGCCGCACTCGGCCAGAGGAGATCACGCTATTCAAGTCGCTGGGGCTGGGCATCGAGGACGTAGCGGCTGCGCGGTTCGTGGTGGCGGAGGCGGAGCGGCTGGGAGTGGGGCGGGAAGTGTCGCTGGACTGAAAGGGGAAATGCGAAAGGCGAACAGAGAGCGGAGAAATCGGAAATGGGAATCCCCAATTCCAGACTCCCAACTTCCGCCTCCTGACTCCCAGCTCCCGACTACCTTACCAGTACCACCCAATCAGGAGAGCATCACATGGGTACCGTAAAAAAGGCAGTCAAGAAGGCCAAACGCCGGATCGCCCGCCGCAAGGTGGCCGCGGTCGGCAAGGAAGCAATGAAGGCTGCGGCGATGGCGGCCGCGGTTGCCGCCGCGCAGGTGGTGATTCGACGGATGTTGAAGAGCAGGACTGCTTAACCGCAGGAGAGAGAAGTGGGGGAGGGACTGTTGCTCCCAGCGGGTTGCAGTGCCCGGACTGCGAAGAGGGAAGAGCGGAGAGGGGCCGTTCAGTCGTACGATCGAGACCATCTGCAGGACTGAGGCCCTTCCCCTCTCCTCTCTCCTCTCTGTCGCCTCTCCACTCTCCGCCTTCTAGCGCGGCTTTGTGGTTCTTCGCAACCCCTCCGCAATCCTCGCCCTGAATCGACTCTCGTACTCTGCAGCCTTGGCGTTGATGGCCTTGTAGGTCGCCGCTGCGACCGCGGTCTGGCCTGCGGCTTCACGCAACCGCGCCTCCACATACTCGTACTGAATCCCTTTGGCCTCCGGGTAACCGCCACCGGCCATCACCCAGTCCCAGGTGGCCAGGTGATCCTCGGGGGACACTGGTCCTCTCAGCCGCTCGGCGTCGCAGTCGGCCAGCGTCGTGATGAAGCAGGACCAGTGCATGCCCCAGACTGGCTCACGGGCATCGATGGGCACCGGCTCGCCACGACTGTGCATGTCCGCGAGGACGTTCAGAGTTGCGGCGTCACCGACCGGTGAGCGCAGGTTGCCGTAGGCCGCAATCTGCAGGGTGCGGATGAATGGTCGAGCCGAATCGGTGGCAAGGGCCGCCGAGAAGTGCTGAGTCGCGCTGTCGGGAACCTGATGGTTCCAGAGCAGCCAATGCGCCAGCATGGCGTGGGCGTACGGATTGGTCGGCGAGAGCTGCAGCGCCTGGTGGTAGTACTCATCCGGGTGCACCTGACGGTCTCCGCCGCGCCATTGGTAAAACTCGGCCCAGCCGAGATGCGCCAGCAGGTCGGCCTTGTGGGCATCACTGGCCCCGGCGGCACCCTTCGACAGCACTGGCGACACCAGGGTCGCCAGTGCGCCGAGCGAATGGTCGGGTCCCGTACCGTGGCCACTCCGCAGCCAGTCCATCGCCAGCGCTTCGCGGGCGGCAGTCACTCGATCCTCGAGTTGACCCATGGTGTCGGCCTGGGCGAGTACGTCCCACGCCGAGCGGTAGTCGCCATGCCCACTCTGAAGCGCGGCCGTGGCCAGGAGGGATGCCACTTCCTGCCGGTTCGCAGTGTGGCTGCTGAAGAACCCGGTGAAATCGCGCAGCGAGAAGAACAGGGTAATCAGCACCGTGATCCCGCCCGCCCAGGCGAGGATGCGATTCCAGCTGAAGGAGGAGCTAGTGGTCACGGGTCATTGGTCGAGAGTCGAGGGTCGAGGGTCGAGAGCCTACTATTGCCGGATTGAAGATACATCGGCTTTTCTGTCTGCTGCCTGCCTGCGTGCTGCTGTCTCCCTCAGGCGGATATTCGGATTTCGCCTGGTGTGCCAGCGACAAGGCTGCCCACAACCGCCGCCGCCAGCGTCTTCTCCTTGTGGAGCTTCTCCAGCAGCGTCGCCAGCATTTCCTCCGCCACGGCGATGAGCAGCCCGCCGGAAGTCTGAGCGTCGCCCACTATGACCCGGTCCACGTCACTCACATCCGCTCCCCACCGGACCTCTGCAGCGGCTTCGAGGTTTCGCCTGGTGCCACCGGGAACCATCCCATCGCTCACCAGCTCACGGACACCCTGCAGCAGCGGCAGCGCCGAGATCCTGATTTCGGCGGCCAGCCCGCTGGCCCGGACCATGTTCCCCAGGTGACCGGTCAGTCCGAAACCGGTGACATCGGTCGCGCAGCGTACGCCGGCAACGCGGGCGGCCCGCATCGCTCCGTCGTTGAGGCTGCACATCGATGCCACCGCCTCCGCCAGTTCCGCCTCACCGATCCGGCCGCGCTTGAGCGCGGTGGTGAGAATGCCGGTGCCGAGCGGCTTGGTGAGCACCAGCCGGTCGCCGGGCTTGCCGTTGGCCAGGGTAAAGATCCGGTCCGGATTGGCTTCGCCGATGACGACCATGCCGAACTGGGGTTCCGGGCTGTCGACCGAGTGGCCGCCCAGCACCAGGCAGCCCGCCCGTCGCGCGACCTCGGCGCCACCTTCGATGACCTGTCCCAGCAGGTCGAACGGCAGCGTCTCGCGGGGCCAGCCCACCAGGTTGAGGCCGAAGAGGGGCGTGCCGCCCATGGCGTAGACATCGCTCAGCGCGTTGGTCGCGGTGATCATGCCCCAGGTCCGGGCATCGTCGACCACCGGCATGAAGAAATCCACCGTGGCGATCAGGGCTCGGTCGGCGGACAGCCTGAAGACCGCGGCGTCGTCCCGCGTGGCCGCGTCCACCAGGACCCGCGGGTCCTCGATTCCCGGCAGGCTCCGGAGGATCTCGGTCAGGTCGAGCTGGCCGAGCTTGCAGGCGCAGCCGGCGCCGTGTGAGTAGGCGGTGAGTTTGATGGGGGAGGCTGCGGTGTTTGTCATGCGGGCAATGTATGGGATTTGCGGCGTTCGGCTGGGGCAGGTCTACGACCCGCCCGTACCGAACGCCGCGACGGTTCAGGGATCATGGCCTGTCTCGAAGGTCATGAACTCGGCGCCGTCCCGCCGGGCAGGTCGAACCGTACTGTCACAAAGCTCATGAATTCGGCGCCGCCCCGCAGGGGCGGGTCGAAGACCCGTCCGTGACGGAATCACGCCGGGTGTCTTCGGC
>JBDTTF010000044.1:0-8448 GCA_039930765.1 Gemmatimonadota bacterium | reverse complement strand
ATATATCAAGAGCGCGACCTACATTGTCGTTGACGTATCCGGTTGCCATCCCTGCGGCATCCCAGGTCACCTGCAGATTCCCCACTGAGTCGTATCTGAATCTCACGGTCTGGTCGATCACCGAAGTCGTCCCGAAGTACTGGGACCAGGTGGTCACTGACTTATCAACCACGCTGTCCAAGACACCCCGGTTGAGGCCGGCACCGTGGACGGCGTATTTGGTGATGTGAGTTCGCGGGTCGAGCGTGTGCTCCAGAAATCCCAGCGAGTCATAGAAAAAGCTCGTGACCCGCCCCATCGGATCGGTGACGGACTTGGGAGAATCGGGCACCAGGCTGGTGGAAACAGTGTCATAGGCATAGGTGGAGGTCCGATTGCCACGCCCGTCGAGCGCCTTGGTGCTGTCCTTGACCTGGGTCAAGTTGCCGCGGGCATTCCACGACATCCGGATGACCCGACCCGTGGCCCCCGCCGTCGTCGGGTGCGGATAGACCACCTTGGTGACGAGGGCAGGGGTCTTGGTACTGTCATGGTAGAACCAGGTCTTGGTGCCCAACCCCAAGTGCATTGACCGAGTGGGCTGCCCGAACCGGTCCACCCAGAAGGTGACGGCATCGGACAGCCCGCTCAGGGGGCCGTCATATTGAGTCGCCAGCCCCAGGCTATCGGTCGTCAGGGCCAGTGCCCCCAGCCCGTTCTCGTCCCAATTCGTGATATACGAGGTCTGGAACTGAGCCCCGGCTGAATCAGCCTGCACCTCCACCTTGGTCAGTCTGGCGGAGTTGGCATAGGTGAACCTGGTGACTGCGGTATCAGCCAGGGTGGTATGCGCCTGTCTGGGATAGGACCGCCAGGTCATCCGGCCACCGGCGTCGTACCCGAACCGAGTGGTGTCGGTGGCACCCGGCTGAATCAGGCTGGTCAGCCGGCCACTTGCGATCGTCGCCTTAAGCTGTCGCCCGGTCGGATCGGTGATCCCCTGGAACACCGCCGTCCCGCTCCATTGCAGCGTGTATTTCAGGGAGTCGGTGCCGTTCGGCGGCACCACGATCGAAATCAGACGGGTTTGGCCATTGACGGTGCCCCAGTTGAAGGTGGTCACCGCCTTGGCACGATTCGTCGTTGACCGGTGACGCCCGGTCGGGTCGAATCGGACCGATGCGCCATGCTTGAGGTTGCGGAGATACCACTTGCCCCCGGTGCCGGTGTAGTAGATCAGGCTATCGGGCGCATCCCCCGGCGCCGCCTGGAATACGGTGTCACCCGGCAGTTTCTTGCTGTAGACGCGCAGCGAGCCATCGCCCGCTGCCCAGATGCGCTTCGTCGAGTCCCCTGGGACGGTCAGGATCTGCTCCACACCCAGGAGCGACCATCCCTGCCCGTACTCGCTGGCCGAGCGATTCAGCACCAGGACTTTGCCGGTGGCGGTAGCGATCCTCGGACCCGACGCATAGGTATTCGTGACGATGAGCGTGTCGGGATAGTAGCCAGTCGCAATCCCCGTCATCGATCGACCGAAGACGACCTGTTGGGAATCTGACCACGGCGCGCAAGGCGAGCCGGTGCAATTCGAATTGTAGGCCGGCGGGGCCATGAAGAACGAGTCCTTGAGCCCCGCCAGTTTCAGCACTCCGATGACATTGGTCGGCAAGGCGATGGTGGTGGCCTCCACCACCCGCGCGGGCACCAGCACCAGGCCGGCGGCCGCCGCCGAGTTGTAGTACAGCGTCGGGGTGCGGTCCTTTCCCAATGTCCGATAGGCCGGCATGCTGGCAGTGACGAACAAATCGCCGCAGGAGACCCCGGCGTTCTCCCCAGCCCCCAAGGTCAGGCAGAGGCCCCGGTCTACATAGGCGACATTGGTGTCGACGAGCCTGATCTCTGGTAACCCCTGGTTGGCCACCACAATTGCCCGGGTTCGGCTCGGTCCAGCCGGGCCATCATCGAGATTTACGTGGGCCCCGACATACCCGCTTCCTGTGGAGGCCGTTGTCGTGTAGGTAATCGTGATCGAGATGATCTGGCCCGCCGTCAATGTCGCGAAAGTGGGCGAGACCGAGGAACAGGCGATCGGTGCCAACACCACACAACTGATGTCGACCGAACGACCTCCGGTGGAGACATTCTTGATCTGCTCAGAATAGGAATAGGGGCCAGAGCTCGGCAACCGGTTCGGCTCGTTGTTTGGGGTTCCCCCCACAAAGATGATGTCGCTGCCGAGGCTGTTCGTGTGCACCCCACCGTTGACCTGGGCCAGCAGCGCCCGGTTCCCGATGATCAGAAGCATCGAGAGACTGAGCAGCAGGCATCTGATGGCGGCAAGCACGCGGATGCGGTGAAGCAGCATGGGCACAACTCCGGCGAGGGGATGCCAGCCCTTAGGCACCCACCGTGCCGAACCGAGCTCAACTCGGCGCGTCGGAATCGCAACGACTTAGCTCACGCCGCTGCCGAATTAAGTGAAATGTTTTCGAAAATGTTGACAAAAACGCTTCATTTAAGTGGGGGAGGTCTCGCTCAAGGGCTGAAGCCGGCGCACCAATATGCTCAGGCTCAATGACTTACCCCCGCATCGCCCCACATCGGCTTGACGCCCAAATGCCGACTGCCTGACGACAATTTCCTCACGATCGCAGGTCTCACTCGCGAAATCGGATTACCGCAAACCTTTGCACGACACCACTTACGCCCCAAGTGCAATGATTTTACCAGCATTTTTGGAAAATATTGTATTTACCGGGTTATGGATGGCGGTGGAACGAGCCAGAATCTCGAAATGCGGTGCAAACAGGTCGACCAGCTACCGCGCCACGCCCGAATCAGTCCGGTTCAGAGGCTCGGGCACGGTCCAGTCCCCCACGGTGAATGTTGAACCTCGCGACAGCACCGCCGTTCGCTGTCCACTCCCGTGGCACCTCGCGCCCCACCCCGAGCCGGTCCGCCTCCGCCACCACGAACCGCGCCGCGGCGGTCTTGCCGTGGCCGATAACTTTCTCCGCCATGGGAATGAGCAGGTCGCCGCCCTCATTCGTCGATCCGTGTCCGCCCCAGACCGGCTGCCTGACTTTCTCCCGAGGCCTGCTGGCGCATATCATCGCACCATACCCGAAGGCCATCCACTCAATGGCAACCACCACCGAACAGAACAAGCAGAACGTCTGGGCCTTCTACGACCTGGCCTTCACCCAGCAGCAGCCAGAGCAGGCGGTCCAGCGCTACCTCGGCGCCAGCTACCGCCAGCACAACCCGATGGCCGCCGATCGCCCCGGGCCCTTCATCGGTTTCGTCCGCTGGATCACCGGCGAGAATCCCAAGCTGCGATTCGAGAAGCAGCGGATCATCGCCGAAGGTTACCTGGTGATGGTGCACTCACACCTGGTTCCGGCCCCCGGTGCCCGGGGCACCGCGGTGATGGACATTTTCCGGCTGGACGACAACGGCAAGATCGTGGAGCACTGGGATGTGCTGCAGGAGGTGCCCGAGACGGCCAAGAACGGGAATACGATGTTCTAGGGGGCTCGGCCGGGTTGGCCGAAATGAGAAACCCGGCGCCAGAGAGCGTCGGGTTTGTGCAATGGCGCCGAATTCGATTGCGACGACGTCAGGCGGTAGCCAGGACTCTGCGCCAAAGCGGCGTTGGAAGTCTGATTGGAGCAAATAGTTGGGCCGGATAGAGGTAGTCATCACCCGACTCGTCCACGATGCGGATCTGGCGGTGCGCTTTTGCATCCCTGTCGGGAAGACTCAAGTAGAGCTTGCGGCGCTCAAGTGAGACTTCGTAGCCCTCATTGTCCAGGCACAATACGAATTGCTTCCGCTGAGTAGGCATGTCTACCCCAAGTAGCGTTTGATCGTGTACTCCCGACGCCCAATCCCGGAGGCGATGGTTTCGATCGACTCGATTGGCCCGACAATCCGGAAATGCACCGCTGAATCCTGCTGCTCTGGTTCAGGTGAGTCAAGCTACGATGTGGAGCCAAGACGACAAGACGACTGAGGTCGAAGCATGAGCGCAGAGGTGGAGCCAGAAACAAAGAAGCCCGGCGCCTTTCGGCGCCGGGCTTTTTTCATCCAGTCGAGCGACTGAATCAGACCGTGGCCGTCGAATGCCGCCGCCGGGCTACCTGGTCGCCGATAGCCCGCAGATCGACCATGGCTCTGGCATACGGGCGGAGCTGCTCGGAGACGATGTCCAGGTTGCCGATCAGGAGCACCTTCACGTTGTCATGCTCGACCAGGTGCTGCACCACCTCGGCAAAATCACCGTCGCCGGCGGCCAGCAGCAGCGTGGTCCAGCCCCGCCTGGCATGGGACCGCACTAGGTGGAAGGCGAACCCGATGTCGGCGGCCTTCTGATGGATAAACTCGTAGGGCACCCCGGTCTGCGGGTGCACCACCGTGCCGCCACCCATGCCAGGGGGCCAGTTCAGCCGGCGCTTCTCGGAGGGATAGAGCTTGACCCGGAGCCCTGGGCCGTTGGGCGGAGGAAAGGCCAGCGCATTGTGAAAGGCGCTCTGCCGAGCCGACAGCGGATCCCCCTCGGCGTGGAAGTAATACGCATCCTCGATGCCGTCGGAGGTACCCCCCGCGGCACACTGGGTCTCGAGATACTGCCGAAGCTTCAGGTAATCGAGGTGATCGTTGCGCTGCAGCCTGCTCCAGCAACGATGCACAAAAGCGCCATCGACGAACCATGCCACCGACATGACGCCGCTCCCTGGGGGGTCGAACCGTCCGACCGGATGTGTATACGGGTTATGTAGCTGGTACACCGGAGGGAGCTCAATTGCTGGCCGGCAGAGCGCCGGCCCCGATCAGACGACGTACGACTTGACCCAATGCTCCAGCTGGGCCAGGTCCAGCCCGGCATCCTTGCAGGGCCCGCTGGGCAGGGTCATGGTCAGCCCCAGGACCGGCACCTTTCCGGCCACATCATGCAGGCCGCTCACCATATCCCGCTCGCAGGCCACGGCCACCACCGCCCGGGGCCGCCGCTCTCGGATAACCCGGCGGGCCAGCTGGCCCCGGGTCGCGACGAAGACCGGCACTTCGTACTTGCCGGCAATGGCCAGCACCCCATCGAGCGCCGCCTTGGACAGGCAGCGCGGAATCAGCAGCAGCAGTTCCCCCCGCCCCACCTTCCGCCCCCGCTCGGCGGCCAGCGCGTTATAGACCTTGACCGAGGCGTTCTCCACCCAGTCTCGGCGCCCGAAACGCTCGGCAACCCGGGAGGTCAGCCGCATCAATCGGAGGAAGGGACCACGCTCCGCCAGCCGCTCGGGCAGCAGCGGATGACGAAATGCATAGGAGAGCACCAGCAGCAACCACCATAGCCAGAGCACTCCGCTAATTGTCCCGAGTGCGATCCAGGCTATCGATGGGATCAGGGGATTGAGGAGCGCCAACCGAGGGGCGAGCAGGAACAGTACGAGTGCGGCCAGGCCCAGGGCGGTCGCCATGGCGGCGGCGGACCAGAGGAAGAAGAGAAGCGGCGCCGAATCGTAATTGCCGCCATCGGGAAGGGGCTGGCCGTCCCACTCGTCCCATTCGTGGCCGAGCCGGCGGTCAACGTCGATATGGATGAGCTGGGCCCGGGGTGCGCTGTCGGTTGTCACAGGGTGAAAGGGTTTCCCCCAAGCCGTTGCTTGTCAAGGGAGAATCGGGGCGCCTAGCTTTCCTTATATATGCCGAGATCACCAATACTTCGGGGTTTGTTCCGGAACGACCCCCGGGCCAGGGCCGCGTACTCCGAAGGGGCCGGAATCCACCGGATCATCCCGGAGGCCATTGCCCGGCCGGCCGACATTGCCGACCTGCAGGCGCTGGTGCGCTGGGCGGGCGACAATGCAACCCCACTGATACCGCGTGGCGCCGGCAGCAGCATGGCTGGCGCGGCAATCGGCGACGGCATCATCGTCGATCTCACGGCCATGGAGCCGAGAGTCCTTACCATCGACCCGATCGCTCGCCAGGCGCAAAGCTCCGGCGCCGTGACCGTGGCCGAACTCAACTCCCGGGCGGCTGAGCACGGATTGCGGATGCCGGTCGAGCCGTCGAGCAGTCGTTGGGCCACGCTGGCGGGAGTGGTAGGAACCAATGCCGCCGGCGCCCGAAGCCTCCGGCTGGGCAGCGTCCGCCGCTGGGTGAGAGGCCTGGAGCTGGTGACCTCCGATGGAGCCATCGACCGGGTGGCTCGTGATGCGACGGAGAGACCGGCGAGCGGAATCGTCAGTCATTTCGAGCGGGAAATCGCGCCCGGCCTCAGGGCCAGCGGCAATCTGATCGGCCACACCTTTCCTCACACCCACAAGAACTCGGGTGGCTACGCGCTCGATGCCTGGCTTGAGAGCGGTCAGACCGTCGACCTGTTGGTCGGCAGTGAAGGAACGCTGGCCTTTACCACCGGAATCGAGTGGGAACTGGCACCGATTCCTCCCGCCCGCAGCGCGGTTCGTGTCGCCCTCGATGACCTGGCCACCCTGGGGGATGCCGTCAGTGCGCTGCTGGCGCTCGACCCTTCGGCGATCGAACTGCTGGACCGGACCTTCCTCGACCTGGTGCAGCAGCACCGCGGCAGCGCCGCACTGCCTGAGCTTTCAGCCGGCACCGAGGCCATCCTGCTGGTCGAGTTCGAGGGCACGACGAGTGACGCAGTCCGGCAGAGCGCCCAATCGGCGGTGACCCTGGTGGCGCCCTGGTCGCGGGATGTTTCGATCGCGCTCACGCCGGCCGAAGAAGAACAGCTCTGGCATCTGCGCCACGCCGCCAGTCCGATCCTGGCGGGGCTGTCGGAACGGCGCCGCTCGGTCCAGGTCATCGAGGATGGCTGCGTGCCGGTGGCCAGGCTCGGGGCCTACATCGAAATCGTCCGTGCCGAGGCGCTGGCTCGCGGGCTGCAGGTGGTTATCTTCGGCCACGCCGGAGACGGCAACATCCACGTCAATCTGCTGCCGGACCTCGACCGGGCCGACTGGGCCCAACAGCTTGCCAGTCTGTTCGAGGCGGTCAATGCCGCGGTGATCCTCCTCGGCGGTACCGTGAGCGGTGAACATGGCGTCGGCCGGCTCCGGGCTGGATGGATGGAGCGGCAGTACGGGCCCGAGGTCGTGGCACTGTTCCGGCGGATCAAGCAGGGGTTCGATCCGCGTGGCATCCTCAATCCGGGTGTCATACTGCCGGACGGGGCGCCGCCGATTGCCAGGCTCAAGTTCGACCCTGGCGCCGAGCCGATTCCGGCCGATATCGTCCGGGCACTGCGCAGCATCGAGCGGGACGGGGGCTATGCCCTGTCCCGGATGACCATAGCCGACCAGAGCGCCGACCCTCACCCAGCCGCATCATGAAGATCCTTCGCGATCCCCTGATCACCCTGCTCGCCCGTCCCCAGTTCATCGAACCGGCGCATCTGCCGGTCCAGTGGCGGGGGGAGTCGACCGACGGCGAGCGGCTGGCCGAGTTCGCCGGCCGGCTCTGCTACATGAGCCAGCACAATCCGGCGGAGCGGACCACCGCGGAGTACCTCGGCAACATCCTGAAGCAGGGTCATGGCTCGGTCTTCGAGCATTCGGTCTACGTGCTGCTGATCGAGGGGATTTCGAGGTCCTGCAGCCACGAGCTGGTCCGGCACCGGGCCGGGTTCGGCTATTCGCAGCTCTCCCAGCGGTACGTGGACGAGTCTGATGCCGCCTTCGTGATGCCGCCAGCCATCCAGGGGGATGACACCATGGAAGCCGAGTGGCAGCGGCAGGTCGAGTCAGCCCAGGCGGCCTATATCCAGGGCGTCGACCGGTTGATGACCAAGTACGAGTGGGTCGAGAGCAAGGTCCATCGCCGGAAGATGGCGCGGGAAGCGGCCAGGAGCGTGCTGCCCAATGCCACCGAGGTGAAGATCGTGGTCAGCGCCAATGTCCGGGCCTGGCGCACCATGCTCGAACTCCGGCTTGGCGAGGGTGCGGAGCTCGAGATCAGGCGGATGGCGGTCGCCTGCCTGCGGATGCTGCAGAAGGAGGCGCCTGCCCTGTTTGCCGACTTCGAGATCTACCGGGCGGCGGACGGGACGGAGTGCGGGAGAGTCGGGTATCACAAAGTCTAGAGTCGAGGGTCGAGGAGCCTGTCCCGAGCGCAGCGAGGGATCGAGGGTCGAGCGAAAAATCGGCGGATTGACTGAGAAATCACCGCATCGGGGGGCTTCGGAGGTCGAGGTCTCCCGTTTTTTGCATCATTGAGCCTCATCTTGCCGATTTTTCGGAGTTGGAAGCCGTCTTTCAGGGTGATTCAGGCATTTCGAAGGGTCCGAATCCTACTTTCCCCGATGAAATGATCGATCGCACGACGAAATTTCTTCGAGTTGGAGCCCTGCTTTTCGCTTCGGACCATCGATTGATCGCCTTTTGAGCGTGAAATGGTCGCAAACTCAACAAAATCAACAACAAAACTATTGTGCGATCA
>JBDTTF010000043.1:0-3407 GCA_039930765.1 Gemmatimonadota bacterium | reverse complement strand
GCGCGCACCGCCAGCTCCTCACCACGGACGATGACCGCTGCCAGCTGGAGATTGGCCACATTGGCGCAGGTCAGCAGCAGGAGGGTCAACACGCCGGCCAGCAGCAGCGTCACCACCGGCCGGACATCGCCGACTACCGAATCGGCCAGCGGGTGGACCTGGGCCAGGTATCCCGATGGATCCAGCGCCGATCCGGCGTGAGGACCGGGAAATTCGCGGCCCACTGCACGGACGGGCAGGGTCAGATCGCGCCGGGCCTCCTCGAGACCGGTGCCCGGCTTGAGCCGACCCACGACCGAGTACGAATGGTTGAACGGATTGAGGCCGGCGGGGTCGAGCCGCAGTGGCTCCCAGGCCGCGATCTGGCGCGATCCAAACGTGATGCCCGGCGGCAGCACTCCGACGATGGTGCTCGGCTCTCCCTCAAGGTTCACCACGGTGCCGATCACAGCAGGATCAGCATTGAACTCCGACCGCCAGAGCTGGTCGGACAGGACCAGCAGACGTGGACCGTTCGGCAGGTCCTCACCGGCAGTGAAGCGGCGTCCGAGGGCCGGCGCGACGCGGAGTACGTCGAACAGGCTGGCACTGACCTGGGCCACGATCAGCCGACGCGATCCGTCACCCCGGATCAGGTTGGTGAAACCGGTTCCCCAGGCCGCGACCGCACTGAGGCTATGACCGTCGCTCACCAGTCGGCGGTACCCGACGTCGGAGAAGCCCAGTTCGGGAAGACCAGGCGCTGGGATGGTCTGGGTGATCCGGACCAGCTGCCCCGGCTCAGGATAGGGCAGCGGCCGGAGGAGAACGGCATCGACCACGGCAAACACAGCCAATGCAGAGCCGATCCCGAGACCGAGCGTCAGGGCGATGACGAGCGAATGGACCGGTCGCAGCCGGATCCGCCTGAGAGCAAACCGGAAATCGTGACCCACCGCTCAGCTCGGCGGAGAGGCCCGGCGACGGCCTGCCACCGAACCGAGGTTGCCACCAAATGTGAATGGGCCGGTGACCGAATCGGCCCGGAACAGCAGGTCGTAGTGGATGGCGTCGCCGGGCGCGGTGTTGTCGAGGACCAGCCGGTTTCCTTTTCGGAGGGTCGGCCCGACCGGGGAGACATGATCGCCAACCCTGAGGGTGACAAGCGTGCTGTCGCCGGGGACCGCGATCTCCAGCGTGCCATTCATGACTCCGCCACCGAAGGTGATTTCGAGATCATAGGTCCCGGAGCGGATCGGCGGGCTACCCTGGGCGCTCAGTGCCGGCGCCAGGGTGAAGGTGAAGGTGAAGGCCAGCAGCGCGAGGATTCGAGCCATGCTTTCTCCAGGGTGGATGGGGTCCTGGCCGCCAGACGGCCCACCCGCGAGAAAGCTTCGACCAGGCAGCCAAACCGACTTCTCGAGCAGCCAACCGGATTCGAGATCGGATCCGATGGACTTGGCAATGTCACACCCCGGTCGATATTTTCGATCTCAGGTAGGCCCCACTAACGACCTTAACCGGAGCGAAACATGTCCACCTCGAAGAAGCCCAAGATCGGCATCCCCAAGGATCTCAAGTCCCGCAAGACGATCGACCCGCGGGAGGCCGCCTCGGTGAAGGGCGGAAGAAAGTCCGGCGAGGGACAGAGGGACTTTATTGCTGTCAGTTCCCCCAAGCAGAAGTAGGCGGGGGGGCGGCTGACGGGTTTCCGGCCCCGCCTCCGATCGACATGGGACGCTCTCAGGGCAGAACTACAACCAGGCCCGGGCGGGACAATGACTGGAGCCGGGTGGCAGTGCGGGGTGAGGATGGTACGGCCAGGAAGCGACCGAAAGAGTCCCCGGCGCTGATGGAATACCAGCGCCAGGATAGCCAGATCCGCAGCACCTGACGGTCCTGAAGGACCAAAGCCCCCGCCCGTTTTTCGGGGTGGGGGCTTCGTCATTCCGGTCACGCCCGCGGGAGAACCGGCGACTAGTTTGGGGCATGCCCTCCCAGATCACCAAGCAACCATTCCTCGCCGCGCTTCGGTGCCCCACCGAAGGGTGGCGGAGGCTCCGGGAAGAGGAGGAATCGCAGACCCCAGCGCTCGAGTGGAAATTCTGGGTGGGAGGAGAGGTCCAGCGCCGCGCTCAGGAGCAGTTGGGCAACGGCCGCGGCCTGATCCGCGCGCCGGTTGACCTGGCGGTACAGGACACGTCTGCCTCACTCACAGCAGGCCACCCGCTGTTGTTCGAGGCAACGTTCATGGCCGGCCCCTACACCGCCCGGGCCGATGCGTTGCGGCGCACCGACGCGGGCTGGGAGCTGATCGAGGTCAAATCAGGCAAGGCGCCGGATGACGGCGAGAAGCTGAAGCCGGGCTACCTCGACGACCTGGCCTATACCGCCTTTGTGGCACAGCAATCGGGACTGGTGGTCGATCGCTTCATCCTGATGCTGATCAACCGGGACTATCGCCTCGAGGGCACGGCCCCGCTGATGACCGAAGTCGATGTCAGCGATGAGATCCGGCCCCGACTCGAGCTGTTGGCCAACGTGGGCCCCGAAATTTCGGAGTCGCTGCTGGCGGAAGCGGAGCCGAGGCCCGAGCTCAAATTCGTTTGCCGGAGCTGCCCGTATTTCGAGAAGGATTGCGTCGGGTTCGGCATTCCCGATCCGCTGTTCTTCATCCCGCGGCTGCAGCAGAAGCGGTTCGACTCGCTCAAGCAATTCGTCAGGATCTCGGCCATTCCGCTGAGCGAAAAGCTGACGGCGATTCAGCAACGGGTGACCCGGGTCATCCGCAGCGGTCAGGCGGAGGCGGACCATGCCGGACTCGCGCCGCTGCGGACGCTGGCGTGGCCCGTCTTCTATCTCGACTTCGAAGGGGTCAATCCGGCCCTGCCGTGGTTTCCCGACGCGGCCCCGTATCAATCGATGCCGTTCCAGTACTCGCTGCATCGGATCGACGGCCCGGGACAGCCGGCTATCCATTCGTCCTACCTGGCGGCCTCGACCGGAGACTGGCGCTACAACCTCTGCGCCCAGCTGCTGGACGATCTCGGCGACCGCGGCAGCATCGTGGTCTATTCCAACTATGAGAAGACGGCGCTCAATTACCTGGCCCGGATGCTGCCGGAGCAGGCGCCGCGAATCGCCGCCGTCATTGACCGGCTGTTCGACCTTGAAACGATGATCAAGAACGGTTACTGCCATCCCGGCTTCCGAGGCCGCTCCAGCATCAAGAATGTCCTGCCGGTGATGGTCCAGGGCCCTGGGTACGCCGATATGGCCATTCTGGGTGGCGAGAGCGCCTCGGCGATCTTTGCCCTGATGCGGGTCGGGAAATATGACGGAACCGCGACCTCGCTGTATCGCCAGCAGCTGCTCGACTACTGCGCGCTCGACACGCTGGCGATGGTCAAGGTGCATGACGCGTTGCT
>JBDTTF010000042.1:0-7010 GCA_039930765.1 Gemmatimonadota bacterium | reverse complement strand
CCACCCGGGTGGCGTAGATCACCGCGGTGCTCGAGTGGATGACCTGCTCCAGGCGTTCCTGGGCCGCCTGCACCAGCGCTTCGGTGCGGCGGCGCTCGGTCACGTCGGTGTACACCAGGAGGAGGCGTCCCTCGTCGTCGCCGCCCACCCGTACGAGAGACACCTGGACCCGGACCACGCTGCCGTCCTTCCGAATCCGCTCGGTTTCGGTGACCACCGAGTCCCCGTTCCGGACCCGGTCCTGATCGTGCAGCGCCTCCTCGCGCCGCTCAGGCGGCACGATCTTGTCGATCAACGGACGCCCCATCGTCTCGTCGATGCTGTAGCCGAACAGGGTCTCGAAGGCGGCGTTGGAGCCGAGGCAGATGCCGGCCGGATCAACCACCGCGATGGCGCTGGGTACGCTGGCGAACAAGGCATCCAGGAAGAGGTGCTCCCGTTCTCCTTCCGTCCGGGTGCGGTGGATCGTGGTCGCAGCCCGCAGCCGTTCCACCAGCACATGGTAGGTCCGGCGGTGCAACTGCAGAGTGAATGCGCCGAACAGCAGGATCAGGCTGATCGACGCCAGGTGAAACCGGTCTTGCCCGAGCAACAGCACCGCCACGGCCGGGGGCAGCAGCAGGCACAGGGCAAACAACCGGAAGGACATCAGGTCAGCGGTCAGGGTGCCGGTGGCTCCCGCGACCAGGCCGCAGGTAACCAGGAGGAGCAGGGCAATGTCCTGGGGGGCGAGCTGGGAAATAATCGCGGCGGCGCCGAGGCCCCAGATCAGGGCGTTCACGGTACTCGTCAGTCGCAGGACCGGCAGGTGTCGCTCAGGTTCGCGATCGGCCCGGATCATGGACCAGAGGGCCAACCGTACCAAGCAGGCCGTGACAATGAGGAGAGCCCATGTCGCGATGCGCGTATGCGGCGTCACACTCCAGAGCAGTGCGACCATCACGGCTGCCACACCCAGCTGACCGGCGGCCGCCAGCGGCTGCTGGGTGATCAGCTGGCCCGCCAGCTCTCGGGTCAGCCCAGCTTTGAGGGAATCGGGAGTGTGACCGTGACCGTCCACCGACGGCATCGATCGACTATCGGATGCGAGGCTGGCCGTGATCGGCCCGGGTGCGGACTGCTTCGGTGTCGGCTGCGGCAGTGCGGCGTCCTTGCCATTGAATCAAGATGCGGCGTCCAGTGGGCGCGTGCTGCTTCTGCCCCCGGCAATGGAAGGTGCCGCTGAAGGAAGGTATGTGGATGATCCTGCGATCGGGGGGATTGCGCTGACTTGAGTCTGGGGAGAGCTAGTCCTTGGGATGAGAAGGAGCTATGGGCTAGCGGGTGGTCGTCGGCGGTTCCGTCACCGGCCTATGATCGCCGTGCCGGGGCAGTGGCCACGAGGCAGGTCAGTCAGGTCGGCATGCCCATCCCTGTCCCGCGCCACCCGCCGTCCTTCGAGTCCGCAGAGCCGGCAGCGAAAGTGAGCCGGAATCGTGGCAGGTCCGACCGCGGGAGTGCCG
This sequence comes from Gemmatimonadota bacterium, assembly GCA_039930765.1. Lineage (GTDB taxonomy): Bacteria > Gemmatimonadota > Gemmatimonadetes > Gemmatimonadales > GWC2-71-9 > DATEHG01. Next base: position 5,508 of record JBDTTF010000042.1, on the reverse strand, counting down.
GGTCGGCCAGGGAGAACGAGAGGCCAGGTCTGTTCCCACTGATGTGAGGCAGGCGGTTGCATCGCTCGATGTCTGACAGGGTAGAACGGGAGTGACCCTCACCGAGCGGCGAATCTCATCGTCACCCCCTTCTGCTGTCAATATTTTTCGTGTGGTGGTCAAATATCACCGAGCTGGAGGCAGTCCTCCCGTCAGAACCGCAGTGGTCAGCGGAAAGAGTCTGGTACTGTTGGGCAGTTTGGCGAGGAGCGCCCGGATTCTCCGCTTGAGGGCGGCCTGATCCTTCCAGCAGCCCCACCCGTCGGCCAGCTTCTCGTACTTGATCCGGTGGCTGCTGATGTGCGCGGTCAGAATATCGGCGGCCAGGAATCGTTGTTTCTCGTAGGCCGTCAGCTTGACACCGAGCTCCACACCGCTGGGTAGCAGGTGGCGCACCAGGATCGCGGACGGCAACGGCTCGCGGCCCCTGGCGATCAGTTCCTTCCGCCCGTTGTGGAAGAACTCGAGCAAGTTCCGATAGTAAAAACAGAGGCTGGTCCGCATCGCGCCCCCGACCACCGGTGGATAGGTCATCGTGGGGTGCTGGAGTTCCTGGCCGAGGAGCAGCGCCTGGGTCATTTCACGGTCGAGATGCCGAATCATCGTGGGGCGGACGCGCATTCAGGCCTCGAGGCGAAGAGCGAAAGGCGAAAGGCGAAAGGCGAAAAGCGAAAAGGGAAAGGGGAAAGGGGAAAGGGGAAAGGGGAACAGCGAACAGCGAACAGGGTGTTCGACCTTCTCGACACTCAATCCTCAACTTCGATTTATACTCGGAACCCGGAACCCGGAACCCGGAACCCGGAACCGCCGAACTGTGAACCATCCGGAACCCGGAACGCCGATCGCCTGCAGGCTTCAGCACTTCAGCGAAACCGCCGCCGCGGACTCCTTCACCAGCCGCTCGAGGACCGCCGGATCGATATCGGCCATCCTGGTAAGGTACAGGCAGCCTCCCCCGGTCTTGTGACGGCCCAGCTTCTTGAGCAGCCCATCGGCGGCCTTCAGGCCGCGCAATTTGAGGTACAGGGTAAAGGCGGCCGCCCGCGGGGAAAAGGCCACGATCGGCCAGTCCATCGTCTTGCCGCCAGCGGCGGGAATCTCCCGCCGTCCAAAACCGACAATCGCAGCGCCCCACATCTCGGCCTTGAGGCCAGTGGCCTTCTTCATCAGGGCCGCGATCGCCTTGGCATCCTTGCGACGGCTCTCATCGGGTATGCCCTGCAGGAAAGCGGTCACGCTGGCACCGGTGGGGCGGGTCTTGGGCTCGACCATTGACGCATGCCTCAAATGACGGTGAAGTGCGGGCGGGGAACAGCGAACGAGGAACAGCGAACAGGGTGTCCGACCTTCTCGAAACTCAGTCCTCAACTTCGATTTTTACCTGGAACCCTGAATCCTGAACCCTGAAGCGTGAGCCCTGAACCCTGAACCCGGAACCGCCGAACAGTGAACCGTTCGGAACGCCCTGGACTCGGCGTCACGAAGTTACAATGGCGTTCCGAGGCGCCGGGCGTGGTTATGGTCTGAGTGGCAGGAAATGCGAACGCGGAATCACGGCGTAACCACGATGGACTTTTCCTGAAACACATCGCCAGAGTCCGTGTGGCTGCGAGCCCGGATCACCCCCGTGCCGGCCAGCGGGAAGCCGATCACCACGGTGCGAAGATCGAGGGTGTCAAGGAGGATGCAGACGCCCTGGACCGGCCTCTCAAGAAAGATTGTCACGTCAGCGGTGGAGCCGACAATACTGACCGTCGAGCCGTCAGGGTGATCACAGGTGCTGCGGCTGGCGGCGATGGTGGCCACGAAAGGGGTCCGCGCCTTGACCGTATCGGGGGCGAGTATGGCATTCTCGTAGAGAGTACTCACAACCCGGGCAACCTCAGGTCCGTCAGGACTCTTGCAACCAGCCATGCCAATCAACCCCACCCAGGTGACCGCGGCCGCCGCCCGAATAGTCATGCTCATACCCCTCCAGTCATGGATGCGTGAAACCTGGCTTCAGATCGCAAGGTGAAATCCGGTACCTCACCGTGCAAGGCCACTCGCACCACGCCGACCGCGTTCAGGTGTCAGCCAGCGGATCCGCCAGCGACGCGAGGTCCTTCTGGTCCACGAACACCAGTGACTCCGAATTGACGCAGAATCGCAGCCGAGTGGGCGCCGGTCCGTCCGGAAAGACATGACCCAGGTGACAGTCACAGCGGGCGCACAGCACCTCGCTCCGCCGCATCCCGTGGCTGCTGTCCTCATGAGTCACCACATTCTCGGCCGCAATCGGCTGAAAGAAACTGGGCCAGCCAGTTCCCGATTCGAACTTGTGGTCTGAGGTGAACAGCGGCAGGGTACAGCAGACGCAGGCGTAGACCCCCTCGAGCTTGTTGTCGAGCAGGGTGCCGCAGAACGGCCGCTCCGTCCCCTTGTTCCGCGCGACCAGGTACTGCTCCGCGGTGAGCTGGGCCCGCCATTCGGTGTCGGACTTGACCACCCGGGACGTTTCTATGGGCCCGATCAGCTGGCCCCGCTTGTCAATCAGATGAAGTTTCATGAGTCAACCATAAACAAGGAACAGCGAAAGGCGAAAGGCGAAAGGCGAAAGGCGAAAGGCGAAAGGCGACTCGGATTTGAGACGATCCCAGGTTTGTCAATGACAACGGGGGCAGGCCCGAATCAGGCGCGGAAGGCGGCACGCGGAACCTCTTTCCGGCGAGCGCCATCACGGTGTACCGAGGTATTCCGTCGGAATCGGATTGTCTTGCCGCTCCGAGTCCCAGTAGATCTGCAGCACCCACCAGCGCTGGCCATCCCAGAACAGCTGGATCGAATTGATCCCGCGCGAGAAGGGGGTCGTTTCGCCCTTGTGATAGCTGACATAGGTGCTGAACACGTGGGCGATGCTGCCGAACCGCTCGATCCGGTGGCTGATTTCCTTTTCGACGAAGCCACTGCTGACCAGGAAGGAGTCGGCCCGCTGGCGATAGTCGAGCGGGGTGAGGAGCCGCAGGGTGCAGGGCAGCTGGTTGGTGCATCGGGTCGGGATCAGCCGAGCCTCCGGACGCATCAGTGAAAAGAACCGGTCCCATTGCCGAGGCTGGCCGACCGGACCGCTGATCACCGAGTAGAGGGCGGGGATGAGGCTGTCGATCGTCGCCACATCGGCCGGCCGAGCGGTTGGCGTGGACTGCCCGGCCAGTGCGGAGGCGAGTAAGCTCAAGCCGAGGGAGAGTCGGAGGATCCGATGGTTCATTGTCGAATTCCGTTTGGGTGTTCAGGGCGTCGCTGGAAACTAGCGCGATTCATGCTCATTCGTGTTCGCTTGCGGTCCGGATGAAGCCGCGGCGAAGAGCCCTTGGGCCGTCATCACTCGCCGAGCTATACGATGAAAGGGATGATCGCCTTTACGCGAGACCGGTAGTCGTCGTACGCCGGACCGAAAGTGGCCGTCATGAGCTGCTCTTCATGTCTGAGCTTGAGCGCCAGGGCGATTGTGACCAGGACAAACCCCAGCAGGTAGTTGACCGTGCCCCTTGCCAGCGTTCCGCCCAAAATGGCGAGGAGGAGCCCGGTGTAGATCGGGTGGCGAGCCAAAGCGTACGGGCCGCGCTGCACCAGGACGTGATCTTCCTTGAGCGTGATCCAGCCGCTCCACATTTTGCCCAGAGCCACCCGGGCCCAGACCGCGAACAGCATCCCGGCCAGCGTCATGCCGAGCCCGAGCCACGGAATCCATGGCAGGCGGGGAACGATGGTGCGGCCGAGCCAGTGGTCTGGGGAAGGGGTGAAGAAGAAGAGCGCTCCCCCGAGCAGGATCGGGATCCGGTGCCTCAGCTGAGGGAGGCCGCGCTGCCGGTTCCTGGTGGTGGCGGCCCATGGCGCCGCCAGGAGCCAGATCAGTCCCCACGTCACCCAGAGCACCAGGAAGGCCATCGAAAGGAAATTCAGGTGGACACTCCAGGGGTGAATGGATTGCGAATGCTCGGGGCGCGCCGCTTCATCGGCGACTCATCGGATTCCCTGCTGCACGAGTGAATTCGAGCTGAGACGCGGAGCCAGACCGATGACAACGGCGGCATCGCAACGACTCCGAACCATGGCGGTCCTGGCCTGAGCATTGGGCCGCCAGACGGACCACGAACTTCCAGGTTTCAATCTGAGGCGGGAGAAGTCAGACTCAGGAATCCACGAACAGGGCCGTCGATTGTCGACTCTCGGCTCCTGTCTCTCGTCTCTCGTCTCTCGACTCCTAGTGCGACGCCTTCATCGCCCGGGCCGTCTTGGGCTGCGCTGCTTCACGCACCATCCGCTCGACCCAGCGCGCCAGCGCGGGATGCGGCAGCAGCGCGGCATTGCCATACACGATCGGCAATCCGGCCAGGTCCGTCGGCACAGTGGTCCGGGACATCGACCCGTTGGCCACCAGGATAGGAATCACGACAACTGAATGGCCAGTCGCCTTGGCCTGGAGCGTGATCAGGTTTCTGATCTCGAGCACCGCCTCGGCCCTGACCGCCGCGGGCGCATCGTCACGAAGCAAGCCAATCTGTACGTCCGTGAACCCGCCTGAAGCTTTCACCGATTCGGCGATGCGACGCAGGTTGTCCATCCACGCCGCGTTGTCCTCGGCCGAGTTCGGTCCGTGTCCGACCAGCATCACAGCCTGTCCGCTCGGCGCGGTGGCGATGGCTCGGGCCCGGTCGGCCAGCACCTGGGCCAGCTCTGGCGCGTCATCGAGCGCAGTGGTGGCAACGATATTGGTCCCGAGTGGCGCCTGTTCAATGGCCGACATCATCAGGTGGTGGCGCATTTCGTCATCGAGCGTATCGGTGGCCCGGACCAGGAAACGCACCTGTTCGTAATGCCCGCTATGGCTCGAGACCAGGATCGGTACCACCACCACTCGGCTCGCTCCAGCGGCGACGACTTGATGGACTGCATCCTGGAAGCGATGGGTCTTGGCCTCAGGACCCATGAGGAAGGCGACTGCGACTGGTCCGCCTGTGTGAACCTGCTGAGCCAGCGCCGTCACCGTTGAGTTCCATCCGCTATCCGCGCCGTGGGCTATAAGGATTGTACCCACCGGTTGGCCGGTTTGAGCCCCTGCGGTGGCGGCTGACAAAAACAGTGAACAGAGCAGCAGGCCCGGGATGGGGGAGAGACGGCGCATGATCGATTCGCATGATGAGAATTACTATCAGGTAGTCTTAGCGAATTGATAGTAAAAAGATCGGGTATGCCAGTCAAGCGGCGCGCCAGAGCCCAAACGGTGCACAATGAATAGGCGCCTGAGAAATACCGGCAGGGGCCGGTCCTGGCACCGTTGCATCGGACATCGGCTGGCACGACACTTCCCCGTCACTCTCTCATTGGAGCGATCGATGACGCTATCACCTGCCGACTTTGCGGCGGCCTGGGCCGAGGCCTGGAATTGCCGGCAGATCGAAGTGGTGCTCGCCCACTTTGCGGACGAGA
>JBDTTF010000041.1:0-5440 GCA_039930765.1 Gemmatimonadota bacterium | reverse complement strand
AGCGCGAGGTGGGATAGTTCTCGATCACCTTGACCGTCGCGATGTCCCGGGTGATTTCGAGCGACGCGATCCGGAGGTCTCCCTTTTCCTCCTGGCCAGCCACCGTGACGAAGCCCTTATACCAGTCCTCCTGGCTCAACTGGCCCAGGTGCCCATCCTTGGTCCGAAAGAAAAGTCTGGCCTCCGGGTAGAAGGCCCGCTTGAGGCTGGGCACGTCGTTGAACTTGAGACCGTGCAGGTAAGCGGTGACCACGGTGCGCACCGCCGCTTCATCGGCGGATGGAGCGGCCTGGGCGCTGGCAGTCGTGGCTGCGGGAAGCAGGAGGGTCAACAGGGACAGCAGTTGCAGCAGGCGCATCAGTCTTCCTGGCGGAGGGTCGTGCAGCCAGACGAACTGCCGAGGCGTGCGGTTTCCGGGCCTCGGAGATCTGCCTGGAATGCCCGACCCTTGACAGGCAACCATTTGGTTGCATCTTATCGCCATGCACGATGACGCTGTCTTCCGGGCCCTGGCCGATCCCAGCCGCCGCCGGCTGCTGGACTCGCTGCACCGGAGCAATGGGCAGACCCTGACCGCCCTGTGCCACGGCCTCGACATGACCCGGCAGGCGGTCACCAAGCACCTCGGCATCCTGGAACAGGCCAACCTGGTGGCCACCCGTCGTGAGGGGAGAGAAAAATTGCACTTCATCAACCCCGTGCCAATCAACGAGATCGCGGAGCGGTGGATCGGCAAGTTCCAGCGCCGCCAGCTGTCGGCGCTGTCGGCACTCAAGAAAACCCTGGAGGAGAAGCGGCCATGACCACCACGCCCGGCTCGAGCTACGTGTACGTCACCTACATCCGCACCACCCAGGAACGTCTCTGGGACGCCCTCACCACTCCGGAGTTCATCCGGCAGTACTGGTTCGGGGTGACCATCACCTCGGACTTCAGGAAGGGATCGCCGTGGAAGCTCGAACTACCAGACGGTACCCTGGGCGACAGCGGGCAAATCCTCGAATCCGATCCGCCACGCCGCCTCGTCATCAAGTGGCGGAACGAATGGAAACCGGAACTCAAGGACGAAGGGTACTCACGCTGCGTGATGGAGCTTGAGCCGAGCGGGGAGGCGGTAAAGCTGACCATTACCCATGGCATCGAGAGTGGTCAGGGCAAGTTCATCGAGGCCGTATCAGGCGGTTGGCCCAAGGTCCTCTCCAACCTCAAGTCATTGCTCGAGTCGGGGAAATTGGCGCTGACGGCGGCGTACTGAGGCAGCGGGAAGCGCAAGCCGCGGATGAACGCGGACAACTGCACGGACCGTTCCCGGCAATGTGTCCTTCGTCTCGCAATATCGTGATATTTGGTGGTGGTTGAACAGTAATTCCGTAGACTGCCGAGCGGTTTGCGGCTCAGGAATGCATCGGAGCGATCCGCGTCATTCCGTGGCCCTCTTCGGCCAACAAAACACCCGCTGCCATAACTCAGTTCTCCGCGCGGCTCTGCATCTCTGCACTGGCGGGGGTGGCGCTGCTGACGAGAAGACCGAGACTCCCGATGAGCAGCAGCCCCACCACCGACACCAGCTCATGACGCAGATAGGGCCAGAGTTCGACATAGCTCTGGCCCCCGCGGACAAAGGTGGCATCGGGATGAATGGCGGAGAGATCCAGGGCCGAGACGCTGACCGATTCCGGGGTGCTGATCCAGAACACCAGGGCAACCACCACCGCCATGGCCACGCCAAGCATGATGAGCACCATCGACGTGGTACGAACGGCTGGCCTCAGTGCGGCGATCGGCAGAACCACTCGACGGAACGACCCGGCAAATACCATGGTCCAACTATACGGATTGGTCCTGACCGGCAACAGGGCGCGCCTCAAACTGAGACGCACTCCGGTCTACTTGTCGGGCCGCAGCTTCAGCTCAGCCATCCGCGCCTTGACCAACCGCCTGATCAACCGCACCGGTAGCGGCGCATCCAGCGGAAACCGGATTGTACCCTTCGAGATCTCGTACCCGTTGAGCGCTGCCGCGTGATCCCGCTTGATGGCGCCGGTCAGCGGGTAGAGGCTGGTGTGCTGCTTCCAGCCGGCGTACCAGACCAGGATTTCCCCGTCGAGCCGAAAGGCCGGAATCTTGTAGCTGTAGGCCTCGGTGGCTCGGGGCGCCGCAGTCCGAATGACATCGCGCAGTTTTGTGAGCGTACGCCGGGTTTCGGGTGGCAGCGCCGCGAAATACCCTTTCAGCTGGGCGATGGTGGGATCGGTCCGGGCCTTGGCCCGGGCCTTCAACAATGGAGATGGCATCAGTCTGGCCTCAGGGCAAGGAGTACGAGGAGAAGAAATTCGCGGTGCAAGCCTGAAATCGGCCCTCGGGTCGGGCATCCACCGGCTCAGGCGCCACGGAGCCAGGGCCGCTTGACGGTGTACACCGGCACCGCGGTGATTCCGGCCCTCTGCACGGACACCAGCTTGCGCCGGACCAGCCAGGTGAGCGCGGCCTGCACCGCCCGCTTCGACAGGCCCGATCCGGTGGCAATGTCGATCAGGCTGATCTGGGCCGAGCCGATGTCGGCGCCGACGGTCCGCCGCCAGAGGAAGAGATAGACCAGGAACGCCGAGGGCTGCCGGTCGTGCCCGACCAGGTCGGCCATCAGCGTATCGAGTACGTAGGCATCCAGCTTCACTCCGGCCATGGCGCGGCTCCTCTATGGCAATCGCTGCCATAGTAACCAGTGCCCGCCTTGTGGCGCCAGCGGGTTGGCGCAGTATTGGTGCGTGCCGCATGTGACATCATTCCCGCCCAGGAGAACGACGATGATCAAGGCCGTCAAGTTTGTGGGCATCCCGGTGAGCGACCAGGACCGGGCCCTCGAGTTCTACACCACCAGGCTCGGCTTCCGGGTCATCACCGACCAGCCGTTCAACGACAAGCAGCGCTGGATCGAACTGGGGATCGGGCGGACCGGCACCGGGATCGCGCTGTTCACTCCCGAGGGCCACGAGAACCGGATCGGCAGCTTCAGCAGCATCTCGTTCGTGGCGGACGATGTGGAGCAGACCTGCCGGGAGCTCAAGGCCAAAGGGGTGACGTTCATCCAGGAACCGGAAAAGGCCGACTGGGGCACCGCGGCCATCATTGCCGACCCCGATGGCAATCAGTTCGTACTCAGCTCGCCGTGATTGGGGGGGCAGGGGGGCAGGGGGGCAGGGGGGCAGGGGGGCAGGGGGGCAGCCGGAAAATTGGGCATCGGGACACCAAGGTCCAATAGCCCTCACTTCCCTGCTGCCATATTGCTTCGGTTTAGGACCTGTTCCGCCGGAACAACCGGTGAGTAGATTGTTCCGGTCGTCCCCCCATAACCCAACCGGAGTTGTACCATGTCCCTGTCCCGCACCTGCGCCGCCCTTCTGCTCCTCGGGCTCGGCGCCCTGCCGCTCGCCGCCCAGGAAAAGAGCATGCCCGAACAGATCGCCGACGTGATGAGCCAGCTCAATGGCGGCGTGCACGTCGGATTCCGGTTTGCCCACGCCAAGGGGCTGGTCGCGACTGGCACCTTTACCCCGACGCCCGGGGCCGCCGCCATCAGCAAGGCGGCCCACTTCAGCGGTACCGGCGTGCCGGTCACGGTGCGGTTTTCCGATGGCACCGGGGTGCCCCAGATCAATGATGACAACCCCAATGCGTCACCCCACGGCATGGCCATCCGGTTCATGCTCGGGAAGGGGTACACCGACATCGTGGCCAACTCGCACAACGGCTTCTTTGTCGGCACCGCGGACGACTTCCTGGCCTTCATCAAGGCCATTGCGGCGACCAAGCCGGACAGCAAGCACCCGTCACCGATCGAGGCGTTCCTGGGCACTCACCCACGGGCCCTCAAGGTGATCGTGGACTCCAAGCCGCTGCCGGCCAGCTTTGCCAACCTGGCCTTCTTCGGCAACAACGCCTTTGTCTTTGTCGACGCGGCGGGCAAGAAGCAGGCGGGCCGCTACCAGATCATTCCGGAGGCCGGGCTCAAGACCATCGATTCCGCCACCGCGGCCAAGGGCGGTCCCAACTATCTGTTCGACGACCTCGCCAAGCGCCTGGCCAAGGGTCCGATCAAGTACAAGCTCTGGATCCAGCTGGCCAATCCGGGCGACCAGACCAACGACGGCTCGATCGTCTGGTCCGATGACCACAAGCGGGTCGAGATGGGCACCATCAGCGTCACCACCGTGGCGCCCGACAACGACGCCCTCCAGCGCGAACTCAGGTTCAACCCGATCCTGATCACCAGCGGCATCGAGCTGTCCGATGATCCGTTCCCGATCCTGCGGTCGGCGGTGTACGCCATCTCGGCGTCCCATCGGAAGTAGGGGCGGGCAGGGGGGCAGGGGGGCAGGGGGGCAGGACAACAATAGCGCCAGAGCTGTCATCCTGAGGGCCGGGACGGCCCCAAGGATTTCAAATTGGATGAACGAGCAAAGGGCGATCCGCGCGATCGCCTTTTTTGTTGTTGTGCCTGTTCCCTTTCGCTTTTCGCCTTTAGTTGTCCAGCCACCGCAGTCTCGACCTCGGCGTCGGATCCAGCACGATCAGCTCCGGCGCCAGCCGCGTCATCCCGGTCGCCTGCAGCGCTGACATTGACTGGTCCGCCACCTTCCGGAAGCTCGCCAGCGCCGCCTCGTCCTTGAGCACACCCAGCCAGAGCAGGTACGGGCCGTCGGTCCGCACCGGGAGCTGGGGAAAGTTGTTGGTCACGTCGACGGTGACCAGAGTGCCGGCGGGCCTGGCGCCGGCGGCGCGGTATTTCTCGAATACCAATGCGGCGGCTCTGGCGAACGAATCGGTGATTCCGGCCTTCAGGGTGCAGAGTACCGCGACCACGATACCCTGGGCGCCCTTGGGCTCGGTCACCGGATCGACCGCCGGCAGGATCGTCACCGCCTGGTCGACCGCCAGCGCCCGCATCAGGAGGACATTGTCGGAGTCGTCGATCAGGGCGTTGAGTGTGGCCTTGTGCTCCCGCCACACCGGTCCGTAGTAGAACGCCGCATTGATGACCGCTCGACTCTCGATGGTGTGGTAGCCGCGGATCCAGGTGAACCCGGTACTGTCCCCCCGGACCAGGAACGACCCTGCCGCAATCGAGCCGAGTTGCTGGAAGGCCTCGGGAAAGAGGGTCTCGAAATAGCGGCCGAACTGCACCCGCATCCCCGGCTTGATGGTGTAGCGACGGAACTCGACCACCGGAAAATCGCCGAGGACCGCCACGTTATTGGTCGAAGCTGGGCGGGCCTGAGCCGGCAGCGCTGTCGCGGCGCCGAGCAGCAGGGCGAACCCGGGGCAGAGGAGGTCGAGCCGGATCATGGCTTGGGCCGGGTAAAGCTGACGAGCCAGTTGGGCTCCCAGCTGGCGCCGCCATCGGCGGAAAAGGCCTGTTCGAGCTTGAAGGCCGCCGGGGAAA
>JBDTTF010000040.1:0-2717 GCA_039930765.1 Gemmatimonadota bacterium | reverse complement strand
CCACTCCGTTGGATCGATTGACCGCCGCCCTGGCCTCCCACTACCGGATCGAGCGTGAGCTGGGTCAAGGCGGCATGGCCACCGTGTACCTGGCTGAGGATCTCAAGCATCACCGTAAAGTCGCGGTCAAGGTGCTGCGCCCGGAGCTGGCCGCGACGATGGGTCCGGAGCGATTCTCCCGCGAAATCGAGATCGCCGCCAACCTGCAGCACCCGCACGTCCTGGCGGTGCACGATTCCGGTGAGGCCGACGGCTTCCTGTATTACGTGATGCCGTACGTCGAGGGGGATTCGCTGCGCGACCGGCTGCGCAAGCAGGGTGAGCTGCCGATTCCCGATGCGGTCCGGATCCTGGTCGAAGTGGTCGATGCCCTGGCCCACGCCCACACCAAGGGCGTGGTGCACCGGGACATCAAGCCCGAGAACATCATGTTGTCGGGGCGCCACGCCCTGGTCACCGACTTCGGCGTGGCCAAGGCCGTCAGCGAGGCCACCGGCCGCAATCAGCTCACCACCGCCGGCGTGGCCCTGGGCACGCCGGCGTACATGGCGCCGGAGCAGGCTGCGGCCGAGCCCAATCTCGATCACCGGGTCGACATCTACGCCATCGGCGCACTGGGCTACGAGCTGATCTCCGGCCGGCCGCCGTTCAGCGGCGGGGCCCAGGAAATTCTGGCGGCCCACGTCACCAAGACGCCGGAGCCGCTGATCAGCCGGCGGACCAACTGCCCGCCGGCGCTCAACGCCGTGATCATGAAGTGCCTCGAGAAGCGGCCATCCGATCGCTGGCAGTCAGCTGATGAGCTGGTGGCTGCGCTGGAACCGCTGGCCACCACCAGTGGCGGACTGACACCGACGCACACGCGTCCGGTACCCGGGATCAGGCGCCAGGCGGAGACCGGCAGGGCAGGGTTGATCAAATGGGTGGTGGCAGCGGCGGTCCTGATCGCGCTGGCAGCGCTGGTGCTGTCGCGCCGAGGTGGGTCGGATGTGGTGCTGGGCACCCAGAGCCGGATCACCGACAGTCCTGGTCTCGAGACCGACCCGGCAATTTCTCCCGATCACCGCTTCATCGCCTTTGCGGCCGGGCCGTACTTCGAGTCGCACATCTTCGTCCGGCAGTTGAGCGGCGGGCCGGTGCGTGATCTCACCGCATCGCTGGCCGGCCGGCACACCTGGCCGCGCTGGTCACCGGATGGATCCGAACTGCTGTATGTCTCGAGCGACGGGCGACATCGGCGGGTGAGCCGAGTGTCGTTGCTCGGCGGCGCGCCCAAGACGGTGATCGATGTCGAGGGTGATGACGGGATTGCGGGGGCCGACTGGTCGCCCGATGGCAAGCGGATTGTCTACGACCTGGGCGGTTCGCTCTACCTCATCCCGCTCGACGGCGGCTCGGCGTCGGTGCTGTGGCAAGGGACCGATCCGTTTGCCATGAGCTGGTCGCCGGACGGCAAGCACATCGCCTTTGTCGAAGGCGGGAATCGGCTGTGGCACGGGGCCACCGATCTTACCAACGTGGCGCCCAGCGCCATCCTGGTGATCTCGGCCGATGGCCAGCAGACCGACACCATCGCGCCGAGGACGTCGATCAATCTCACGCCGACATGGACTCCGGACAGTCGTGGACTGTTCTTCATTTCGAGTCGTGACGGTTCGAAGGACATCTACCGGGCCTCGCTGACGTCGAAGGGTGCCCTGTCGGGGACACCCGAGCGGCTGACCACTGGGCTGACTGCCCATGCGCTGTCACTCGCGAAAGACGGCAGGACGCTGGCGGTCTCGACCCTGGTGCGGCAGGCCAATATCTGGATGTTGCCGCTGCAGCTGGGCCGGACCATTGATGATGACGGTGCCACGCAGGTTACCCGAGGGCAGCAGGTCATCGAACGGGTCTTCGGCACCGCGGACGGCAAGTGGCTGATCTACGACTCGGACCGGCCGGGTAACCAGGACATCTACCGGGTCCGGATCGATCAGTCGGGGCTCGACGCTGAGCAGCTCACCACCGATTCGGCCGGAGATTACGCCGCGTCGGCCTCGCCCGACGGGAAGGAGATCCTGTTCCACTCCTTCCGGCTGGGCAATCGCGATCTGTTCCTGATGTCGAGTGACGGCACCAATCAACGGCCGCTCACCACCACGGCGCGCGACGAATTCGCCGGGATGTGGTCACCCGATGGCCGCGCAATCAGCTACTACGCCGATTCCGCCGCCGCCCTCTGGCTCGGCATCATGTCCCGCGACTCCAGCGGCAAGTGGGGGGTCGGTCGCCTGATCCTGCGTGACGTACCGGGAATCACGGGGTGGTCACCGGATGGCAAGCGAGTCCTGGGCACCCATGAGGGGCGGCTGCAGGACATCGACGTCGCCACCGGCAAGGCGACGCCATTCGATCCCGATGTGCCGACGTCCCAGGGACTGCGCTACGGCCTCTGGGCGGCCGATGGCAAGGGGTTCTACTACCGGACCCGTGAATCGGACGGACGGCTGACGCTGTTCTATCAGTCTCTTGCGACTCATGCCCGGCAGGTTCTGGTCCGCGCCAAGGACGCCAGCCGCTCGGCACTCCGAGCCGATTGGTGGACTGATGGCAAGCGGTTCGTCTACACCATCACCCAGTACGAAGGGGATGTGTCGACGATCGAGGTGCGGGAGAAATAGGGCGGACAGGCGGACAGGCGGACAGGCGGACAGGCGGACAGGCGGACAGGCGGA
>JBDTTF010000039.1:0-7762 GCA_039930765.1 Gemmatimonadota bacterium | reverse complement strand
CTGGTGCTCGGCGCCGCCCTGATGCTGAGGACCTTTCATACCCTGGCCACCATCGATCCCGGTTTCCGGCGCGACGGCGTGATCTCGGTGCAGATGGATCTGGGCTCCGACGGATACAGCGATACCCAGGTCCTCGATATCCAGCACCGGACTCTCGAACGGCTCCGCCAGGTGCCGGGCATTCGCTCCGCTGGCTCGGCGTCGATTCTCCAGGTCAGCGGCATGGGCTGGAACGGCGGCATCGAGGTCCCCGGCCAGCCAGCGCCCGACAACATCGAGCAGCGGCTCAGCTGGTTCAACCGGGTGAGTGAGGGATACTTCGCCACCATGGGCACCACCCTCAAGCGGGGCCGCGACTTTGCGGCGAATGACGTCGTGGGATCGACTCCGGTGGCGGTGATCAACGAAGCCATGGCTGACAAGTTCTTCGCCGGCACCGATCCACTGGGAAAGACCTTCACCGCCGAAGGCGGGAGCGGCAAACGGGAGCTCCAGGTGATCGGGGTGGTGCAGAACTCCCGCTACCAGTCGCTGCGGGACAAGCCGCAGGCAATCGTCTATCTGGCCGAGCAGCAGGTCACCACGGAAGTCTTCAAATCCATCAACTTCCTGCTTCGGATTGACGGGCCGCCGAGTGCCCTCACCGCCAGTATCCGCAACGCGGTCGCGGAGGTCGATCCGCGGGCGTCGTTCACCACCGTCTCGGTGGGTGAGAACCTTGACCGCTCGGTGATGCGGGAGAGACTGCTGGCCACCGTGTCCGGGTTCTTCGGCGCGCTGGCCCTGACCCTGGCTCTGATCGGCCTGTACGGGCTGATGGCATACAGTGTGGCCCGGCGGCGCAACGAGATCGGGATTCGGCTGGCCCTGGGTGCCGAACAGCGCGGTGTGGTGAGGCTGATTCTCGGGGAGGTGGGGCGGCTGGTCCTGATCGGCGTCGTGGGCGGTGTAGTCATCGCGCTGGTCGCCGGCCGATTGGTCGCCTCGTTCCTGTTCGGCGTCACCCCCGGCGATCCGCTCACCCTGAGCTCGACCGCAGGCCTGATGATTCTCGTCGGACTGGCGGCGGGAGCGATTCCCGCCTGGCGCGCGGCCCGGATGGATCCGGTGGCGGCGCTGCGGGAGGACTAGTTATAAGCCATAAGCCAAGAACTCCAAAAGCACCTCATCCCGAGCAGGGTGGCGAGCAAGGCGAGCCCCTGCGGGGGAGCGCTCGAGGTGGCCTCGACCCGGTCCCAGGCCAAGCGACCCGATCCCTCGCGCATCCTCGCTTTGCTCGGACCGGCGCTCGGGATGAGGTGCAGTTTGAGTCTGCGGCTTTCGGAACACCTCATCCCGAGCAGGGTGGCGAGCAAGGCGAGCCCCCGCGGGGGAGCGCTCGAGGTGGCCTCGACCCGGTCCCAGGCCAAGCGACCCGATCCCTCGCGCATCCTCGCTTTGCTCGGACCGGCGCTCGGGATGAGGTGCTGTTGAAGCTTATGGCTTATGGCGTGCGGCTTACAGCTGATTCGAGTCTGGCCTCCGCCGAATCCCCTTCCGCACCCTTCATCAATTCCTTGAGCGCCGATACACTCAGGGAGATGTCCTGGCCATGGGCCTGATACCAGGCCTCCAGCAGGTCCAGCCTGGTCCGGTAGATCCTGGCCGCGATGATCCGGGCATTGTTGACCGGCCGCTCCGGCAGCTTGCCCACCTGGTAGGTTCTGAGCTGCGGACCGATGGTGTCCTGCAGCGCGGCCCGTGCCCAGGCGGAGATCGTCGTGCGCCCTTCCGCCAGTGCTGCCGAATCCCCCTTCGATCCGCGGTACAAGGTGTCCAGCCGCCCGGCCAGCACGGTGTAATACCCGCCAAGCACCACTTCGTCGTGCCAGCGGTCGGCGGCGTACCGCGCCGCGGCACTGTCTCCCCGGCTCCGGAAGAACTGTTCGGCCGCGCGGTAACCGGCCAGCTGGGCAAAGCTCTCGTTGAACGGAGTCGCACTCTTCACGTACAGGGTATTGTGCGAGATCTCGTGGAACACGGTCGCGACCAGTTCGACGGTGTCTCCCTCGACGGCGGTCGACAGCAGCGGATCATCGAACCACCCCAGGGTCGAAAAGGCCCCCGACGGTCGCAGGTAGACGTCGTAGCCTTTTTTCTCCAGCTTGGCGGCTTCCTTCCTCGCCATTTTCAGATCGAAGAATCCTTTGTAGGGCATCCGCCCGACGATCGGATATTTCCAGGTAAAGGGGCAGAGGCAGTCGGGCGGGGAGGCCGAGATGACCAGCAGCAGCGTATCGCGCTTCACATCGGCGTAGCTGGTGTAGGTGTTGGCGGCCGCGAAGCCGAGGGTCGCGGCATAGTTGCGGGCGTCGAGCACCAGCTGGAGGCGGGCCCGGAGTGCCGGGTCGAGCGACGAATCAGCCACCATCTTCGCGATCGGCCGCTTGCTGGCCAGAATCTGGCTTTCCTCGGCGCCGGCCCGGGTCAGGTAGCGCACGTCGGGACTGACGAGCCACGCGGTGCTGAGGCCGGCCACGAGCGCGCCAATGATGGCAATGAAGATCATCCCGACTTTTCGCCTGGTCACAGGGTGAGACGGACGCCGAGCTGGTGGAGGTGGCCACCGAGCGGAGTGCGCGGCTGGTACGCATAGTCGACCGCGGCGTGGGGGCTGAGGATCAGGCTGGCGCCGGCCGATCCCTCACCGATCGCAATGCCGGGTGGCGCTTTGGAATAGCCGCCCCGGATCACGATGCCGATGCCGCTCAGCACAATCCCTGCTTCGGCACCGACCGCGGCGCGGCCTGGCCGGCCGTGGGTAAAGTTGCCCTCGATCGTCATCAGCAATCGCTTGTTCGACTGGGGATCGACGAAGTTCAAGGTGTAGCCGATCTTGAACGCGGTGGGCAGGGTCAGGCCCACGCCGCTGATGGCATGATCGCCGAAGTCCTGCACGCTGATCCCCAGCGCCATCAGATCGAAGACCGCGATCTGCATCCCGACGCCGGCACTCAGGGCCCGGTCGATGTGGCCACTGGAATCCTCGACCGAGGTGTAGTTGAGGTTGGTCGCCAGCGCGATCATGCCGCGGCGGTAGCCGATCGATCCCATCCAGCGCAGGCTGCCAACCAGCGGCGCCGGCTGGTTGTACCGGATGTACTGGTAGCCCGCCCCCAGATCGAACCGGTAGATCCGCAGCGCGCCGGCCCCGCGATTCAGCAGCGATCCGTCGGTGAATCGCTGCAACGATCCCTCGAGGCCGATGTGGCGAATGGTGGCCAGGCCGGCCGGATTGACGAAGATCGAGGCGGCATCGCCGTTGAGCGCCACGGCGGCCCCGCCGAGCCCGGCGGAGCGGGTGGAGGAGGGCAGATCGAGCAGGATCGAGGAGGGTGGCGGAGCCTGGCCGGCGAGAGACTGGCCGACTGCCAGTCCCATGCACGCGGCCAGCGCCGCTCCGGCGCGGACCGCGGTGGTGCTCACTGAATCCGCACGACCCCGAATCGGGGTAGCACGGACGGATCGGTGATCTGCAGCTTGAAGTTGAACGCGGTGTCGGTGGCGGAACGCTGGATGATGTAGTGCACCCCTGAACCGCCCCGCAGGGTGCCCGAATGGGTGAAGGAGGTTGTCACCACCGGCGGCGTCAGAGGGTACGGCTTGGGGTAGCCATTGACTCCATAGATGTGGTGCAGATCCCAGCTGGTGTACTGGAAACGGCTGCCGGCCGTCTGGACCAGGGTGGTATCGCCGGCGAGATAATTGGCCAGCTGCCACTGGGTGACCAGGGTCGAGAAGTCGACGCCGGACTGGGCAGCGACATTGTTGAACCCGATGGCGGTGGTCTGCTCGAGCTTCCGGGTCATGTCGGTGCCCAGCGGCAGCGTGGTGGCAAACTGATCCAGGTACCAGCGTACGAACAGCCAGTTGGCGCCCCGCTCGGCCAACGTGCCTCCGGATGACCCCGGTTCGATCAGAAAGGCTGCTTCCGGATTGTTCAGATACTTGTACCCGTCGTTGAAGTTGTCGGAAGTAAACTGGCTGAAGCAGTTGGCGTTCTGGCACTCGCTGTTGTCGATGACCCGCCCGCCCAGCTCCTCCGCGTAGTGGGACAGCCCCTCGTTGAGCCAGGTCAGCTCCGACAGCCCGTCCCGGAGGATGACATGCTGGTTGAAGCTGATCATGTGCTGGAATTCGTGAATGAAGGTCACCGGCAGCAGGGTTGAGGCAAATGACTTGCTGACCGGGCAGCTGGCGCTGTTGGGATCGGGCACCAGGTGGTAGAACACCTCGCCCCGGTTGGAGCCTTGCTGAGTCGTAAGATCGAGTCCGAGGAAGAAGCCGACGATGATGGAGGTGGTGCAGTCGGTGGTGAGCCGGTTGACCCGGGGGGTCAGGAGCACCTTGACCACGCCATTACCATCGAGATCCGATTCGGCGCCAAAGGCCGTTGTGTCGGTCTTGTGCAGCCCGTACGTCTGGTTCTCGAACAACTCGCCGACCTGATTGATGTCGTCCTGGGTAAAGCCGCCTGCCGGTGAGGCGTTGTCAAGATAGATGGCGCTCCTGGAGCCCACGTACATCGTGGTGGCGCCCACCTTCACGAAGGTGTTGCAGTCGGCATTGGCGCACACGAAGAAGCTGTCGACCGTGCCCAGCACCGGAACAGGCCTGGGGCCCGCCGGTGGACTGGCGGCCAGGAGCCGAGTGCCCATGTCCTCCGAGATCTGATGATCCCACTGCCGGATCCGGTGGTGAAATTCGTCCGCCGAAAGGTGCTGGCCAAAGCCGCCGATGACCGGTGGCGGCGGCTCGAAATCGTCGGCGATCGAGGCTGACCCGGTGGATGCGGCGGCTCCAGACACGCTATACGCGGATTTGACCCCATTGGTCAGCTCGTCGCCGGCGGTCGCGACTGTCACGATAATGTGGCGCGAGGTGCCGGTGGCGGGCGCTGGGATCTGAAGGCAGTTCCCTGAAGCGGACGGGTCGAGCACAACTCCCTCGCCGACGGCCAGATCCACCACCGCCGGCGTGGCGCACGCCACGCTGCCAGGCGGCAGCACCGGTCCACCACTTGGACCGCCATTGCAGGCGGCCAGCGTAACCAGCGCGAAGGATATGGCTCCCGGCCTGGCGGCACATTTCATCGACTGACCCCACTCGGAATTAGTGTACAGCGACAGGCGCAAGATACGACACCGCAACGACTTTTGACAACGATCCGGGGCGCCTGTACCTTCCCCCCGTGACCCCCCGGAATTGGCTTGATGAGGTCCGTTTTTCGGCCGATGGACTGGTCCCGGTCGTGGCCCAGGCGGCCCGGACCGGCGAGGTCCTGATGGTGGCGTGGGCCAACCGTGAAGCGCTGGAACTGACGGCCCGAACCGGCCAGGCCCATTACTGGAGCCGCAGCCGCAAGCGGCTCTGGAACAAGGGCGAGAGCTCGGGTCACAGTCAGGCCATCACGGAAATCCGGCTCGATTGCGACGGCGACACGATTCTGTACCGGGTAGATCAAACCGGGCCGGCCTGTCATGAAGGCACGGCGACCTGCTTCAGTCGGGTGGTGACGCCTCACGGCGCCCTTGCCGCACCGTCTGATAACCTGGCCCATACCCTGACCAGGCTGGCGGCCGCGGTGGCACGCCGAGCCACTGAGCAACCCGAGGGATCGTACACCGCCCGGTTGCTGGCGGAGGGACTGCCCCGGGTGTCCCAGAAGGTTGGCGAAGAAGCACTCGAAGTCGTGATCGCCGCCCATACGGAGGCTGGCCCCCGTCTCGCGTCCGAGGCGGCGGATCTCCTCTTTCATCTGCTGGTTTTGCTGCAGGCCCGCAGTGTCCCGCTGGACGCTGTGTGGGATGAGCTGGAGAGTCGCAAGCGATAGTTCGGTGTTGGGTCGAGGGTCGAGGGGTCAAGGGCGTGTGTCCGCCCCCTCACGCCGCGACTCGATCAAACGGACCCTCGACCGGTGACCCTCGACTCACTGCAGCGGCAAGGTTCCGATGTCGTTCATCCACCTGCACACCCACTCCGAATACAGCCTGCTCGACGGCGCCAACCGTGTGCCTGAACTGGTGGCGCACGTCAAGCACCTCGGCATGGATAGCCTGGCCGTCACGGACCATGGCAACATGCACGCGGCGTGGGAGTTCTATGAGGAAGCCAGGAAGGCCAAGATCCGGCCGATCCTCGGCTTCGAGGCCTACCTGGCGTTCGGTTCCCGTGCGGCCCGTGAAAAACATCCGGGTGCTCCGGCGGCCTACAGTCATCTGGTGCTGCTGGCCAGAAACAAGGCCGGCTACAAGAACCTGATCCGGCTGACTTCGATCGGATTTACCGAGGGGTTCTATCGTCGCCCCCGGATCGACCGCGAGGTGCTGGCCCGGTATTCCGAGGGAGTCGTCGGCCTGGCGGCCTGTCTCTCGGGCGAAGTGGCACTGTATCTCCGCCAGGGCAACTACGAAGAGGCCAAACGATCGGCCCAGTGGTTTGCCACCACCTTTGGCCCCGATGGCTTCTGGCTCGAGATCCAGAAACACGGCATTCCCGAAGAGGATCTGGTCACCGAGGGCATGCTGCGGCTGGGCCAGGAACTCGGCCTCGGTGTGGTGGCCACCAACGACGCACACTATCTGCGGCGAGAGGATGCTGAGGCCCACGATGTGCTGCTGGCCATCGGCACCGGTGCGGACCTCGATGATCCCAAGCGGTTCCGCTTCACCGGCCAGGAGTCGTACGTCAAGACCGAAGCCGAGATGCGGCAGCTGTTCCCCACTCATCCGGACACACTGGCCAATACCCAGCTAGTGGCCAATCTGTGCGAGTTCGACTTCGAGAAGCGCTACTTCCTCCCTGCCTTTCCCAATCGGCCACCGGAATTCGCCAGCGAAGAGACGTACCTCGAGCACAAGGCCAGGCACGGCGCAGTGGAGCGATACGGCACCAGCACATCGGCCGGCCAGACCGGCGCTGCCGAGTACGAGGCGCTGCCGCAAAACATTCGTGATCGCCTGGAATTCGAGCTCAAGGTCATCCGGGAGTCAGGATACAGCGGCTACTTCCTCATCGTCGAGGACTTTATTGCGGAGGCCCGCCGAAAAGGAATTCCGGTGGGGCCGGGCCGAGGCTCGGCCGCCGGCTCGATGGTATCCTACGCACTCCGGATTACCGATGTCGATCCGCTGGCGTTCGACCTGCTGTTCGAGCGGTTCCTGAATCCTGAACGGGTGTCGATGCCTGATATCGACGTCGACTTCTGCTTCGAGCGCCGGGGTGAGGTCATCGAATACGTGCGGGAGCGGTACGGCCGGGACAGTGTCGGCCAGATCGTGGCGTTCGGCACCATGAAGGCACGGGCCGCCATCAAGGATGTGGCCCGGGTCCTCAAGGTGCCGCCCAGTGAGGCGGACAAGCTGTCCAAGCTGATTCCGTCGGGACCGGCCTTCAGCCTGACGATCCCGGAAGCGCTCGAGAAGGTCGAAGAATTCCGCGACCTGGTGAAGAGCGCGCCGGTCTACCAGCGGATGGCGGACCTGGCCAGCCGGATCGAGGGCATCTCCAGGCACAACTCGGTCCATGCCGCCGGCGTCGTCATCGCGCCGGGCCCGCTCAATGAGTATGTCCCGGTCTTTACCACCACCGGCAAAGGCGCCGGCGCCTCGGCCAGCGGTGAGTCATCGCTCGTGACGCAATTCGAGATGGGGGCGCTCGAAAAGGTCGGCATGCTCAAGATGGACATGCTCGGCCTCAAGACGCTGACCGTGATCCACGACGC
>JBDTTF010000038.1:0-3099 GCA_039930765.1 Gemmatimonadota bacterium | reverse complement strand
CTGTCCGATCGCTACATCGGAGACCGGTTCCTGCCCGACAAGGCCATCGACCTGGTGGACGAAGCGGGCAGCAAGCTACGGATGGAAATCGACAGCCTGCCCCAGGAAATCGATCAGGTCGAGCGCCGAATCGTGCAGCTCGAGATCGAGCGCCAGGCGCTGCTCAAGGAAAAGGACCGGATCGGGGTCGAGCGGCGGCAGCAGATCGAAAAGGAGCTGTCAGGGATGCGGGAGCGGGCCGGCGCCATGAAGGCCCAGTGGCAGGCCGAAAAGCTGGGCATCCAGGAGATCCAGGGCCGCAAGGCCGAAGTGGAACAGATCAGAAACGAGATCGATCAGGTGACCCGCAAGGGGGACCTGCAGAAGGCGGCGGAGCTGCAGTACGGCCGGCTGCCTGAGCTCGAGCGAAAGATCCTCGATGACGAAAAGCGGCTGCAGCAGATCCAGGCTGGTGCCCGATACCTCAAGGAAGAGGTGGAGGCCGAGGACATCGCGGAAGTCGTGGCCAAGTGGACCGGCATTCCGGTGGCCAAGATGCTGGAGTCGGACCGCGAGCGGCTGACCCGGCTGGAAGCCGAACTCGGCCGCCGGGTGGTAGGGCAGGCCGCGGCGGTTCAAGCCGTGGCCAATGCCGTGCGGCGGAGCCGGGCCGGGCTGTCGGATCCGCAGCGACCAACCGGGTCGTTCATCTTCCTGGGCCCCACCGGTGTGGGCAAGACTGAAACGGCGCGGGCGCTGGCCGAATTCCTGTTCGACGATGAAAAGGCGATGGTCCGGCTCGATATGTCGGAATACATGGAGAAACACTCGGTGGCCCGGATGATCGGGGCGCCGCCGGGATATGTCGGGTTCGAAGAGGGGGGCCAGTTGACCGAGGCGGTGCGGCGCCGGCCTTACAGCGTGCTGCTGTTCGACGAAATCGAAAAGGCCCATCCCGATGTGTTCAACGTCCTGCTGCAGATCCTGGACGATGGCCGGCTGACCGACAGCCAGGGCAGGGTCGTGGATTTCCGGAATACGGTCATCATCATGACTTCGAATATCGGCAGCCAGCGGATCGTTGACGCCGGCGAGCAGGCCGATGCGGCCGCCTGGGGGATGATCGAGCGTGACGTGCGTGATCAGCTGCGGACCCACTTCCGCCCGGAGTTTCTCAACCGGGTGGACGAGATCATCGTCTTCCGGCCGCTGACCCGGACCGACCTGGCGCGGATCGTGGAGCTGCAGCTGGCCAATCTTGAGCGCCAGCTGGCCAACCGCCGGCTGGGACTCCGGGTCACCGATGCCGCTCGTGAACTGCTCGGCACCGAAGGCTACGATCCGGTCTATGGTGCCCGGCCGCTCAAGCGGGTCATCCAGCGGCTGCTCCAGAATCCGATCGCCCTGGAGTTGCTGGAGGGGCGCTACGCCGAAGGCCAGACCATCGTAGTCGATAGCAATGGTACCGGGCTTCAATTCAGTCAGGAAACGGCCGCGAGCTGATCGGTCGGGTGCCGGGAAAACGAAAAAGGCCGGAAGGAATTCCTCCCGGCCTTTCTCATGGTGCAGCGGTCTGAGTTATGGCTTGACCGTGGTATCCCTGGCCGGCTTCATCGAGGTGTCGGCGGGAGACATGTGCATCGACGTATCCTTGACGGCCGGAACGAGGGTGTCGCTGGTCATCATGCCGGTGCCGCTGGTGGTGAGGTTGCCACAGGCAATGACCTTCTTGTCGGTCATCGACTTGTGCACGTTCACCGAGTAGGACGCGCTCGGATCGGCCTTGAACGCCACGGTGGCCTGGGCACTGGCCTGGCCGCCCGACTGCACCGAGAGGGCGGGGTAGGCGGATGCATTGCCGACCGGCGCGCCTTCACCGCCGCACTTGCCGCTGTGCACGTGCCACGGATACTGCCCGGACTTGGCGCCCATGATATTGATCGAAGCGGTGGCCGAATCGGTGCCGACGGCGTTGACCGTGGCGCTGCCCGACACGCTGGAACCACCGACGGGAGTGAGCTTGGCCGTCCAGGCCGGGGCCATGTGGGCCGCTGCTGCCGTGAGAACGAGGACCCCGCTGAGCCCGAGAATGCTGGTGTTGGAAATCATGGAAAATTCTCCTGGTCAATTCGAGTAGATGTGGGGCCCCAACTGGGTCCCATCCGGTATGGCGTCACCGTGGCTGCTATCACGGCGGTATCGGTGACACCCATGCCCGCCCTTGCCACCCTGCAACCTCCGACCTGCGTCCCAGCCACCTGCCGCGCGACTCTCGTCGATTGAGCCGCCGTACGACGAATGCGATGAGTGCCCGCTGCGCTTCGCTCGTCCTGCTGTTCCGCGCACCCACCACATTCCCCGGCCTCGGCGTGAGGTCGCGCCGGTCCAAACCAGGATTGGCCCGGCCGGACGCAAAAAAGGCGCGGATCGTTCAGATTCGAACGAAACCCGCGCCCGCAACTGGAGAGACCACATCCTCTCCCGCTCAGGAAGCTTGATCACCGATCAAGCCGCTTTTACTGCGACTGAAAATAAACTACCTAACGATGATCCATCGCGCAACCCGCCCGAAAACTGATCGGATGATTCTCCCGGCAGCTCTCTGGTCGGGTTATACCCTCGTGAACCTCCGAAGTTGCATCGGTCCCCGGTACCTGGCCATCATACCTGGGAACCCTAGGAGGTGAAGTCATGAATCCGAATTCACAGCGGGCCGGACCGGTGTCCCATGCGTAGAGGACCGCTGACCGCTTCCGATATCGCAGGACTGGAGCATGCGCTCCGGCTGGCCCGCGCCGCCGCCGTCCTTGAAGAGGTGCCGGTGGGGGCGGTAGTCGTGTCCGACGGCGAAGTGATCGCGGAAGCGCACAACGAAACGATCAAGCGAAACGACCCGACCGCCCACGCCGAACTACTGGCCATCCAGCATGCGCTGGGGGTGGTAGGGTCAGACCGGCTGTCGACCGCCACACTCTACATCACCCTGGAGCCGTGTGCCCAGTGTGCCGGCGCCGTGGTACTGGCCAAGCTTGGCCGAGTGGTGTTCGGGGCCTGGGACCAGCGGGCGGGCATGGCCGGCTCGGTGGAGGATCTCCTGCGTCATCCGCGGCTCAACCATCG
>JBDTTF010000037.1:0-4704 GCA_039930765.1 Gemmatimonadota bacterium | reverse complement strand
CGCCCCAGCTCGCGACGCTGGCCGAGCAGCCGCCGAGCGGCGCGGGATGGGTGCACGAGATGAAGCTGGACGGATACCGGATCCAGGCCCTCGTCAATCATGGCACGGTGCAGCTGTTCACCCGTTCGGGGAAGGACTGGACCACTCGATTTCCCGGCATTGCGACGGCGCTGGCCAGGCTCAAGGTGGAATCCGCCATTCTGGATGGAGAGATCGTGGCCCTGGATGATGAGGGACGATCCTCATTCCACCGGCTGCACGCCGCGCTCGAGGAGGGGGCCAGGATTCCGCTGCAGTACTCGGTGTTCGATCTGCTCCAGCTTGACGGTCGCGATTTCCGCGAGGAACCGTTGTCGGTGCGCCGTCCCGAGCTGGTGTCCCTGATCGGCAAGCCCAGGGCGTCCGCCCCACTCCAGCTCACCACCCGGCTCAAGGGGCCCGAGGGTGAATTGCTGGGGCTGGCCTGCCGGCTCGGCCTCGAAGGGGTGGTCAGCAAGCGGACCGATGGGGTGTACCAGAGCCGGCGCAGCCGCGACTGGATCAAGTCCAAATGCGGCCGTCGCCAGGAGCTGGTCGTCGTCGGCTTCACCGAACCGCGGGGCGGGCGGAATGACCTGGGCGCGCTGCTGCTGGGCGTCCAGGAATCAGGTACCGGAGTAATTTACGCCGGCAAGGTCGGCAGCGGCTTCGACACCGCCGACCGGAAACTGCTGCGGCGGAAGCTCGAGGCGATCGAGCGGCAGAGTTCGCCGCTGGCCAGGCCGCCGGTGGAACGGGTGACTGGCAAGGTCCACTGGGTCAGGCCAGTGCTGGTGGCAGAGGTGAGCTTCACGGAATGGACGCCAGACGGGCTGCTCCGTCATCCGGTATTCCGGGGACTGCGGACCGATAAAGCTGCCCAGTCGGTGCGACGGGAACGGTCGAGGGCAGTGGCCTCGACCGGGCGGGCCGTCGGTACGGACAAGCCCAAGGGGCGGCCCGCCGGCACCGAGAAGGCCAACGTAGTGGCCCGGGTGACCATCACCCATCCCGAGCGGGTGATCTACCCTGACTCGGCCATCAGCAAGCTCGAGCTGGCCCGGTACTACGAACTCGTTGCGCCGTTGATGCTGCCACACGTGGCCGGCCGGCCACTGTCGCTGGTGCGCTGTCCCGAAGGGCAGGGTGGCACCTGTTTCTACCAGAAGCACTGGTCGGGTACCACGCCGGCGGTTGATACCCTTCCGATTCCCGAGGTCAAGGGGGTCAAGAGGCCCTACGCCGTGGTCAAGGACGCCAAGGGGCTGGTCACCCTGGTGCAGTACGGCGTCATCGAATTCCATCCCTGGGGCAGCCGGTCCGACAAACTGGAATTTCCCGACCGGATCATTCTCGATCTCGACCCGGCACCCGGTGTCAAATGGGGGGCAGTGAAGGCGGGGGCGCTCGCGATCCGCGATCTGCTGGCCGGGCTCGACCTCAAGAGCTGGCTCAAGACGTCAGGGGGCAAGGGGCTGCACGTGGTGATTCCATTCGAGCGGCGGATCAGCTGGGAACTCTGCACCGCCTTTGCGCGGGCGGTGGCCGAACGTCTGGCGGCGGAGCAGCCAGAGCGGTACGTGACCGTGGCGTCGAAGGCGGCAAGAACCGGGAAGATCTTCGTCGATTGGCTGCGCAACAGCCGAGGTGCTACCGCGGTAGCACCCTGGTCCACCCGGGCCAGGGAGGGAGCGCCGGTGTCGGTGCCGGTTCGGTGGGATCAGCTGGGTGGCCTGACCAGTGGCGATTCGATTTCGATGTCCGACGTGCCGGGGTTGATCGGTGGGCGGTACCGTGATCCCTGGGCAGATTTGCCGAAGGCCAAGCAGCGGATTGGGCGTGACGTTGTCGAGGCGCTGCTCGACCGGGTCGGAAAATAGGCCGCAGCGCGACCATGTCACCCCAGACGGGCCGCGGAAGCACGCGGATCTGGACTGCGGCGTTTGATCCGGATGGCAAAACGGGCCGGTACTCGAAAGTACCGGCCCGTTCGTTGGCCTGGCTGCTGCGCGGTTACACGGCCTCGGGGCTCACCGCCGCCACCAACGCATGCGGATTGACCTCGGTCCGGGCGATCTCGGTCAGTTTGGCATCGGCCGCCTGCTCCTGATCCAGGCTGTGCTGGAGCAGCTTGACGATGTTGCCCTGGCTCAGGACATCGGCCAGCGCGATCGTGCTGTTGTAGGCCGCGATTTCGTAGTGTTCGACCCGACGGGCGTCGGTAATGAGGCCGGCATCGATCACCGGTTCCTCACCCTTTTCCGCCATGGTTTCGTCGCCCTCGGCCAGCAACCCTTCCATTCCCTTGCACTTCTTGCCGCGCGGGCTGACGCCCAGATACTGGAAGATTTCCTCCAGTCGGGCAATCTGGCCCTCGGTCTCGACCAGGTGGTGGCTGAAGGCTTCCGCCAGCGCCTTGTTCCTGGCCGTCTTGATCATCTTCGGCAGCGCGTGGGTAATCTGCTTCTCGGCGCTGTAAATGTCCTTCAGTTGGGCCACCAGCAGGTCCTGCAGGGTATCGAGCGACATCGTACTGCTCCAGTCGGTTAGAAGTCTGTCCAGTTGAGTCCGGCGCCCAGCAACCTGGCCTGTTCGGGAATGCCCGCCATCACCGCGTCCGGGTTGACCTCATTCCGGGCGATGGTGCTGAGGGATTCCTCGAGTTCCAATTCCTCATCGAGCGTCATCTGGAGCAGGGTGATGATGGGCAGCTCGCCGAGGGCTTCGGCCAGGGCAATCGTGGTGGTGTATCCGGCAATGCCGATGTGGGTCAGGCCGCGCAAGTGGATGATCAATGCGGCATCGACCACTTCATCAGGGCCTTCCTGGCGCAGGGTATCGCTGATCTCCTCCAGCTGACCGGCCACCGCGAGGCTCTCGCCGCCAGCCGGTGAGTCACCGAGATACTCGAAGATCGCGATCAGCCGGGCCCCGTGCTGCTCGGTATCAACCTGATAGTTCCGGAGGGCCTGGCCGAGCGACTCGTGCTCGGCCAGCTTGACCACTCGCGGCAACATCCGGCTGATCCGGGATTCGCCGTGATGGAGCTCCCGCAGCTGTTCCACCAGGAGGTCCTGCATCGATTCGAGTGCCATGGTTCCGGCTCCAGTCCCGCGTTGAATGATCGCCACACCCACCGCGGGCGTGGCGATCGAGTGTGGTTACTTGACCAGTTTGCGTCCCGCGACCATTCCCAGCACCAGCGTGACGACGAAGATCACGAGGAAGATGTAGAACAGCGTCTTGGCAATGCCGGCGGACGCCGTGGCCACACCACCGAAGCCCAGCAGTGCCGCGACGAGCGCCAGCACCAGGAACCCCATCGCCCAGCGTAACATTGAAGTACTCCGCGTGAGAGTTGAGTGTTTCGGCTCAGCCGACGCGGGCGGAGCCGACAAAAAAGGCGCCGCGAAGGCTCCAGGCAGGAGCGTTCGTTGCGCCATCGACTGATGAGGCCAGTGCCCCATCCGCCAGGAAGAGCGGGACCTCGTCCCGCCCGCCATGCCATTCAGTTGTTCCCGCGTCCTGCCCCGTCAGTGCCGCCTCGCGGCTATTCCGTCACCGGCTCCGAGACCAGCAATACCCCATCAGGATTCACCTCGTTCCGGGCGATCCGTGACAGTTTTTCGTCAGCGGCGGTCTCTTCATGCAGCGAATGGGTCAGCAGCCGGACGATCGCGCCGAGTCCCAGCACTTCGGCCAGGGCAATGGTCGAGGCATACGCGGCGATCTCGTAGTGCTTGACCCGGCGGGCGTCGGTGATCAGTCCGGCGTCGACCAGGGCGCGATTGCCGCCGCGCTTGAGCCGTTCGGCCGCTTCCTTGAACAGGCCCGCCAGTCCCAGCGATTTCCGGCTCTGGGGATTGGCCCCGAGGAAGCGAAAGATTTCCTCGAGCCGGGCCAGCTGCCCCTCGGTCTGGGCCAGGTGGAAGCGCAGCGTCTCGGCCAGCCGCTCGTTGGCGGCGGCTTCCACCATCCTGGGCAGGGCCTGGGTAATCTGGCGTACCGAACCGTACAGCTCGGATACCTGGCTCACGAGCAGCTCTTCCATGGTGTGCAACACGTTCATCCCCGCCTCTTCAATCGGTGGCTGGTTCGGTGCCAGCGGAGAGTGGATTTCCCAGCGCCTGATGACTCGATTTGTGCTGCCCCTGCTCATACCGGCTGACACCGATGGCCAAGGCAATCAGGCTGACCAGAAAGGCCGAGAGGAAGAGAATGATCAGGACTCGTCCGAGTGCGGCGGTCACGATGGTCAAGCCGCCGAAGCCGAGTACGGCGACGACCAGTCCAATGACGTAGAGCGAAGTGTTCCAGCGCAGCATGGGAATCTCTCGGGGCTTTGGATCGACAGACGTGATGGTTGAACGAAGGCCGGCGCGACGGCCGCTCAAATGAGCGGCCGGGGCGCAAAGGCCGGGCGCTGGGCTGCCCGGTCGGCCAAGGTCGATCGGACCGGGGTCCAATCGGAGCACTGCTATACCCTCATTCGGTCAGGGTGACCGAAACAAGAAAGGCGCGAGAGATCCGTGAGGACCTCAATCGCGCCTTCGACTGGCGAGCCACTGCTCTCGCCCTTCAAGGTGGCCAGTACCAGGCCTTTTTTTGTTGCAGGGTCAATGTAGGAATGACTTCCCGGACGCGCAAGACCCCGGATTTCGGCGGGGGTCAGATGTCACATTTGAG
>JBDTTF010000036.1:0-4646 GCA_039930765.1 Gemmatimonadota bacterium | reverse complement strand
CGGTCACCATCTCCCCCTGGAGGTGCAGCGCGTGCGCGGCGTCATCGCCCTCGACCGCGGCGATGTCCTCGGCGGCATACTCCGCGAATTCGTCAGCGGCCGGCCGGCCCGAGCGGTGAGCGATCATGGGCTCCAAACTAACGGCTCAACTGCTTGAGAAATAGCGCGTTGCCGCCCAGTTGACCGGCAGGTGATCGAGTCGGTCCACCCGATTGATCCCAGGGTGACTTCGATTCTTATCTTGGCCTCCATCATCAGCCGCTCAACCTGTTTCATCGCGCATCGTTCGAACGGGAGATCGGATCATGGACAACTGGTATGCCTTTGCACTGTTCATTCATGTCAGCAGCACCATGGCACTCGCCGCCGCACTGGGAATCATGACGGTCTGCGAGCTTCGGATCGGCAATGCCTGGACTCTCGAGCAGCTGCGTGACTGGGTGGGCCTGGCCGACCGAACCGGCAAGGCGCTGGGCATGATTTCGCCGGTGCTGCTCCTCTCAGCTCTTTATCTGGTCCATCTCCGCTGGAGCTATTCGTCGGCCTGGGTCATCGGCGCCCTCATGATGTTCCTGGCCATGGCCTTGTCAGGGCGACTGGTAGTCGGCCAGCGCCTCCTTGCGATTCTCGACGCCGGCATCAAGGAAGGTGGCGTGTCGCCGGGGATCCGAAAGATGATCGAGAACCCGATACTGCGGTGGCACCCGCGGCTCCGGGTCGGAATCTTTGCCTGGCTGCTCTCGCTGATGACGATCAAACCCGGTTTCGAGATCACTGTGGGAACGCTGGTACTCGCCATTGCAATCAGCGTTGTGCTGATTCAGCTCGACCGGACCGGACAGACTCGCGGCGTCGCGCCAGTGGTCGTGAAGGGCGGGCGCTAGGGTGCCGCCCCGGTTCGTGGCGCGGCAACTGGCCAGGCCATCGGGGCTGCTCGGGCCCCTCTTCGGGCGATTGATGAACTGGCACAACGCCACTCTCAACGCCTATGCGCTGGAGCAGGTGGCCCTGGCCGGGAAGGACCGGGTACTGGAGATCGGTTTCGGTGGCGGTGCGGCCCTGGCCAGCCTGCTGACCCGGGCCAGGTGTGTGGCCGGTCTCGACCGCTCCCGTGCGGCCGTGCGGATGGCGCACAAGCGCTACGCCGATCAGGTGGCGGCCGGCTGCGCTCAATTCAGGGTGGGCCAGGTCGAGGCGCTGCCCTACCAGGGCGGGGATTTTTCCTGGGTCTATTCCGTCAACACCGTCTATTTCTGGCCGATCCTGGATCTGGCATTCGGCGAGATCTTCCGGGTGCTGCGGCCCGGTGGTCGCGTGGTCATCGGCTTTCTGCCCAAGCAGCATATGGACCGGCTGGGGATGCCAACCGACATTTTTACCACCCGCAGCATCCAGGAAATGGTGAGCGCACTCGACCGCTCAGGATTTCACGGCATCGAGATCCGCCGGCCAGCACCGGACGTTCTGTGGGCGGTCATCGTGGCCCAGCGGCCCTGAGGGGACATAGTCCTCAGCCGTGATCGATCATTGCAGGCGGCATTTTCCTCTGAAGGAGTGGCGTCAGCGCCTCAGGCCATGAAGATCACCATCCTGGACGATTACCACGACACCCTGCGAGGTCTCCGCTGTTTCGAAAAACTCGCTGGTCATGAGGTGACGATCTGGCACGACCACCTTCAGGCCGTAGATGCGCTGGCGGAGCGACTGCATGACACCGAGGCCCTGGTCCTGATCCGGGAACGGACCCGGCTGCAGGCTGGCCTGCTCGAGCGGCTGCCGGCCCTGCGGCTGATCAGCCAGCGCAGCGTCTATCCCCATATCGATATCGCCGCCTGCACCCGGCTCGGCATCGTGGTTTCGTCCAACCTGCACGCCGGCGCGCCCTCCTGGGCCACGGCCGAACTGACCTGGGGACTGATCCTGGCCGCCATGCGCCAATTGCCCGAGCAGGTGGCCGCCCTCAAGTCTGGCCGCTGGCAGATCGGGGTCGGCCATACCCTGCGCGGCAAGAGGCTCGGGGTCTACGGCTATGGCCGGATCGGTCGCGCGGTCGCCGGGTACGGTGCCGCGTTCGGCATGGATGTGCTGGTCTGGTCGAGCAGCACTTCATTGGAGCAGGCTCGGCAGGATGGCTTCACGGTTGCTTCAAGCAGGGATGCGTGGTTCGAGCAGGTCGACGTGGCCACCCTCCACCTCCGCCTGGTCCCTGCCACCACTGGCGTCGTGACCGCCGCCGATCTGGCCCGGATGAAGCCAAGCGCCCTGCTGGTCAATACCAGTCGGGC
Organism: Gemmatimonadota bacterium; assembly: GCA_039930765.1. Taxonomy (GTDB): domain Bacteria; phylum Gemmatimonadota; class Gemmatimonadetes; order Gemmatimonadales; family GWC2-71-9; genus DATEHG01. The sequence continues at coordinate 2,361 of JBDTTF010000036.1, read as the reverse complement.
TGGATTGATCGAGCCTGAGGCCCTGGTGGCGGCACTCCGGGCCGGGCGACCGGGCAGGGCGGCGGTCGATGTCTACGAGCAGGAACCGGTGGTCGACCCGTCCCATCCGCTGCTCAGTTTGCCCAACGCATTGTGCACCCCGCACATCGGCTACGTCACTGTGGATGAATATGAACTCCAGTTCGGCGACATTTTCGACCAGATCGTGGCCTATGCGGCGGGCCAGCCGATCAATGTGGTGAATCCGGTGGCGCTGACCCACCTTCGGAAGGGAGAGCAGTGAGTGGCAGACTATCCGCTGGCCGACATGACCCTGGCCCGGCGTCTCGAGCGGGCAGAGGCCTTGAGCAACGCTGCCTTTGTCGATGCCCGGATCCGGGTTTCCCCGGAACTCGGCGCGCGCTGGATCGAGGTGGCCGGCGCCCTGGCCATGTTCGATGGAGTGGGTTCGCCCTGCACCCAGACCTTCGGGCTCGGCATCTTTGCGCCGGTAGCTCCGGCAGCACTGGCGGAGCTGGAGGAATTCTTTCAGAGCCGCGGCGCCGATGTCGATCACGAGGTCAGCCCACTGGCCGATCCGTCGGCGCTGGAACTGCTGCCGGCCCGCGGCTACCGGCCGATCGAAATGAGCACGGTGTTGTTCCGGCCCCTGGCTGGTCCGTCTGGCACTCAACCGGATGGAATCTCGGTGCGCCGGACTGGTCCGTCGGATGCATCGCTCTGGGCCCGGACCGCCGCCGAAGGCTGGCGCGATCATCCCGCCGTCGCTGACCTCGTGTATGAGCTCGGCATGGTCATGACCCAGGTCGCGGGAACCGAGCTCTGGCTGGCAGAGATGAATGAGGTGGCGGTCGCGGCCGGAGCGCTCTCACTGCGTGAAGGGGTGGGGCTGCTGGCCGGTGCGAGCACCATTCCCGAGTGGCGCGGTCGCGGCGCTCAGGCGGCGCTACTGCGGACCCGGCTGGAGTCGGCGGTCGAGCAGGGAGCGGACCTGGCGATGATCTGTACCCAGCCTGGTGGGGCCTCGCAGCGCAATGCCGAGCGGAAAGGCTTTCGGATCGCGTACACCCGGACCAAGTGGCGCCTGGTCAGATCGGGCTGAGCCTCAGGGCCACCCTCACCCCGCCTGATGCAGGGAGGAATGCAGCAGCAGCGGGTCCTGCCGGTAGAAGAATTTCAATCCCGCATACAGCTCCGGATACTGCGCCATCAGTTCGGCTGGCTTTTCGAAGAACACCTCGGTGGCCACCGCGAAGAACTCCGATTCGTTGGTGGCCCCGTAGTCATCGATCACCGATGGCTGGTTGGCCTCGAGCTGGGCGCAGAACCGGGTGTAGTTGTCGCTGATCAACTTGTGCCAGACCTCGCGAGTGCTGGGGGTCGAGGCAGTGCTGAGCAGGATGGGGTCATATCGACGGATCTCGAGGTCGATCGGCGCGGTCAGGCCCGCCCGGAAATCGAGGATGTGGGCAAACTCGTGCAGGATGGTGTTATGCCCGTCTGAGGGATTCACGCCACCCTGGAGCGCCGCGCCCCACGAGACCACGACCGTTCCCGTCTTCCACGCCTCACCGGCGATTGGCTGGCCCGCCTCGCTGGCGGCATAGGGATCGCGCGACGGAGTGGCACGCCGCGGCACCATGGTGCTCGGGTAGACCAGGATTTCGCGCAGGTCGGCGTAGGCATCGGCTGGGAGCTCGAGCGCCAGGAGGGCCGCCTGCGCCGCAATGACCAGTTGCATCGGCTCGGTCAGCGTCAGGCCACCGCAACCCTCCCAGTGGCAGGTCTGGATCAGCTCGCGCGCCCGGGCGAGCAGCAACTGGCGCCGCGCTGCGCCAAGGCCGTTGGTCAGCGGGACCTGCTGGCCCAGTTCCCGGAGCCACTCGACCGGCACCGGAGCCGCGTCTTCCTGGCTCAGCTCCCGCTTGATGAATCGGGTCAGCAGCGGTTTGAGCAGGAAGAAGCCGACGATCAAGAGCGCGGCCGCCGCCGGCACGACGAGAAGGCCGCTCGAGAGGGTGGTCTCCATGATGGTCGAATAGAAGCGGCTCATGTGCGGCGATTCACGCCGCCACCGCTGGATGCCGCTTCAGGTAGTCGCCCAGGTTCTTCGGCCGGTACCCCGGTTCCGAACGATAGCGGGTCATCACCGAAGGGTTTCGTCGGGAAGGTTCCAGGTGCCGTCGCAGGAGATGACGATGCGCTTCATGGATTGGAGTGTCGCCGGTTGTTCATCAGTGGTCGTGAGTGAACCAACACCTAGAGTAGCGATCCGGGCGCTCTTTCGCTGCCGTGCAGCTTCAGCCGGTCTCTCGTCTCTCGTCTCTCGTCTCTCGTCTCTCGTCTCTCGTCTCTCGTCTC
>JBDTTF010000035.1:0-3850 GCA_039930765.1 Gemmatimonadota bacterium | reverse complement strand
CTGTCGCTGGACATCGGCGGCGGCATCGGCGGCGGCTCGACCTCCCGGATCAACGATATCAATCCCGACGATATCGAGTCGATCGAAATCGTGAAGGGACCCGCCGCGGCCACCCTGTACGGCATTCAGGCCGCCAATGGCGTGGTCCGGATCACGACGAAGAAGGGGACGGCCGGCCGGGCCAAGTGGAATGTTTCCACGGAGGGTGGCTCGGTCAGCGATCACAATGCCTACCTGCTCAACTATTTCCCGACTTTCGACATCCTGCCCACCGCCAGCCCCGAATACCTGGCCAACGGCTTTACCTGTACCCTGCAGGATCAGTTCCTGGGCAACTGCAATATCACCGGCATAACCAAGTACTCCCCGCTGGTCAACAAGGACACCAAGCCGTTCAAGGCCGGCTTCCGCCAGCAGTACAATACCAGCGTGTCGGGCGGTACGGACCAGGCCAGCTACTTCCTGGCGGCAGGCTACGAGAGTGAAGATGGGGTCTTCCGGCTGCCGCAAATGGAAGAGGACTCCGTCCGGCTTGCCAACGGGGGGATCACCGCCAACCAGATCCGGCCCAACACCCTGCGGAAGCTGTCGGTCCGGGCCAATGTCGGCGCCAACGTCTCCAAGACGGCCGATATCCAGGCCACGATGGCCTACGTCAGCAGCACCACTCGGCTGGTCGAGAACGACAACAGCTTCCTGACCATTACCGGCAGCGCCGAGGCCAGCGCCAACACCCCGGACCTCAACCGGGGCTGGTTCTATACCCCGGCGCAGCTGTTCGCCGAACTGGCGGAGCAGAACATCGGGCGGTTTACCGGCGGATTGACCACCAACTGGCGGCCCCGGACCTGGCTCACTACCCGGGCCACCGTGGGGTTTGATGCCACGGCGGAGAACGACAAGAACTTCTTCCCGACCGGGCAAGTGGCAGATTATTCCAACAACATTCGCGGGGTGCTGCGGCTGAACAAGGCCAATATTACCCAGACCTCGATCGACCTGGCCGGCACGGCCAACTACAAGTTCAGCGAGGCCCTCACCGCCAAGACCTCGGTCGGGGCCCAGTGGTTCCGGAACCTGGTCCGCGGCACGCTTGTGACCGGGACCGGACTGTCGCCGGGGCAGGAAAACCTGGCGGGCTCGTCGGTCGAAGCACGGGATACCGCATTTGAATCGCGCACCGCGGGCGCCTTTGCGGAGGAAGCCTTTGCCTACAAGGAGCGGCTGTTCCTGACTGCGGCCGCACGGCTCGATGGCGGCAGCTCGTTCGGCAAGAACTTTCAGGATGCCATCTATCCCAAGACCAGTGTGTCCTGGCTGACCTCCAACGAACCGTTCTGGCACCTGTCGTGGATGAACACCTTCCGGCTCCGGGCCGCCTTGGGCGCCTCAGGCCAGATTCCTGGCGCCACCGACGGACTCAAGTCGTATGTCGGCGTGCCCGGGGTGAAGAACGGCCAGGGATTCAGTGGCGTCCTGCTCTCCAACAGCGGGAACGACAACCTCAAGCCGGAACGGTCCACTGAGTTCGAGGCCGGGTTTGATGCCGGGCTGGCCCACGACAAGGTCACGGTCGAATTCAGCTACTACACCAAGACGACTTCGGACGCCCTGATTGCGGCCGAGGTGGCCGGTTCAGGCGGCACCCAGCAGATCCAGTTCCGCAACCTGGCCCGGGTCCGCAATCATGGCCTCGAGCTGGCCATCAGCGCGGCCCCGATCAATACCCCGAATTTCAGCATGGATTTCACCATCAGCGGCTCGATCACCAAGAACAAGGTGCTGGCCCTCGGCGCCGGCGACACGGCCCTGGTGTTCGGCTTCTACCAGCAGGACCGGCCCGGCTATCCAGCGGGCGGATTCTGGGGTCTGCCGCTGCTCGGCTACAGCGATGCCAACCATGACGGGATCATCGATCAGTCCGAGATCCGGGTCGGTGACCACGCGGTGTATCAGGGCAGCGCGCTGCCGACCCGGGAGCTGGCGCTCAACAGCGGGTTCAACTTCTTCCACGACCGGATCCGGCTGGCCAGTCAGTGGGATTATCGCGGTGGCAACATGGTCGACAACTCGATGGAAAACTTCCGCTGCAGCGCGGTGTTCAACTGCCGGGCCGAGTTCGACCGGACGGCACCGCTCGAGGACCAGGCCAAGGCGCAGGCCGCCCTGGTGTACGGTGGCAACCAGTTCGCATTCATCGAACCGGGCTGGTTCATCAAGTTGCGCGAGGTCTCGCTGACCTTCTACGGCACGCCGAAGATTGCCCACGCCCTCGGGACCTCCAGCATCAGCCTGACCCTGGCCGCGCGGAACCTGCTGACGATCACCAACTACACCGGCGTCGACCCCGAGGTCAACGCCTTTGGTCAGGACAACTTCGCCGCCAGCGATTTCGAGTCCCAGCCGCAGGTGCGGTATCTGATCGCCCGCATCAACGCCAGCTTCTGAGGAACGCGACCATGAAATCCCCCCTGCTCATGAGCGCGGCCGCCGCCCTGACCCTGTGCGCCTGCGGCCTGCTCGACACCACCCAGCCGGGCGTCATCAAGCCGGGCGACCTCGACAATTACATCGGCGCCCAGGCCAAGGCCAAGGGCGCCATCGCGGCCTACGGCTTCGCGATCGACGGTGATGGCAACTTCGACACCGACTCGACCGACGGGATGATCCTGAGCACCGGATTGATGGCGGATGAGTTTACCTACGTTGGACCGAATCCGACGCCGCAGGAGTTCAACGCCCATGCCGTGTCCTCGATCAACGGCAGCCTGAGCGTCCTGTATTTCTACGTCCACAAGGCGCGGATCTCGTCGGAGGCCGCCGCCGTAGCACTCGAGCGATTCACGCCAGACACGGCGAACGAAACACTGATCCCCGAGGTACTAAGCCTGGCCGGGATGAGCATCATCAGCCTGGAGGAGAATTTCTGCTCCGGGGTGCCGCTCAGCTACCTGCAGGCGGATACGGTGGTGCTGACGTCCGGCTCAACCACCGCCGCGGGGCTGGACTCCGCCATCCTCCGGTTCGACGCGGCCCTGGCCCACCCGGCCGTGGCTGTTGACCTCAACATCCAGTACCTGGCCCAGGTCGGGAAAGGCCGCGCCCTCCTCGACCTCGGCCAGTATGCCGCCGCCGCGACCGCGGTCTCGGGGGTGCCAGACGATTTCCAGTACCTGTCGGAGCACTCCACCTCCCGGAGCCGGCTGCAGAATGCGATCTTCGAGTACAGCACCACCAGCACCGGACTGTTCTCGGTGGCGGACAGCAGCGGCAGCAATGGCATTCCTTACCGATCACTGAATGACTCCCGAGTGCCATTTGTGGATACCGGAATCAACGGGCTCGATCTCATCACCCCGCTGTTCTCCATCATCAAGTATCCCGACGCCGGCAGCCCGATTCCCGTCGCCAGCGGGATTGAGGCCCGCCTGATCGAAGCCGAAGCGGCGCTCAATGCCGGTGGTCCGGCCGCCATGAACACGATCCTGAACAATCTGCGGGCCGAAAGCGCCGATACCGCCATCAGCAACAACCCGCTGCCAGTGCCGGCGGCCGGGGTAGAGGCCCAGGACCAGCTGTTCAGCGAGCGGGCGCTGTGGCTCTATGCCACCGGCCACCGCCTCGGGGACATGCGGCGCCTGGTGCGGCAGTACGGACGGGCCCGGGACAGCGTCTTCCCGACCGGGCCGTTTCCGAAGGGTGGCAACTACGGAACGGATGTGAATTTCGTGATTCCGGAGAGCGAAGACCACAACCCACACTTCACGGGGTGTGTGGATCGGCTGCCCTGACGGACGGACGGGCGGACGGGCGGACGGGCGGACGGGCGGACGGGCGGACGGGCGGACGG
>JBDTTF010000034.1:0-4771 GCA_039930765.1 Gemmatimonadota bacterium | reverse complement strand
CGGTGAACCGGCCTGTAAGAGCACCTCATACCGAGTGAGCGGAGCGAGCGAGGGATCGCTCAAGCAATGCGGTCCGTCACGCCTCGACCAAGCGCAGCGCGTGAGGGGCGGCTGGATTCGAGGCGGGATTTCCTCTGAAATGCGCGCGAATGAATTCGCGCCTCGGCTGCGCCCGGCGTGGCTGCGCCACGACCTCATGCCGAGATTTGTCATCATAGCCTGCCACGAGGACAGCGAGGGGGAGCGAGGGACCTCGCGTGCTGGGGTGGTGGGCCGCGTGGCAAAGCGGCAGAGTGCGTGCCTTAGTCCCTCGTGAGCCCAGCAGCAGCGGGTTGACCGGGATTGCCAATCGTACCCATTATGGGTACAATTGTACCCAAGATGGGTACAGTCACTCTTCCCGATCAATCATCCGTCCTGCTCTTCGGCGCCGTCCGCCGGGCCGTCCTCGCGCTGTTGCTGGGCCGACCGGATGAGCGGTTCTACCTGCGGGAAATCGTCAGGTCAGCCGGCCGCGGTACCGGAGCGGTTCAGCGAGAACTCGGACAATTGGTCTCGGCCGGGCTGGTGGTGCGGGAATCCAGCGGCCACCAGGTCTACTTCTCCGCCAACCGCTCCGCCCCCATCTTTCCGGAGCTTCAGAGCATCATCCAGAAGACCGCCGGCGCCGCTGACATCCTCCGCTCGGGCCTTGCCGCGCTGGTCCGCAAAGGGATGATCGAGGTCGCGCTGGTGTACGGGTCGGTGGCGCGCGGAGAGCAAACCAGCAAGAGCGATGTCGATCTGCTGGTGGTCGGCAGTGTGACCCTGGCCGAACTTGTCCCTCTCCTTCGGAAGGCGGAAGGGCTCCTGGGCCGGGAAGTAAATGCCACGGTCTACCCGGTCAAGGAATTCCGAAGCAAATCCAAACACGCCGCGCCCTTCCTCAAACGGGTGCTGACTGACGCCAAGTTGTTCGTCGTGGGAGATGAAGCTGACCTTACCCGACTGGCTCGCTAATCGCTGGATCGTGGCCCATCAGCCGACCGTCGAGGAGATGTCCGATCTCTTCGAGGTCATCGAGCGCGACCTGACCGACGCAGCCCTTCCTCGACTGAGCCCCGACTGGCGGCTCGGCATCAGCTACAACGCCGCCTTGCAACTAGCCACGGCGGCCTTGGCGGCGGAGGGATACCGGCCGGCCCGGGAACGGGCGCATGAATGGGCGATTGGATCGTTGCGGTTGACGCTGGGCGCTTCACAGAAGCTGGTGGATCTGATTGATACGATCCGGCGCCGACGCAATCAGAACAATTACGAGCGGGCTGGCACCACCTCGGCCGCCGAAGCGGACCAACTGTATCAGGCCGTCGTGAGCCTGCGTTCGGATGTGGTGCGCTGGCTCAAGAAGAAGCACAAAGCGCTGTATCCACCGGGATTGAAGGACTGACAGGCTTCTCCCAGTGACATCTCAGCTAGCACCGGACCCCAGGCCGCAGGACCTTCAATGGCGCGCGGTTCGTGGCATCGTGCTCGCGCGCGATTCGTGCATTTGCAGAGGTTGCGGTGACAGCTGTTCCCAGGGAGAGGCAGATGTCGGCCGCGATGCAGCAGACAAGGCCCAAGAGCGGGAACTGCAACGGCGTAAGAGGTGAGAGGTGAGCGAGCCGTAACCTTGAGCGGTGTCGGCCGCGATGCAGCGGACCCGGCCGGTTTACCGGCCCGTTGCCGAGCCCTAAAGGACTTCCTCGCGTTAGATGCGCGCTCGGTCACCCAGGCTAGCCGCCTGATGGGCTCACGCGATCTCAGACCCCATCCCACCCGCCCCGCTCCGCAGGGTGTGACAGTCTACTGAACGCTCACGACCGCACGAAATTTCTCAGTTCATCGTACGATCCATTGTCTGCCTGCCGCAACGCCTTGATGTACGACGTCCTCGCCCTGCCCGACACTCCAAGCGTTTCAGCTCCCCAGGTAAACGGCGGCTGGCCGAGCTGTTTGAGGAGCTGATCGGTCATGGCGCGCGCGTGGCGGCCGTTGCCGTTGGCGAATGGGTGGATGCGCACCAGCGCGTGGTGGAACCGCAGGGCAATTTCCTCCGGGCCGGGCGTGTGGTGCTCAATCTGGTGCCTGGTATTCTCGATGAGGTTGGCGATTGCCTCAGGGATTTGACTGGCCGGCAGGCCGATGGACTTGGCGGTGCTCCTGAACTTCCCGGCCCACCGCCATGTCTTGCCGAACATCCTGTGATGCAATGCGCGTAGAAACTCCAGCGTCAGGACGGTTCGGCTCAATTGCCTGCGACCGAGCCACACTAGTGCGTCGGCGATATTGGCCTGCTCCCATTCATTGAGCTCAGCCTTGGTCCCGATGTGGCCCGGAATCAGATCGTCCGCTTCGTCCGGATCCAGCGGGGTCTGTCCTGCGGCCAGATCGTCGGCCTTCATTGCGGCTTGGTGCGCCGCTGCTTTCTTGCTGGCTCCTCCCTGTTCCTCCAGAGTGCTTTCCCACCGGTGCGGAGCAACTCATCGGCACGCTCTTCCACCAGGCGTTTGACTTCCTCCGGTCCCGTCGCCTGATCTTCCAATCCCATTGTATGGGCGACTCTCCCGATCTCCCGCGCGGCACTGTCAGTGGCCTGCTTCCGACGCAGGTCAGCCAGGCTGGCCCGCGGCACGATGGCATAGACCAGGTCGCAGTTCATTCCCTCCGCGGCCTTTCTCAGCACGGCCAGTGTTGCGGACTCTTCCCGTTCTCTCCGCTCGAGATCGGCGACACCCTGGCGGGTCATGCCGATCCGCTCGCCCAATTGGGTGGCACTCATCCCAAGCGCCTGTCTGATGGTAGACAGCCAGCCCGTGCCTGGCATCTGGTTTCTGAGCTTGTGCCATGGTTCCAGTCGCCGTTCCACCTGCTTCTGCACCAGCCGATTGGTACTCATGGTATGCACCCGTAAAGCATGAGAAAACAACAGGTTAGGTCAACGACCATCGGGTGGCCATTGCGCGGCCTGATATATTGACAAGCTATAACTTGCTTAATATTTGATTATTGTCAAGTTATAACTTGTCAAGTACTGCGTGAGGGCGACTCGGGATGAAGTGATTTATCGGCTGATCCCATCTGCCATCTCCCGTCTGCCATCTCCCGCTTTCCCGCCTAGCCGGACCTCCCGTTTTCCCCTACTTTTACCCCCCGGTTCCCCCCACCCGGAATTCTGAATCAAAGAGCTCGAAGCCCGTCTCCAGGCCGCCGTCGGCGAGACCTACCGCATCCAGAAAGAGCTGGGTGGCGGCGGGATGAGTCGTGTCTTCCTGGCCGAGGAAGTCCGGCTGGGCCGGCAGGTGGTGATCAAGGTCCTGCCGCCCGAAATGGGCGCGGCGGTCAACACCGAGCGGTTCGAGCGGGAAATCCAGCTCGCCGCACGTCTCCAGCATCCGCACATTGTCCCCCTGCTCACGGCCGCCTCCTCCGGCGACATCCTGTACTACATCATGCCGTACATCGCCGGCGAATCGCTCCGGGCCAAGCTGAGCCGAGAGGGTGAGCTGCCGGTGGCGGAGGCATCCAAGATCCTGCGGGAAGTGGTCGATGCGTTGTCCTACGCTCACCGCAATGGCGTCGTTCACCGAGACATCAAGCCGGACAACGTGCTGCTGTCCGACGGCCACGCGGTGGTCACCGATTTCGGTGTGGCCAAGGCGGTCAGCGCCTCCAGCGGCGGTCATTCATCGCTGACATCGCTCGGCGTGGCGCTCGGCACTCCGGCCTACATGGCGCCGGAGCAGGCCGCCGCTGATCCGCACGTCGATCACCGGGCCGACATCTACGCCGTGGGTATCCTGGCCTACGAGATGCTGACCGGGCAGACGCCGTTCACGGCGCCGACCGCCCAGGGCATGCTGGCGGCGCACATCACGCAGACACCCGATGCGGTTTCCAAGCGGCGGCCCGCGGTGCCCGCGGTGCTCAACGCGTTGCTGATGCGCAGTCTCGAGAAGCGCCCGGCCGATCGCTGGCAGAGCGCGGCCGAACTGCTGGGTCAGCTTGAAGCCGCGGCCACGCCGAGCACCGGAGGGATGACACCGACCGGGACGTCGCCGGCGGTGTCGAGTGGGACGGAAGCCGCCATTCGTAAGAACCAGCCGCTGCGCGTCGCCCTGCTATTTCTGGCCGCGGCACTCGGCGTAGTGGGCCTGGTCTACTTGCTGGTCCGCCAGTTCGGCCTGCCGTACTGGGTGTTGTACGGCGCCATCGGGCTGATGCTGATCGGGCTCCCGATCATTCTGCTCACGGGCCACTTCGAACGGCGCCGGGCGCTGGCGCGGGCCAGTGGCCGGATCGAGACCACGCCGGCGCAGGGCCTGCCCGCGCTTCTCACCTGGCAAAAGGCCATCCGCGGCGGCGTGCTCGCCTTTGCGCTGCTCGGAGTCATCACTGTCGGCTACACCGCCATGCGCCTGCTCGGCATCGGCTCCGTCGGGACGCTGCGTGCCAGTGGCCGGCTGAGTGCCAGCGACAAACTGCTGGTGGCCGATTTCGAGAATCATACGGCCGATGCCACGCTGGCCAGCTCGATCACCGATGCCTTCCGGATCGATCTGGGACAGTCGACGACGATCAAGCTGATCGGGACTTCCCAGATGCGGAGCGGGCTGCAGCGAATGGAAAAGGACGCCAGCACGCCGATCACTGGAGCGCTGGCTCGCGAACTGGCCACTCGCGAAGGGGCCAAGGTCGTGGTGGCCGGGGAGGTCAGTTCGCTCGGCAAGTCCTACATCGTGTCGGCCCG
>JBDTTF010000033.1:0-6016 GCA_039930765.1 Gemmatimonadota bacterium | reverse complement strand
ATGCAGTCCGCCACGGTCACCAGCAGCAGGATCCCGTCAGTCCCGGTCAGGTGGCCATCCATTCCCTCGACCGTCACCCAGCCCCGGGCCGAATCGTGGGTTTGGACCCTGGTCTGGTGCACCTGGTGGCCCAGGACCCAGCCATCGAACCCCGGGATGATGCTTTTGAACAGGCGCCACCGGCCCATCACCTCGCCAACCGGGGCCTCACTCCAGAGGCCGAGGTCAAAACCCCGTCCCGGCCCGTTCCCCCGCCCGGTGATCCCGGCCGTCACTCCATATAGCTCCCGCCATCCGGGGATCTCGTAGAGCGGCGGCTCTCCCACTATCCGCCGTTCGCTGATCTGGCTTACCATCAGGCCCCGCACTCCAGCAGCAGCCCGATCATTTCCTTGAACAGCTTCCCGGTCACCACCGCCGTCAGCCCTGCCACGTCAGTGCGGGGATTGAACTCGACCAGGTCAGCCCCGATGACGGGGCCAGAAATCCGCCGCAAGGCGTCGATCAGCTCCCTGGTGGACAAACCCCCAGCCTCCCGATTGGACACCCCAGGTGCAAAGGCGGGGTCGAGCACATCGACATCAAGGCTGACATAAATCGGCAGCTCAGGGTTGAGATCCATCCTGCCGTCCCACTCCGAGGCGTAGTGCACCTTCACCCCGAACCGCTCGGCCTGCTCGCGCTGGTGGCCATTCATGGTCCGGATCCCGACCTGGGTCATTCCGGCGGCCAGCCCTTCCTCCAGCACCCGGGCAAAGGGGCAGGCGTGAGAATACCGATCGCCCTCGAGATGGTCATACAGATCGCTGTGGGCATCAAAATGAAGGATCTGGAAGCTGCCGCGCCGGCCCTTGAAGGCCCGGAGGATCGGATAGCTCAGCGAATGATCGCCGCCGAGCAGCAGCGGAGTGAAATCCTGTTCAAGCGCCCTGGCCACACCGGCCTCGACCGCAGTCCGGCACTCGGCCGCGTCATCCGGCAGCGCCAGGTCACCCAGGTCATGCCAAGCCTCCGCCGCACCGGTATCGAATCCCCGCTCAGCCCACTGGTTACTGTGCTGGCTCCGAAACGCCTGCCTGATCGCGGCTGGCGCCTCGGCAGGCCCCCGCTGAAACGAAGAGGCGCCGTCCCAGGGCAGCCCCAGCACCCCGATCCGGCGCCGGTTCACCCATCCTCGCGCCGTTCGATGGTGGCGCCCAGGCTGCGGAGCCGAGTGTCGATCTGTTCGTAGCCGCGCTCGATCTGCCCGATGTTGTGAATCACGCTGGAGCCTTCAGCCGCCAGCGCCGCCAGCAGCATGGCCATCCCGGCCCGGATATCGGGACTCTCGACCGTCCCGCCCCGAAGCTTGACCGGACCCGAGATGACCGCGCGGTGAGGATCGCACAGCACGATGCGGGCGCCCATCCCGATCAGCTTGTCGACGAAGAACAGTCGAGACTCGAACATCTTCTCGAACACCAGGACCATGCCCTCACATTGGGTGGCCGCCACCACCGCAATCGACATGGCGTCGGCGGGAAAGGCGGGCCAGGGCCCGTCCTCGAGCTTGGGGACGTGACCGCCGAGGTCGGGGCGGATCCGACGCTCCTGGTCGGCATCGATGATCAGCGAGGTGCCATCAATGCGCGGTCGGATGCCCAGCCGCTCGAAGCCCAGCAGAGTGCTGCGGAGATCGTCCGGGCGGACCCCTTCGATGGTGATCTGCCCGTTGGTGACGGCCGCCAGTCCGATGAAGCTGGCCACCTCGATATGATCGGGTCCGATGGTATAGCTGGCGCCGCCCAGTGGAGCTCCGCCCTCGATGGTGTAGACGTTGGTACCGATCCCGTCGATCCGGGCGCCCATTGCCACCAGGAAGCGGGCCAGGTCCTGCACGTGCGGTTCGCTGGCCGCGTTCCGCAGGGTGGTTCGGCCCTCCGCCGCCACCGCCGCCATCAGGGCGTTTTCGGTGCCCGTGACGCTCGGCTCATCGAGGAAGATGTCGGTACCCTTGAGCTTCTTGCCTTCGAGCTCGAACCGTTCACCCACCGTCAGCGAGGCGCCCAGCGCCTCGAGCGCCAGAAAATGAGTGTCCACCCGCCGGCGGCCGATCACGTCGCCGCCAGGCGGTGGCAGGATGACCTTGCCGAACCGCGCCAGCAGCGGCCCGGCCAGCAGGATCGAAGCCCGGATTTTGGCGCACAGCGCCGGATCGAGCGGCTTGGGCGTCACCGCCGACGCATCGACCCGGACCTTGTTGGTCCCGATCCACTCGATGGTGGCCCCCTGATCCGCCAGGATGGCGAGCAGGGTCTCGACATCCCGGATCCGGGGAATATTGTCGAGCTCGACCGGCGCTTTCGAGAGCAGCGTGGCGGCCAGGATCGGGAGGGCGGCGTTCTTGTTACCGGCGGGGCGGACGGTGCCGCGCAGGGCGCGGCCACCTTCGACCAGGAATCGTGGGGGCATAGCGGAAAAGCTCACCTTGCCCGCAAAGCCCGTCAAGCATCGTTCCGCTATTATGTTGGAACACCGCCTTCGGGCCGGACAAGGAGCGCCGTGAATGCTGTTGCAGGAGGCAGTGCCCGTGGTAGCGGGTTGGGTGGGACCAACGATCGCACTCTCGCTCGTGGTGATCGCGCTGGCCTTTGCCGCGATTGCCGGAGCGTTTCTCATTGCAGGCAAGGGATTGACCGGCGCGCTGGAACGCGCCATCCTCTCGATCGACCGACTCCAGGGCGACCTGGTGCCCGCCATCAAATCGCTGGGCCAGATGGCGGAGGACGGCCGGGAACTGGCCGGAAGTATTCGAGAAGAGGTCGGGGAAATCACCGCCACCAGCCAGCGGCTCAGGGAGCGGATCGAGGCCGGCAGTGAACGGCTGGCTGAACGACTGGAGAATCTCGAGGCGGTCTACGATGTGGTGGAGGAGGAAGTCACCGAGGCCGCCCTCGACCTGACCGCCACCATCAAGACCATCCGGTCAGGCGCCGGGTGGTTTGGCCGGATCCGGCGATTGCTGGGCGGCGGAGGCGGCCGCCGGCGCCGGCGGCGATGAGTCGAACCTTCGTCAGCGGGCTGGCCATCGCCGCGCTGCTGCTGGTGCTCTGCCCCGGCGACTGTCACGCCTGGACCCCCGGTACCCACATCTACCTCGGCGAATCGGTACTGGCCAACCTCGGCCTGCTGCCCGCCGAGATCGCCGACCTGCTGCGGGCCTTTCCCTTCGATTTTCTGTATGGCAACATCGCCGCCGACAGCACCATGGCCAAGAAGTACGCCCCAGTAGGGCGGCACTGCCATCACTGGCCGGTGGGCAACGAGATCCTGGCCAGGTCAAAGACCGATGCGTTGCGCGCCTTTGCGATGGGCTACCTCAGTCATCTGGCCGCCGATACCGTCGCCCACAATTTCTACGTGCCGCGGCAGCTGGTGCTGACCAGCAGCACCACCGGATTCGGGCATTCGTACTGGGAGAGCCGGATCGAGGCCCACCTCGGCGACCGCTACGCCCGGACCGCCAAGGACATCATCCTGCTGGATCACGAGCCGGCTCACGCGCTGCTCGACCAGATCCTGGCGCCGACCATCTTCAGCGTCCGGACCAACCGCCGGCTGTTCCGGGGCATGGTGTATCTCACTGAAACCCAGAGCTGGCAGCGCGCGTTTCATCTGCTCAGCGAGCACAGCCGCTGGGACCTGCCCAACACCGAAGTAGCCGAGTACCTGACCCTGACGTTCGACCTGATCATGGAGTTCCTGGCGGAGCCCGATGCCACGGTGCTCAAGTGGGATCCATCGGGTGAGCAGCCGCTGCGGATTGCCAAGGGCATGCGGCGCCAGGCACTGGTGGCGGGGGCGTGGCGGGAGCCGGGGCGGCTCCGCGATGTGGCCCTGGCGCATTTCGGGTTGCCGGAGCGGAACTTCCATTTCCTTCCCCGGGCCGAACTGGCCAGACCGTGGCTGAACGGGCATAGCGCCGATCCGATCCTAGCCTGACCTGCAGGTGGCCGATGACTCTGCCGTCCATTCCGGCCGATCCGCTGTTTCTCCAGCTCCAGAACGCCATTGCCGGGCGGTACTCGCTCGACCAGGAACTCGGCCGGGGCGGCATGGGCATCGTCTACCTGGCCCGTGACCTGGCGCTCGACCGCCCCGTCGCCATCAAGCTGCTCCCCCCTGCCTTCGCTGCGGTGGCTGATCTTCGCGCCCGGTTCCTGACCGAGGCGCGCACCGCCGCCCGCCTCTCTCATCCCAACGTCGTGCCGATCTACGCGGTCGAGGAATCCGGCGAGTACGTCTACTTCGTGATGGCGTACGTGGCGGGCGGCACCATGGGAGATCAGCTACGGAAACGCGGCACCCTGCCACCTCCCACCACCGCCCGGATACTCCGCGAAGTGGCGTGGGCACTCGACTACGCGCACGGAATGGGCATCATCCATCGCGACGTGAAGCCGGACAACATCCTGATCGAGGAGGGCAGCGGTCGCGCAATGGTCGCCGATTTCGGGATCGCGGCGGGCGCAGAAAGCACGGCTGTGGGAGATGGGTCAGTCTCCGGCACCAGCGGTTTCATGAGCCCCGAGCAGGCCACTGGTGCCGCCATCGACGGACGGAGCGATCTCTACTCGCTGGGCGTCGTAGGCCATCTCGCGTTGTCGGGTCGGATGCCGGATGCCGGCACTTCGCTGACCCGGCTCACGCCGCAAGCTCCCAGGGCCATCGTCCAGCTGGTCGAACGATGCCTGCAACTCGATCGCTCCCGCCGCTGGGAGCGGGGCCGTGAAATTGCCGAGGCACTCGAGCGCGCCGGCAGTGGCGAACTCCCTGCCCCGCTCCGGATGTGGTTGGCCCGTGGCCAGGAACTCAAGATGCCAATCGCCATGTGGACGACGGTTGTGGTGATCCCGACCATGGTCCAGATGGCCATGGCCGGGATGTATTCCATCGCTCCGCCCATCCTGCTGCCGCTGTTCATTGCCCTCTTTCCCTGGGTCGGGTTCGGGACCTGGCGGGTGTATCAGGCCCGCCGGCTCATGGCGGCCGGTTACCGTTTGACGGATCTGCAATATGCGCTGCAGGTGCATGCCGCCCATCGTGCCGAGGAACTCTCTTTCCAGTTCGGCAGTGGCCCTTCACGGCTGGGCAAGTCGCTGCGGGTGGTCGCGTACTCCAGCCTCGTGGTCTGCATTGCGATGGCCACCGCCATCCTGCGGGACCCGCAGATCCGCCTCCTCCATCAGATCTTTCCCTATGTTGCACTGCTGGGCGCGGGAGCTGCGGTCCTCGGACTCGCGATTCCCGGCCGCGACATGACCCGCGACCGGGCACTCGAACGCCGGCAGCGGTTCTGGAACAGTCGTTTGGGGGTGCTGATGCTCAAGCTCGCCGGCATCTTCCAGAAACCGGCGACCGCGCCGGACCGGGCCTTGAATCGTCCGACGGAACTGGCACTGGGCCACGCGGCCGACGCCTTGTTCCTGGCGCTTCCCCAGGCGGCACGCGATGACCTGACCGGATTGCCCGAGACGATCGCCAAGCTCTCGGCCCAGGCAGTCGAGTTTCGAAAAAAAACCGAGGAGCTGGACGGGCTGCGCAGTGATGTGCGGACCAACGAGGTGGAAGCGGGAGCGGCGCTGGAAGAAGCGCGGAAATTATGGAGGGGCCGGTTCGACGAGACGGTGGCCGCGCTCGAGTCACTGCGACTTGGCCTGCTCCGGATTCACAATGGAGCGGGCAACGTTTCGGTGCTGGCTACCGATTTGGCCAATGCCAATACCATGATCAAGCGACTAGGGCGGCTGGGCGCAGCGCAAGCCGAGGTGGACCGGATCAGTCCGGCTACGGGGGCCAGGATGCAGCCGTGGGACCTGCCGTCGCCGCGGTCGTCGTAGGCGGAGGTGAGGCGGAAAGTCGGAAGGTCTGAAAGTCGGAAAGTGCGCCGAGCCACGCGAATGAAACATTCTGGGGATTTCAACAATCCAATCCTTCATTTGCGCTTCCGACCTTCCGACCTTCCGACCTTCCGACC
>JBDTTF010000032.1:0-7932 GCA_039930765.1 Gemmatimonadota bacterium | reverse complement strand
TTCGCCGTTCGCCGTTCGCTCTTCGCCTTTCGCCTCTAGTCCCTCGACCCTAGACCCTTGACCAATTTGTCGTCGACTTGTATATAACCAAACAGTTATGCAACTCACTCACGCAGGCCGCGCCACCCAGACCCGACTCAACGCCACCTTTGCGGCGCTGGCCGATCCGACCCGCCGGGCCATTCTGGCCCGGCTGGCCGGCGGGGAAGCCACGGTCAACGAGCTGGCCCAGCCGTTCGACATGAGCCAGCCGGCCATTTCCAAGCATCTCAAGGTGCTGGAGCGGGCCGGGCTGATTTCCGGGGGCAGGGAAGCGCAGCGCCGTCCCCGCCGGCTCGAGGCGGCCAGGCTGGCCGAGGCCAATGAGTGGCTGGAGCGGTACCGGGAGTTCTGGGAAACGCGATTCCAGCTGCTGGATGCATTGCTGGAGGAAATGAAGGCCGAACGGAATCACCCCAGGCGCCAGGCACGCCAGAAAGGTCAGCGATGATGAACACCGGAGGCGCCCTGAAGGTCACGAGGCCGAGTGACCGGGAAATCGCGATGGCGCGGGAATTTGCCGCGCCATGCGAACTGGTATGGGAAGCGTACACTCGGCCCGAACTGCTCAAGCAGTGGCTGGGAGTTCACAACGGCTGGCAGCTGGCAGTGTGCCAAATCGATTTGCGCCCCGGCGGCGCCTATCGCTACGTCTGGCGCGGACCTGACACGATGAAAATGGGCATGGGCGGAGTCTTCAAGGAAATTCAGCCGAACCGCCGGATCGTGGCCACCGAGCAGTTCGACCAGGCCTGGTATCCTGGCGGCCAGGCGATTCAGACCCTGACGCTTCTCGAGCGCGGCGGACTGACGACGCTCACCCTGAATGTCCGGTACGCCACGACCGAGGCGCGAGATGTGGCGCTCAAGTCGCCGATGGACCAGGGAGTCGGGATCGGATTCGATACTTTGGAGCGAGTGCTGGACGAGATCAAGGAAGCCCAGTCGTGAATCCATCGACACCGCCCACTGGAACCATGGGCCGGAGCACCCTGGCCATCATTGCCGGCCTGATCTTCACGGTGGTGGCCTCGCTGGGCATTGACGAACTGTTCCATGCGCTCAAGGTCTACCCGCCGCATGGTGCTCCGATGCCTGAACCGTCGCTGAACCTCCTGGCGTTGTCCTACCGACTGGTCGTCGATACTGCCGGTTGCTACATCGCCGCCCGGCTCGCGCCAGCCCAACCGATGAAGCATGCCCTGATTCTCGGCGGCATCGGGACCGTGCTGGGCATTGCGGGAGTAGTGGTGGCAGTGATGATGCGGCTGGATCCGCTCTGGTATCCGATTCTGCTGGCGGCGTCGTCGATGCCAACGGCGTGGCTGGGCGGATATCTGTTCGTGCGTCGGGCGGCGGTGTAGAGGGTTCACGGTTCACGGTTCACGGTTCACGGTTCACGGTTCGCGGTTCATGGTTCGAAAAGGCTTCGGGTTCCGGGTTCCGGGTTCCGGGTTCCGGGTTCGCTTTTCGCTTTTCGCTTTTCGCTTCCCGCGTCGAGGTTTTACATGCAGAAGATTGTCCCGTTCCTCTGGTACGACGGCCAGGCCGAAGAGGCCATGAACCACTACCTCTCGATCTTCAAGAATTCCAAGGCTGGGACGGTATCCCGGATGGGTCCGGATGGTCCGGTCTTTTCCGCCACCTTCACGCTCGAGGGTCAGGAATTCTATGCTTTGAACGGCGGACCCAAGTACAAGTTCACCCCGGCGGTCTCGCTGTTCGTCAACTGTGATGGGCAGGCCGAGGTGGACGAGCTCTACACCAGATTATCGGCCGGCGGGAGTGAGGACGCCTGCGGCTGGATCAGGGACAAGTTCGGCTTGTCCTGGCAGATCATCCCCACCCGGATGGGCCAGCTGATGGGTGACAAGAACCCTGCCAAGGCGCAGGCGGTCATGCAGGCGATGCTGACAATGAAGAAGATCGACCTGGCGGCGCTCGAGGAGGCCTACGCCAGGGGCTGATCACTATTGTCAGAGGTTCGACACCGAGGAGCATGCCCGAATCGAGGGAGGAGGTATCTTGGTCCCTTCCCCCGATTTCCCGCGGTCCGGGACCTGAGGTCGTGAATGGCGGCAGGCAAGAAGTCCAAGGGAGCCAAGGCGGCTGCCCCACGGAAGTGGCCCCGCTACCTGGTCGCGGTGGCGCTGGTGGTGGGCCTGGTTGTGGCTGGACTGCATTTCTCCGAGCTAGGCAAGTTCGTCGAGTTGGCCAGAAAATCGGATCCTATCTGGCTGCTGCTGGCTCTCGGGCTCCAGCTGGCCACCTACCCGGTACAGGCCTTCGTCTGGCAGGCGATGGGCCGCGCGTCCGGCACCCCGGTCGGACACTGGGCCGCGATCAAGATGAGCCTGGCCAAGCTGTTCGTTGACCAGTCGCTGCCAACCGGCGGAGTCACCGGCACGCTGGTGGTTTCCAAGGCGCTGCGCGACAAGGGCATGAGCGCCAAGGCGGCCAGCGCCACGGTGGTGGTGTACACCATCGCCAATCAGGGGGTGTTCGTGCTCAGCCTCGCGGTGGGGCTGGGCATTGCCATCTTCCAGGGCAAGGCACCGAAGACGATCCTGATCGGGTCGGGTGTCGGGGTCGCGGTCGGCGCCCTGATCACGGCGGGCGCCCTCATCCTGTCGCGCAAGCGTGGTGGCGCCTTGCGGCGGATGGCCGAGAAAATCCCGCCGCTTCGCGCCATGCTCAAGTCGCTGGCCGAGGCTGATCCGAAGCTGACCCGCCGGCCGATACTGCTGACCGAGGTGGCAGCCTATCAGTTCCTCGTCCTGCTGATCGATGCGGCAACGATCTGGGTGCTGCTCCTGGCCGTCGGTGTCAGGGGCTCAATCAGCGGAGTGTATGCCAGCTTCGTCTTCTCGAACGTCTTTCACGCCATCGGGATCATCCCTGGCGGGCTTGGTGTGTTCGAGGCGGCCTCGGTAGTCTCGCTGCGCCTGGCGGGAGTCTCGCTCGAGGCCGCGATCTCGGCCACCCTGATGTACCGGATCCTGAGCTTCTGGCTTCCGATGATCCCGTCCTGGTGGGTGGCTCACCGGCTGACCAGGAAGCGCTCCGCCTCCTAGCCCCACTCCTGACCGGACCTCGATACCGTGACCAGACCGATCGCGCCGAGCAGCAGGGTGGCCGAAGTGATCGAATTGCTGCGGCGCCGGGGCAGCAAGGCCGGACTGGCGTCAATGGCGCGCTACGCCATTCCGTCGGGCCGTGCCTTTGGCGTGTCGATGAGCCAGATGAAGGTGCTGTCGAAGAAGCTTGGTGCGGATCACCGGTTGGCTGCGGAGCTCTGGGCCAGCGGGTGGTACGAGGCCCGGATGCTGGCCTGCCTGCTTGACGACCCAGCCCTGGTCACGGCGGCACAGATGGATCGCTGGAGCCGGGAGTTCGACAACTGGGCGATTGCCGACACCGCCTGCTTTGCCCTGTTCGACCGCACCAGCGATCGGTGGCGGATGGTGGAGAAATGGAGCAGGAGTCCTCGGGAATTTGTCCGGCGTGGCGCCTTTGCGCTGCTCTGGGGCCTCACGGTACATGACAAGGCAGCGCCGGATGCCGAATTCCTGAAAGGGCTGGCCGTGATCGAGCGCGCCGCCACCGACCAGCGCCATTGGGTCAAGCTGGCGGTGAACATGGCGCTTCGGGCTACCGGCAAGCGCAATGCGGCGCTCAATCGTGCGGCGGTTGCCTCGGCGCGCCGTCTGGCAGGCGCGACTGACCCGACGGCGCGGTGGATCGGGAGCCATGCGCTGCGCGAGCTCACCGGTGCCGGGGTCCAGGGCCGGATCACCCGCCAGAAACCTCGACCAAAGCAGCCCCGGAGCGCCTGAAGCTCAAGCCGGTAGCACCCAACGTTTTGCCACCGGGCGCGTATCTGCAGCATGCCCACCTTGCCTGACTCAGCCGCCATCCAGACTCGCCAGCTGACCAGAACCTACGGCGATCTCGTCGCCCTCAAGCCGCTCGATCTGACCGTCGAGCCCGGCATCATCTTCGGATTGCTCGGGCCCAACGGGGCGGGGAAGAGCACCGCGATCAAGATGCTGACCACGCTATTGCCCCCAAGTGGCGGCACGGCCGAGGTGGCCGGCTATGATATCGTGCGCGATCCCAAGTCAGTCCGCCGCCACATCGGCTACGTCCCTCAACTGCTGTCAGCCGACGGTGCGCTGACCGGGCGAGAAAATCTGCTGCTCTCGGCCCGGCTCTACCGGGTACCCAAAGGCGAGCAGCAGTCGCGTATCGCCGAGGCGCTGCAGTTCATGGAGATCGTTTCAGCAGCGGATGATCTGGTGCGGACCTACTCGGGTGGAATGATCAGGCGGCTGGAACTTGCCCAGGCCATGCTGCATGAGCCGAGGGTGCTGTTTCTTGACGAACCAACCATCGGGCTCGATCCGGTGGCGCGGCGTTCGGTCTGGGACCGCCTGCAGGAACTCAACCAGCGGACCGGGATGACCATCCTGCTCACTACTCATGACATGGAAGAGGCCGAGGTGCTGTGCCATCGGCTGGCCATCCTGCACCAGGGCGCGGTGGCCGTGAGTGGAACACCCGATGAACTGATGACCGCGATCGGGCCCGGGGCCACGCTGGATGATGTCTTTGTCGCTGCCGCCGGCGGCGCCATCGAGGAGGGAGGAACCTACCGCGATGTCCGCCAGCTCCGCACTGCCGTCCGCCACCGTGGCTGAGTCGAGCCGGCTGGCTGACTTCCTGGGCCAGACCGCGGCAATCACGGCTGTCGAGATCCGGAAGCTCACCCGCGATCCGACCGAACTGGCCACCCGCGCTATTCAGCCTGCGCTCTGGCTGCTGATTTTCGGGCAGGTGTTCAGCCGGATCCGGGCCATTCCCACCGGCAACCTGAGCTATCTCGAGTTCATGGCGCCCGGCGTTCTGGCGCAGGGAGTGCTGTTTGCCGCGATCTTCTACGGCATCGGGGTGATCTGGGAAAAGGACCTCGGCATCATTCACAAGCTGCTGGCCAGTCCGGCCAGTCGACTCAGCCTCGTACTTGGCAAGGCGATCGCCGCCGCGATCCGTTCGATTCCCCAGACCACCATCATTTATATTCTTGCGGCACTGCTGGGGGTCCGTCTCGATCTCCGGCCCGATCATCTGCTGGTCGTGCTGCTGCTGGTGGCGCTCGGCTCGGCCACCTTTGCCACTTTCTCGCTGGTGGTGGCCTGCGTGGTGAAGACCCGTGAGAGGTTCATGGGGATCGGCCAGGTGCTGACCATGCCGCTGTTCTTTGCCAGCAACGCGATCTACCCCATCGACCTGATGCCGGGGTGGCTGCAGGTCATTGCCCACGTCAACCCGCTGACCTACCTGGTCGATGGGCTGCGTTCGTCGATGATCCAGGGCGGACCCAGCCACTTCGGCCTGCTGCCCGACACCGCGGCGATGCTGGCGGTGTTCGTGGTCCTGATGCTGGTGGCGGCGCGACTGTATCCGGGACTGGCGCGGTAGGTTCCGGAATCCCGCCGCCAGGCCAGTCCCGGCGCCGGCACCACCTCGAACCCTTCCATTCCAAGTCGTTGCCGTGATACCGCCGATGCCGCCCAATGGATCCGGATCGACTCGCCGCCACATCGCAGGACGCCGGCTATCCGCATCCAACAACATCGCCCAGCGCGGTTCAGGGACACGTCATCCTTTCGATTGACCTGAGACTGAGTTGGTTGACTCTGATTGCGCATCATTGCTCGGCTCGGTACATATATACTTCGCTCCGCCATCTGTCGTGCCTGCCCTTCCGAACCGCCGGCTTTATCTGGAGATCAACGATGGAAAATGCCGGATCCGTGCATCGAGGCATCAGTGCCACCGCGGTGACCCGCGGGCTGTGCATTGTCATCCTGGCCCTGATGGCAGCCGCGGCCCTGTATGGCGCCTCCATGGCCGCCCGCTATTTCGGGCAAATCAGTGTCTAATCGGGAGGGCCTGTGACGAAGCGGCAGACGCGCGCGTTTTTCCTTGGTTCCACCGGGGTCTTTTCCCTGATCTTTCTCGGGCTGACCCTTGACAGTCACCGGCAGTTTCCCGCCCTCACCCATTCGGACAAGCTGACGCCCGAGGTCATTGCGGGCAAGCACGTCTGGCACCGGATGGACTGCATCAACTGTCACACGCTGCTGGGGGAGGGTGCGTACTACGCCCCTGACCTGACCAAGATTGCCTCGCAGCGGGGCGCGCCCTATCTGCGGGCCTTTCTGACCGACCCTTCCAAGTTCTACAATGAGGAGCGCGACCGGCGACTGATGCCGACCCTCAAACTGTCGCCACAGGAAATCGACGAACTCATCGCGTTTCTCGACTGGGTCGGGAAGATCGACAACCACGGCTGGCCGCCGCGTCCGCTGCTGGTATCCGGCGCGTCGATTCCGGGCAGTAACGTCGGCGGAGCGCCACCCCAGCCGGCCTCCGGTGACCCGGTGGCGGTCGGTCAGGCGTTGTTCGGGACGGCACCGCCGGGCTGTTTCGCCTGTCATTCCACCGCGCCCGGGGTGAACCTGGTCGGGCCCACGCTCGCCGGGATCGCGGAGCGGGCGGAGGAGCGCGTCAAGGGGGCGGATTACCACGGCAAGGCCACCGATGCGGCCGGCTACATTCGCGAATCGATCACCGAACCCGGCGCCTTTGTGGTGCCGGGGCCGACCTTCTCCAGCAACGGCCAATCGATGATGCCGCCGGGATTCGGCCAGTCGCTGCAACCGGCGCAGGTGGATGCCCTGATCGCCTATCTCATGACCCTCAAGTAGGAAGAGCGAACATGCGCTATCGAACGCAACGAATCGCGTATGCCTACTTCGTGGTCGCCCTGCTGCTCTACGGGCTGCAGATGGTGTTCGGCCTGCTTTCCATTACCAAGTACCTCGGCCCCGATCCGATCCGCGCGCTGCTGCCATTCGACGTGACCAAGGAGATCCATACCAATGTCCTGATCGTGTGGGTGCTCACCGGGTTCATGGGCGCCACCTACTGGCTGGTGCCCGAGGAGTCGCGGACCGAGATCTGGTCGCCGCGCCTGGCTTACTGGCAACTCGGGATCTGGACCGTGGCGGGGGTGGTCTGCGTGGTCGGATACCTGTTCGGCTGGACCGAAGGCAACAAGCTCCTGGAGCAACCGCTGCCGATCAAGCTTGGCATCGTGGTCGTGATGCTGATGTTCCTGTACAATATCGGCATGACGATCTGGACCTCGAAGCGGCTGACCACCACCGAGGGAGTGCTGGTGGCCGGTCTGGCGCTCACCGCCATTCTTTACTTGCCCGCGCTCCTCACCTACGACAACTACACCGTCAGCATCTACTACCGCTGGTGGACGGTCCATCTCTGGGTCGAGGGGGTCTGGGAGATGGTCCAGGGGGCGCTGCTGGCCTACCTGCTGATCCGGCTGTCCGGCGCCGATCGCGAAGTGATGGAGAAGTGGTTGTACGTAATCGTAGGACTGACCTTCATCGCCGGAATCCTCGGCACGGCGCACCACTATTTCTGGATCGGCGTGCCGGGCTACTGGATAACCTTCGGTGGATTCTTCAGCGCCCTGGAGCCGCTGGCCTTTCTGGGTATGGCGGCCTACGCCTACATGGCCATCCGCCGCTCCGGACTGGCTCACCCCAACCGCCTGGCGCTGCACTGGACCATCGGCAGTGCGGTGTTCTCGGCCCTTGGCGCAGGAGTGCTCGGGCTGGCCCATACCTGGCCATCGGTCAACAAGTGGACCCACGGCACCATGATTACCGCCATGCACGCGCACATGGCTTTTTTCGGGGCGTACGTCATGATCGTGCTGGCCATGATTACCTATGCGGCGCCGGGCCTCCACGGGCACGACCAGGAGACCACCGAATCGCCCGCCGGACTCTGGGCCTTCTGGCT
>JBDTTF010000031.1:0-3269 GCA_039930765.1 Gemmatimonadota bacterium | reverse complement strand
ACGCTGGAAGCTTCATCCCAGGTATCCCTTTCGCACGCAGCCTGGGCCAGGAGGCGTTCTCATGTGGCTTGTAGTTTCATTGTAGCTGTGGCGCTTGTTGCAGGCTGAGAATCCTTGGATGGCTCGTTGCCATAGGAGCGTGAGTGAATGTCGATTTCACACAAGAATGGTGCGTGGCTCCTCACGCTGTTCGCAGGACTCTTGCTCGGCGCGGTTTTCCTGTCAGACCGGCAAATGTTGCCAGCAGCTCACTGGGGGAAATTGTTCGCCGCCTTTCTCCTGTACGTACTGGCCATCCATGTGGGCGCTGCCCTGGAAACGCAGAATGCTTGTGCTGATCACTCAGTTGCGGGTCGGCATGGAGGTGCCTTCTCAACTACCGATCGCAGGTTTGGGTTGGGGTCGTGGATTGTGGCGATGATCGCTCTCGGCTTGATCATCCACGGCAAATGGTCGAGTGTCGTCCCCGCGCTCCGCAATGAGACAATCGCGATCTATGCGATTGTATGCGCGACGGTTGCCTGCGCTTCAATAGCAGGCAAGCGTAGCCCTCAGTAGGCAAGCGTAGACCTCCCCATTCGGGAGACAGAGTTTAGCTAGACTTTCGAGATGCGAATTGGAGGCACCATGCGAAAGTACCGATTCACGGAGTTCCAGATCGATTGGAACACCAGGTACGGCGGCGCGGACAAGTCCGAACTCTCACGATTGAAGGCACTGGAGGATGAGCGTCAGCCGTTGAAGCGCTTGGTCGCGAATAAGGCGCTGAACATCCAGGTCGCGAATGAGGCCCTGTGAAAAGACTGGTGATGGCCCCGCAGCGGCGTGGCCGATGACGCGACCTTCTGGATCGATCGGTGGGGCGCGCCGGTCCGGATCGACAATGCCCTGCACCAGACCACCGTGCTCAAGCGGAATGCTGCCAGCGCTACACCGGCCCTGGTGGTCTACGACTCGTCGTTCGACGCCGGGGTCACCAGCCTGACCTACAATGCGCGCGGCAACCTCACCATCGACAGCACCAGGTATGTGGGCGACGCGCTCGGTGTCCGGACCACGGTCTGGCGCTACACCGCGGCCAACGCGCCCGACAGCCCCGACCTGGTCACCGACCCCGCCGGCTTTCAGACCGCCTACAGCTACGACACCCAGGGGCTCACCACCCTGGTGTGGGCGCCCAACCTGCACAAGACGACCTATCAATATCTGGGCAGCACCGACAGCCTGCACGGCCTGCTCTCCGCCGTGGTGGATTCCTTCGTGCCGACCTGGAAGGACTCGATCAAGGTCAACGCCCATCTCAAGACCCAGTTCACCTTCGACCTGTTGGGGAACGTGATCAAGACGGTGAGCCCGTCGGGACGGATCGATTCGATGGGCCGCGACACCCTGGAGCGGGTAGTCAACGCCTACGACGGGGCCGGCCACCGGACGGAGTACGCCTACGACCCGGCCAACCGGATTCGCAGCGTCAAGGTGCATGTCGAGCAGGCCGGGATCCGAAACCCCGCGGCGTATCCGGCGGATTCCGGCGCCGTGGCCGCGCTGGAGACCAAGTACTACTTCACCCTCGGCCTGCTCGACTCGGTTTCGGATCCGCGCCAAGTGCCGCGGGGCTTCCGGTACGATCCGGCCGGTCGCACCATCAAGCAGATCGGAGAGGCCCACGATACCGTCTTCACCTGGTACAACCCGGCCGGCCAGACCGACTCTGTCCGGTTGCGGACCGGGGCCAAGATCCGGAACGTCTGGGACACCGCCGGCCGGCTGGTGGCCAGCAAGTTTCCCTACGATGCCACCCACAAGGACTCCACGGCCTACGGGTACGACGCGGCCAACCGAGTGATCACTATCCGACGGATGCGGACCGGCGATACGACCAGTATCCGGCGGACCTGGTACCCGACCGGCCAGATGCAGAGTGAGCTCGACTCGATCGGGATCACCACGATGACCCAGACCGCGGTCTACAACGCCGCGGGCTACCGTACCCAGTTGATCGTGAGCCGGGACGGGTCCCGGGCCACCACCGATTCGATTGGCTACACCTATGCCGATGCCAGCGGCAATCCGACCGGAATCCGGGTGCACTGGCGCAACTCGGCCACCGACGCCGATTCGGTCGACAACGTACAGTTGACCTGGGACCCGCTGGGCCGGCGGGACCAGGTCCTGTTCCCGCTGATCAACGACACGGTCTTCTTTGCCTACGACAGCAACAGTATCCAGCGGGTGGTCTGCAGCAATGGCGGAGGTGGCTACCTCAACGGCGTGATGTACCAGCAGAACGTGGACCTGGACGGGCTGATCAACCAAACGAAGTCGGTGATCCCCAACAAGGGGCTGGGCCGGCATTGCGCGGGGAGCTGGAGCGAGGTGGCCGACAGCGCGACGTACGATGTCCGGCATCAGATGCTGGTGCAGCGGGCCTACAGTCAGCCGGTCATCGACTACCGCTACGACGGATCGGGCAACCGGACCCGGGAGTGGGCCCGGGGCACCGGATACCAGGAGCCCCGGCGGGACGAGGTGATGGCGGCCAATAGCAACCGGCTGTTGAGTGCCAGCCGGCACGACGCCTCCAATGTCCTGATCACCAACAACTACTACTACAACCTCGACGGCAGCCGCCGGCAGGACGACGAGTGCAACCCGGGGGGCTGCGCCGCCATCCAGCTGTTCCAGTACGACAGCCTGGGCCGCGCCGCCCTGATGGCGGACCTCGGTGGGGCGCTGGGCACCTGCAGCTACGACCCGCTGGGGCGGATTGCGGTGAGCTGCGATGCCACGGCATCCGGCAAGCGCATGGGACTGACCTACGATGGGAACAGCGTGGTTCGGGCCAGTCAGCCGATCGACAATCAGGCCGTGGCCGGATGGTCCTTCGTCCATGGGCCCGGGGCCGATGACCCGTTGCTCGGCTACGCGGCGTGGACCACCGGGCATGTGCACGTCTATTACGTCACCGATGGCCAGGGCCGGCAGCTGGCGGTGGCCACCAAGGCCGGGCTCAACGCCACCACGGTCGGGACCTACGTCTCGTACGGCGGGACCTATTCGGGCGGCGCCACCAGCGCCTATACCTTTGGCGTGGCCCGGCCGATCAGCACGGCCAGCGCCACCGGGGTGAGCTACTTCCGCAACCGGATGTACGACCAGGCCACCGGCCGGTTTACCCAGGAAGACCCGTCGGGCATTGCCGGTGGGGTCAATCTCTATCAGTATTCGGGCAACAGCCCGGCGAACTTTAGCGATCCGTTTGGGTTGTG
>JBDTTF010000030.1:0-3389 GCA_039930765.1 Gemmatimonadota bacterium | reverse complement strand
CGAGAGACGAGAGACGAGAGACGAGAGACGCGGAATGCCAACAACGCGCGAGTTTCAATATTGCGGAACCTGGAATCCGGAGCCCCGAACCATTGAGCGATCTCTCTCAGCGCTCGGGACGAACCGTGAACCGTGAACCCTTACAGATATCTCGCCCGATCCTCCGGCGTCGGGAGCGGGCATGAGTCGTACCTCCCAAACCACTGATACCGATTGCGCGCCACGAAGTCGTAGACCCGGTCGCGAATGAAGCGCGGGACGATCCGGGTGACCGCCAGCAGGCTCCACGGAAAGCCAAGGTAGGCCAGGGCCGCGAGCGCGCCATCAGACTTTGCCAATGCAATCTCCTGCCCCGCTGCCCCCCGGCCCCCCCGCAGGACCCACACCACCGAATCGACTCCCTTCAACTCCGGATGCCGGGCCAGCAGCTCGACCCCGATCGGGCCCTCGAGCGTGGCGAGGCGCATCGTCTTCCGCTGATCCCGTTGGAGCAGGAATCGCACGAAGCCGTGGCAGAGCCCGCAGGTGCCATCGAACAGCAGCACCGGAACGCCCTCGGCCAGTGTGGTCATCAGCCGGCCACCCTGCCGTCGATCAGGTGCGCCTGCAGCGTACAGCGGAAGGGCGAGTCGCCACCTAACCGGGCGAGCGCCTCGGTGACCTGGTCGACCACCACCTCGATGGTCGGGACGGCCCGGTCCCGGATCTGGATCGAGAGCGGTGACCCCTCCACCAGTCCCGTGGCCAGGCTCCGCGCGCTCGGGCTCATGCCCTGAAGTGTGACGGTGTGGCCGCTCACCGATTCGAAGCCCGCGGCAGTTGCCATCGTCTCGAGCGCGGCGCGGTCTCCCATCGAGAACGGCACCGCGAAGAACAGCGGCGGATCGACCGGATAGAGTGATGCCACCGTCGTGTGGGCGACAAGGGTGAATGGGTTGCACTCCATCGAGTCCCACACACTGAGCAGCAGCTGGCCGCCTGCACGGAGCACCCGCCTGGCCTCCGCCAGCGCCAGGGTCCGGTCAGGCACGAACATCAGGCCGAACTGGCAGACCACGGCGTCGAACGACTGGTCCGGAAAGGGCAGGGCACAGGCGTCGGCCTGGCGCCACTCGACGCCCGGCAGCATGCCCGGTTTGGCGCCGGCGTAGTCGAGCATCGGCTGATTGAGGTCGGTGGCGAGAATCGTCACCGAGGCGGGCAGCTCCTGACGCATCCGCCGGGTGACGATTCCGGTGCCACAAGCGACCTCGAGCACTCGGCCACTGGCGGGGACCCTGAGCCGGCTGACAATGTCGGCCGCGTACGGCTCGAACATCACCGGCCCCATGTAGTGGTCATAGTTGTGCGGGATCGAGCCGACGAAGGACGTGTTGGTGGAAGCCATGATGGCAATATACCAGTGTGAAAGAAGCCATAAGCCATAAGCCTTCAGCTTTAAGCTTGGCCGTTAACCGGTAGCTACTATCCAAGAGCAAACTGTTCCAACCTGCTAGTCGGAGAGTCGAGGTGTATCCCGACGACCAGTGGCTGGCCTGGATTACCCCTCTCCCCTCTCCCCTCTCCACGGTTCCAAGTAGTTTCTTCGCATGCCCTACCCGCCAATCGAACAAAGCTGCTACTGGCTCGCCACCCGTACGCCGCAGCCTCAGCCACCGCTGACCGGCGATCGCCAAACCGACTACGCGATTGTCGGTGCCGGGCTGACGGGACTCTGGACTGCGCTGACAATCAGGCAACTCGATCCGTCGGCCGCGGTCACGATCGTGGAGCAGGGCACGGCGGCGTTTGGCGCCAGCGGCCGCAATGCGGGCATGCTGTCAGAAACCGTGGACCACGGACATGGCCTGGCCATCCAGCATTTTGGTGAGGCCGAGGCTCGGCGGCTTGCAACGCTGGGAGAGAGCAACATCGTGGGGATGTACCGGGATCTCGAGTCCTGGCGGATCGATTGCGACCTGGAGCGGACCGGACGGCTGATGGTGGCCCTGACCGAAGGGCAGCTCGAGGAGTGCCGGCGCACCATCGAGGTCGCGGAGCGGCTGGGGCTCAGCACATTTTCGTGGCTGGATCAGGGCGCGGTGCAGGCGGAACTGCATTCGCCGCTGTATCGCGGTGGGGTGAAGGTGACTGGCGGCGGAATCCTCAACCCGGTCAAGCTGGTCGATGGGCTGGCCGCCGAGGCCCGCCGACAGGGGATCACCATCTGCGAACAGAGCAAGGTGTTAAGCCTGGGTCCTGATGGGGGTGGCGTGCGGCTGCGCACCCGCGACGGATCGCTGCACGCCCGGAAGGCCATCCTGGCCACCAGTGCCTATACCCATCACCTGCTGCCGCAGGTCCTGACCCGCTTCATCCCGCTGTACGATTACGTCCTGGTGAGCGAGCCGCTGACGGCGGCCCAGCATGAATTGCTGGGCTGGAAGGGGCGTCAGGGTGTGACCGATCTGCGCACCTTCTTCAACTACTATCGCCCGACGGCGGATGGGCGAGTGCTGTGGGGGACCAGCGAGGCCGCCTACTACAGCGGCAACCGGGTCGACCCTGCCTGTGATCACTCCGAGCCCCACTACCAGTCGCTCACGCAGAGCTGGCGGCGACACTTTCCGGAGCTGTCGGGCCTGAAGTGGGAGTTCCAGTGGGGTGGCGCCATTTGCTCAACGACCCGGATGACTCCGTACTTCAGTTCAGCCGCCGGCGGGAAAATCCTTTACGGGCTCGGCTACACCGGCCACGGGGTCGGTACCACCAGGCTCGGCGGCCAGATCCTGGCCCATATGGCGCTGGATCGGCCCAGTGACCTGCTCGACCTCCAGCTGGTGACCCGCAAGCCGTTTCCCTATCCACCGGAGCCGATTCGTGAGCTGATGGTGTCGATGGTAACGCGAGGTCTCCGCCGAGTCGATGCCGGCGAAAAGCCGAACCTGCTGCTTAGGGTGATGGAGCGGATGGGGTTGGGGTTTTCGAGTTGACGAATGGCGCAAGCCATTCTGTCATTGCGAGAAGGCCGCTTTCGGCGGTCGACGAAGCAATCTCCAAAGGCACGATACGTCCTGACCTTCGGGTCTCACCCCCAGCCCACCCGGCACCTCATCCCGAGGGAGCGAAGCGACCGAGGGATCGCTTCAGGAATGGGGTGTGTCATCCCGAGTCCCTGAGCGCAGCGAAGGGGCGAGGGGGCTCACCCAGCTCGCCGCCTCCCGACCTCAGCGGGGCGGGAATCAGGATTCGCTACCGGGTTCCATCCCTACCACAACCCCGGAGCAATGTTTGACGATTGGTTGAGCCGGGCCAGATAGGATAGGATCTCCAACCTGCCTGGGGGATTGGTGCGCTCACTGGATGTCTACATTCTCGCGAGTCGATCCAGGGTTCTTTACACGGGGGTC
>JBDTTF010000029.1:0-10456 GCA_039930765.1 Gemmatimonadota bacterium | reverse complement strand
GGTGCACGGGAATGCGGTGGTGCCGTCGCAGACCCGCAGCCGAAGCGCGGCCGTCAATGCGGAGCGACCAGGGGTTCGAGTCAGGCCGGGTCATCGACCCGGCCGTTCGATTCGAGGGCCGCCGGTAGGGGCGGGTCGTAGACCCGCCCGGATGCCGGCGGCGGAATCCGGTGCACGGGAATGCGGTGGTGCCGTCGCAGACCCGCAGCCGAAGCGCGGCCGTCAATGCGGAGCGACCAGGGGTTCGAGTCAGGCCGGGTCATCGACCCGGCCGTTCGATTCGAGGGCCGCCGGTAGGGGCGGGTCGTAGACCCGCCCGGATGCCGGCGGCGGAATCCGGTGCACGGGAATGCGGTGGTGCCGTCGCAGACCCGCAGCCGAAGCGCGGCCGTCGATCACTTCCCGCCTCCGTACTCCTCCATCGGCGGGCAGGTGCACACCAGGTTGCGGTCGCCGTAGGCCCCGTCGATCCGGCCCACCGTCGGCCAGACCTTGTGCTCGCGGGTGGCTGCGCTGGGAAAGGCAGCCCGCTCACGCGGGTAGGGCCGGTCCCAGCTGTCGGCAATGACCTGGGTCAGCGTGTGGGGCGACCGGGTCAGCAGGTTGTTCTCGCGACTGGCCTTGCCCTCCTCGATTTCCCGGATCTCCTGGCGGATCGCGATCAGGGCATCGCAGAACCGGTCGAGCTCTTCCTTGGGCTCGCTCTCGGTCGGCTCGATCATCAGGGTGCCCGCCACCGGGAACGAGACGGTCGGTGGATGGAATCCGTAATCGATGATCCGCTTGGCAATGTCCTCCACTTCGATGCCGGCGGACTGCTTGAACGGCCGGGTATCGATGATGCATTCATGGGCCACCAGGCCGTTGGCGCCGGAGTAGAGCAGGTCGAAGTGGCCCTTGAGCCGCCGGGCGATGTAGTTGGCCGACAGGATCGCGATCTTGGTGGCTTCGGGCAGTCCGTCCTGACCCATCAGGGCAATGTAGGCCCATGAAATGGCCAGGATCGAGGCGCTGCCCCATGGCGCGGCCGAGATCGTGCCGCAGTTCTCGGGACCGGAGATCGTGACGACGGGGTGGCCGGGCAGGAACGGCGCCAGGTGTGACGCCACGCCGATCGGTCCCATGCCGGGGCCACCACCGCCATGCGGAATGCAGAAGGTCTTGTGCAGGTTGAGATGACAGACGTCGGCCCCGAAATCACCGGGGCGGCAGAGTCCGACCTGGGCATTCATGTTGGCGCCATCCATGTAGACCTGGCCGCCGTTGTCGTGCACGATCTGGCAGATCTGCCGGATCGACGACTCGAATACGCCGTGGGTCGATGGATAGGTGATCATCAGGCAGCCCAGGGTGTCCTTGTACTGCTCCGCCTTGGTCTTCAGATCGGCCACATCGATGTTGCCCCGCGCATCGGACCGGACCGCCACGACCTCGAGCCCCGCCATCACGGCGCTGGCAGGGTTGGTGCCATGGGCCGACATCGGGATCAGGCAGGTGGTGCGGTGGTTGTTGCCCTGGGCCTTGTGGTAGCTCCGGATGACCAGCAGCCCTGCGTACTCTCCCTGCGAGCCGGCATTGGGCTGCAGCGACACTCGACTGAAGCCGGTGATCTCCGACAGCTGGGCCTCGAGCTGGCTGAACATCAGCTGGTAGCCCTGGGCCTGGGACAGCGGCACGAATGGATGCAGCCGGTTGAATTCGCGCCAGCCGACCGGCATCATCTCGGTGGTGGCATTGAGCTTCATGGTGCAGCTGCCCAGCGGAATCATCGCCTCGGTGAGCGAGAGATCCCGGGCTTCCAGCCGCTTGATGTAACGCAGCATCTCGGTCTCGGAGTGACAGCGATGGAAGACCGGATGGGTCATGAACGGGGTGGTGCGCTGCAGCTCCTGCGGGATGGCCCAGTCCTTGTGAGGCCGGCTGTCCTGGACCATGAACGGCAGGGCAACATCCAGCGAGAAGACCGCGATCAGATCGGACAGGTCACCGATGGTGACCGTCTCGTCCAGCGCGATGCATAGCGTGGTCGGGGTCAGCACCCGGAGGTTGATCCGGCGGGTCCGGGCCGCATCGAGGATCCGGGCCCGGTTGGCCGGCTTGACCTCGACGCAGACGGTATCGAAGAACCGCTCATGGACCACGTGATACCGCAGCTGCCGCAGCGCGTCGGCCAGCATCTGGGCCTGGGTGTGGACCCGCTCCGCAATCCGCTTGAGCCCCTCGGGGCCGTGATACACCGCATACATGCTGGCCATCACGGCCAGCAGCACCTGCGCGGTGCAGACGTTGCTCGTCGCCTTGTCGCGGCGGATGTGCTGCTCGCGGGTCTGCAGCGCCATCCGGAGCGCCGGCCGGCCGCTCGAATCCCTGGACACGCCGATGATCCGGCCCGGCATGTGGCGCTTGTAGGCGTCCTTGGTGGCAAAGAACGCCGCGTGCGGGCCGCCGTACCCCATCGGCACCCCGAACCGCTGCGAATTGCCGACCGCGATGTCGGCGCCCCACTCACCGGGAGGGGTCAGCAGGGTCAGCGCCAGCAGGTCGGTGGCCGCGGTGACGAGTCCGCCGGCCGCGTGGATCGTGTCGCAGAAGCCACGATAGTCGTGAATCCCGCCGTCGGTGGCCGGGTACTGCACCAGCGCCCCGAACACCGGCGTCTTGAAGGCCCAGGTCAGCGGGTCGGCCACGATGACCTCGAGGCCAAGGTAGCCGGCCCGGGTCTGCACTACCGCAATGGTCTGCGGGTGACAGCGCACGTCCACCAGGTAGACCGGCTTGTCACCCTGCCTGGCCACGGCCAGTGACATGCTCATGGCCTCGGCCGCGGCGGTGGCCTCATCCAGCAGCGAGGCGTTGGCAATGGCCAGCCCGGTCAGGTCCGACACCATGGTCTGGAAATTCAGCAGCGCCTCGAGCCGTCCCTGCGCAATCTCGGCCTGATACGGGGTGTAGGCGGTGTACCAGCCGGGATTTTCCAGGATGTTGCGCTGGATGACCTGCGGGGTAAAGGTGCCGTGATATCCCATCCCGATGTAGGATCGGAACAGCTGGTTCTGCGCCGCGATGCCGCGCAAGGCGCTCAACACCTCACGCTCGTTGCGGCCCACCGGCAGGTCGAGCGGGCGGCGGAGCCGGATATCCTCGGGCACCACATCGTCGATGAAGGCATCCAGCGAGTCGTAGCCCAGTGCCCCCAGCATGGTGCGGACATCGCTCCGGCGGGGACCGATGTGCCGGTCGACGAACCGTTCGGTCCTGAGCTGGGCGTAGGAGGACTGGGCGGGAAGGGCCGCGGCGGTCGAGACGAGAGTATCAGTCATGGCATTGCTCCTTCGTTACCGATTTCCAGATCAATCTTCAAGTCGGCGCAATCCTCGGGTCCATCAGTCCATTGCATCCGCGGTTGAATCGGTGTCATCTGCGGAAGTGGAATGAAATCGCCCCCCGCATGCAGCGAGAGGCGACCGGTCAGCGCTGCCCAGCATCACGCCGGTCTACTGGCCGATCTGGGTCTGGTAGTCGGCCGCGGACATCAGCCCGGCGGCCGCCTTGGCATCGGCCACCTTGAGCTTGATCATCCAGCCATCACCGTACGGGTCGCGATTGATGATGGCCGGATCGGCGTCCAGTGCGCCGTTGACCTCCACCACCTCTCCGCCCATCGGGGCAAACAGCTCCGACACCGCCTTGACCGCCTCAATGGTGCCGAAGACCTGCATTTTGTCGAACCTGGCGCCGACCTTGGGCAGCTCGACGAAGACCACGTCCCCCAGCTCCCCCTGCGCGTAGTCGGTGATCCCGACAGTAAAGATGGCGGCATCCGCCGTCGGCTTCACGTATTCGTGTTCCTTGGTGTAGCGCAGATCGGCGGGGATGTTGGACACGAGCGCTCCGGCGGTGGTGTTGAGGGCAGGACTATAGATACGCGGCGGGAGAGGGTCAAGAACGGGAGGCGGGGTGAAAGTTTATGCATTGGCGCGTATACAACAGCGTGAGAGGTGAAAGGTGAGAAGTGAGAGGGGCCCGAGTGAACGCCCTGTTACCTCTTACCTGTCACCTGTCACCTTGAGATCTCCTCCCATACCGCCCTCGTCCGGGCCTCGAGCTCCACCGTGGTGCCGTCGTTCTCGATGATCGCCGGGCCCCGGGGCGGGGTGCCACCGACCCAGCGGCGCTTTTCTTCCGACGGCATCTGGGCCGCGATCAGCGCCTTGGCCTGGGCCTCGGGCAGGCTCCGGCTCGACAGCACCCGCGCGAGCCGCAGCGCCGCGGGAGCGTCGACCAGCACCACCCGGTCGAAGGTGCCGGGGTCCATGGCTTCGAACAGCAGCGGGATCTCGTGGACCAGGATCTTCACCCCCCGCTTCTTCGCGGCGGCTTCCTTGGCCAGCCGGAGTTCATGGACCACCGGGTGGACCAGCCCTTCGAGCTCCTTCCGCGCCGCCGGATCGGCCAGGACGATGTCCCGGAGGCGGGCCCGGTTGAGCGAACCATTTTTCTTGAGGATGTCAGGGCCAAACCGGGCGGCCATCAGGGCCAGGGTGGGGCTGCCGACCTTCTGGACTTCGCGGACCAGCAGGTCGGCGTCGATGATGGTGGCGCCCCAGGCATGGAACAGCGCGGAGACGGTGGACTTGCCGGCGCCGATATTGCCGGTGAGCGCGATGCGAAGCATACGGGGGAATCTAATGCCGGGGGTCCGGGAGGTGAGAAGTGAGAGGTAAGAGGTAAGAGGTAAGAGGGAACCCCTCTCACCTCTCACCTGTCACCTCTCACGCTTACAGCAGCGCTGTCTGGTCCTCATCCTTCCGTGGCACCCGATGACAATGCCGGCACCGGGCCTCGTAGCTCTCGCGGCCGCCGACCAGGATGGTGGGGCTGTCGTAGCGGGCCGGCCGGCTATCGACCAGCCGCTGATTCCGGGTGGCCAGGTCCCCACACACCACGCAGATGGCCTGCAGCTTGGTGACGCTTTCCGCCACACAGAGCAGTTCACCCATGGGGCCGAACGGCTCGCCACGGAAATCGGTATCGGTGCCGGCCAGGATGACCCGGATGCCGCGGGCGGCCAGCGCCGACGCCACCACCGCAATCTCGGCATCCAGGAACTGGGCCTCGTCGATGGCCACGATTTCGGTGTCAGGACGGACCAGCCGGAAAATTTCGGCGGCACTGTCCACCGCATGGGCCTCGATCTCGCGGCCGTCATGGGTGCTGACGCTCTGGATGCTGCCGTAGCGGTTGTCGAGGTGGGATTTGAAGACCTGCACACGCCGGCGCGCGATCACCGCCCGGCGGACCCGCCGGATCAGCTCTTCGCTCTTGCCGGCGAACATGACGCCGGCGATGACTTCGATCCAGCCGGGACGCGCCCCGTGGTACATCGGCCACCTGGTGAGTGTTCTCGGGCGTGACGTTACTTCACCCCGACTCGATGGTCAAGCGAACGTCCCGCCGCTTGCGGTGAGCCCGGACCGCGGACCATATTCCCGCCCCCCGGAAAACATTCCCGATACCGCCAGGCGCCCGAAGGGCGCTGACAGGAGCCTTGCCGTGACCAAGCAGCAACTGGTGCGTGCACTCGCCGAGCGTGCCAAGCTCACGCGGCCCCAGGCGGCCAAGGTCATTGAGGCGCTGTTTGCGGCGGAAGGACTGGTCGCCGGGGAACTGAAAAAGGGCGGCAGCGTGCAGGTCAGCGGCTTCGG
This sequence comes from Gemmatimonadota bacterium, assembly GCA_039930765.1. Lineage (GTDB taxonomy): Bacteria > Gemmatimonadota > Gemmatimonadetes > Gemmatimonadales > GWC2-71-9 > DATEHG01. Next base: position 4,751 of record JBDTTF010000029.1, on the reverse strand, counting down.
GGTCTTCGAAACCCGGCGCCGCAAGGAACGCTCCGGCCGGGATCCCCGCACCGGCCGGGAGATCAAGCTCAAAGCCTCGATCACCCCTGCCTTCAGGCCTGGCAAGGCCCTCAAGGACCTGGTCAACCGCCGGAAGTAGGTCTCCGGCTCGGCGGCCTCGGCCCTCGACTGCCGGTCGGCCGGCTCCCGCCCGAACGGGGCGGTCGGTCGCCGGCCGATCCTGATACTCCCTTGTCCACCCGGGCCGTCACCCGGCGGGCCCGGATCGAAATCCCGGTCAGCCGGTCCGCAATCTTCTCCGCATCCGCCGCCGGCACTTCAATCAGCGAAAAGGTGTCCCGCAGTTCGATCCGTCCGATCTGGGTCCGATCCACTCGGCACTCCCGGGTCAGGCAGCCGACCAGATCATTGGCCGTGCCGCCATCCTTCTTGCCCAGACTGACCCAGACTCGGGCAGTGCCGGTGGCCGATACGTTGGTCGGTGAGGCACTGGAGCTGCTCACCACCGAAACCGTAGGGGCGGGCCGGTCGGTCCAGAGGGCGTACAGTGCCGCGGCTACGGTAGCCGGGTCATAGCGTTCGAACAGCGGCGCCAGCGTCAGCAATCCGTCTGCCGGAAGGCCGGTATCGAGCCGGGCCGCGATCAGGCTCCGGCGCTGGGCCCCCTCATCCACCGCGGCCTCGAGCGCGCCAGGCAGCCGCAATGCCAATGCCGCGGGAGAGACTCGCCGAGCCCAGGCCAGCGCCGAGGCGGGCACCAGCAGGACGACATCGGCGGTCTGGCTCAGCGCGGCGAGACGAACCGGGGTCGGGAGCTCGAGTGCGATCACCAACGGCCGCTGGCCTTCGGGACGGTCGTCACCGGTCAGCAACGTCACGCCGCTCTGCTCGGCGATCGACCGGGCCAGCACGGTCCGGGCCGGGGCCCAGAGATACGGATCGTTGGGGTCGAGCGTCTCGAGCACCCCACTGGCAGCGGCAGCGCGCTGCCGCCGGGCGACCGTTGCGAAGTAGATCTTGCCGATGGCCCCGATTGGCGCCACGTCGGTCACGGCTGGCGCTACTGGAGCAGGGAGGGTGACCTGGAGGGCGCGGCGGGCGTAGCGATCACCCAGACCCGTCATCAGTTCCGGCACGCTGGTGATGACCGCCCGGGGCGCATCCTTGTCGAGGTCTGCCATCAGCGCTTCGATGGCCGCCTCGGCGCCGAGCTGTTCCGGCCAGACAATCACCAATCCGGTGAGCTCGGCGCATTTGAGCGCCGAACGCTGAACCAGGTTGAGGGCAATGGCCGGAGTGGTGAGCAGGATCCAGCTGGGAAAGGCCGCCAGCTGGCGTGCGGCGCGCGCGGGGCCGGCGGCGGTGAGCAGGGGGAGTTGGGCGGCCAGCGCCAGCGGCGCGATGGCCTCGCTCCACTCATCGAGCGCGGCGGCGGGAGCCAGCACCAGCAGATGGCGGGGGCGCTCGCTGGGAGCGGAGAGCAGTCCGGCCAGCACGGGGAGCCCGTGCCAGGGTGAGGGCGGCGCTTCGACGATGAGGTTGGTGCCGCGGGCCGCGGCTGCAGCCAGATCCCGAGCCCGGGGCTCGCTGGCTGACCATCCTGAACGTTCCAATTCGGCCGCCACAGCGGCCGTCACGTGCACATCCGTAAAACCCGCCATGCCACCCTCGATTGTCAAATAGCTGGTGTGCTTCTACCGGGGCAGAAAGTAAGGGGGGCGATGCGTCGAGCCAACCCCGTGGCAAGAAGACGGATAGGACGGGTAGGACGGATGAGACGGGTGGGACGGAAAAGGTCGGCAGGTTCGCTCGGCGGCTCCAGAGTGTGAGACTCCCGATTGTATTCGATGGCAATCCTTCCGACTGTCCGACCGTCCGCCCGCCGGTTGACTTCCCCCACGCACGGAAGGAGTTTTCCGCCTCGCCCCGCCACCCCGATCCGGACTTGATGCAATGCCCGATCAGTTGTCGCCCAACCTGGTCCATCTCAAGCCGTCCGAAACCGTCGCCATCAGCAACGAGACCAAGCGGCGCCGGGCGCTGGGTGAGGACGTCATTGATCTCAGTGTCGGGGAGCCGGACTTCGACACCCCCGCGCTGGTGTCCCAGGCCGGGATCAACGCCATCCAGAAGGGAATGACCCGCTACGCGGCCAATATCGGCATCGCCGATCTGCGCGCCGCCATGGCCAGGCGGCTGTCGATGATGTCGGGTGGTCGGGCCATCAACGCTGACAACATCGTGGTGTCCAACGGTTCCAAGCAGTCGATCTTCAACGCCTGCTTTTCGCTGTTCGGCCCCAAGGACAAGGTCCTGATTCCTTCGCCGGCCTGGGTGTCGTACCCCCAGATCGTCCATCTCTGCCGCGCCGAGCCGGTGGCGGTGGCCGGGGATCCGGAGTGGGGGCTCAAGGTCAGCGCCAAGGATCTTGAGCGGGTGACCGACAAGCTGGTCCGCGGCCTGATCATCTGCTCCCCCTGCAATCCGACTGGCGCGGTGTATACCGCTGCCGAGATCCGCTCGATCGCGGAGTGGGCCCGGAAGCACGATATCTGGATCATCGCCGACGAGATCTACCGGCCGATTCACTATGGCAACGGCCCCGCCCCGTCGTTCCTGGATCTGCCGGACGAACTGCTGGAGCGGACCGTCATCATCTTCGGCGCCAGCAAGGCGTATGCGATGACCGGCTGGCGGATCGGTGCCGCGCTGGCGCCGCCTCACCTGGCCAAGGCCATGTCGGCGCTGCAGTCCCACACCACGACCGGGGCCAACCAGCCGTCGCAGTGGGCGGCCGCGGAAGCGTTTGCCGACGACAAGGTTGAAATCGAGGTCCAGAAGATGACCGCCGCCTTCCGCCGCCGCCGCGATGTGGTGGTCGACCGGTTTCGTACCTCGGCGCCTGGCGTCGAGTTCGTCGATCCGCACGGCGCGTTCTATTTCTTCTTCCGGGTCGATGGAGTGGCCAGCGGGGCGGTGACCAACGGCACCACCTTCTGTGAACAACTGATGGCCAAGGAGGGGGTGGCCATGGTGCCCGGCGCCGCTTTCGGCGACGACCGATACGTCCGGATGAGCTACGCCGTCTCCGACAAGGAGCTCGATGCGGCGCTGGACCGGATTCTGCGCTTCATCAAGGGGCTGATGGCGGCGCGCGAGTCCTGATGGCGTTCGCCGGTTTTGAAGTACGGGTCGAGCCGCTGGGCGGCGGTCTTCCGGTGGTCACCTGGCGGCGGGATGAGGAGACCGAGATCCTGGCCGGGGGCTTCTCCATCCCGTCCAGGGGGCCCGGCCAGCAGGGAGTGAGCGCCTCGGTGGAGCTGACCGATCCAGATGGCGCCATCGTGGTGCTCGACATCCAAACCGGTCGGCTGACCGGACTCGACATCGTGATCTGGCCCGAGATCGATATCCGGAACCCGCTGACCCCGCCGGTGCCATCCCGGGACGCCGAAATTCTCTGGCCCACCCGACCCGCCCCCACGGCATCGACCGCCGCCGTAGAGCTGGAAACCGGGCTGGCCGCGGCACTCAATCACTCCGGCACGGTGCTTCACCTCCAACTCGGTGATCAGCGCGCCGCCGAGACGGTGCGGATCGCGGACCGGATGCTGGTCGACATCGATTCCCGCCAACGGCTGGCCGGCTTCTGGCTGCTCGACCTGCCAAAGCTCGACACCCATCCGATCGACGACGAGCTCCCCTGATCTCCCAGCACCTCCTCCGATTGCGGCGGGCCGCGGCGGCGGCCGGCTTTTCCCCCGCGAGTGGTATTCCCGAGGCCAGTGAAGGTCGCGCCATCGAAGCGGTCACTCGCCAGAGCCGCCTGGTCGAAGGCTCCCGCCTGGAGCATATCGCGATCGGCGCCGCCGAGATCTGCCCCGAGCCGATCGCCTTTCTCGACGGCACCCAGCACGTCGAACTGTTCGCCTACGACGGCCCCTCGGCCCTGTACTCGGCGGAGATCGCAGCCGGCGTCAGTGAGCGCCGGGAGCGGCGGCTGCACTCGGCGCTGCGGCGGCGGCGGCGGCTGCTGATCGGGCGACAGCATTCACTCGACGCCATTGCACCGGCCAGCGGCGATTGCGAACTGATCGCCCTGCCGGCCGAACTGGCACCCCACCCGGTCAGGGACCGGGTCCAGAGCAATCGGATAGTGGACCAGGAGCGGGGCCGGCTGGAAATCGAAGTCGGCCGGGCGTGGCGCAGTGACAACGACGGCTGGCTGATCGTCGATGGCTCGCTGTCCCAGAGCCCTGCCTGGGCCAACGATCGGCGGATGCTCGGGCTGGTCAAGAGCCACTCGGCTCTGCCGTTCGAGGGAAATGACCTGAATCGTTACCTCCGACTGCCGATGGGTTACCGGACTTCGGTATTCATGACCGAAAACGCGGTGGTGGCTCCAGTGTACAGCTGGGCTATCCGGCTCTGGCCGTGGGAAGGGAAGGACCTGATGCACGGACTGGTCCGGGTCGAAGCGGCGCCGACACCCGAGACACTGGCCCGGGTCGATCAGCTTTCCCGATGGCTGCTGGCCGAACGGGCGCCGGTCAGTGCCCCGGATCCAAGGTGGGATCGGATGGTGTATGGGGTCCGGGGTGTGGAGCTGAGTTTGAAAAGCAATCGGTGAGCGGTAAGCGGTGAGCGGGCCAAACGCTTGGGGTAATTTGACCCTCTCGAGTGACGTGATGCTCGGATTGTGGGCCCACTTACCGCTCACCGCTTACCCAGGGTCGGAGCCAACCCACGCA
>JBDTTF010000028.1:0-16790 GCA_039930765.1 Gemmatimonadota bacterium | reverse complement strand
TGAGCGAGGGATTCTCCGATTTTTCGGCCATCTGGTATCTCCAGTCGATCCGCAACGACAACATCGGCTACAACGCGACCCTTGCCCACTGGCGCGCCAATATCCTGCTCCACCGCGGTGAACGCGCCCCTCTGTCTCTGGGCCACCGCACCCGCAGCTCGAAGGACGAAAACGGGTACTGGATCCTGGTCTATGAAAAGGGCGCCTGGGTGCTGCATATGCTCAGGGGGTTACTACGGGATCTCGACACGATGCAGGAAGACCGGTTTGGCGGCCTGATGCGGCAGTTCTTCGCCGATCATGTCGGTGGCCGGGCCTCGACCCGGGATTTCCAGGTCGCGGCAGAAAAGGCGTATGGTGGGTCGCTCGACTGGTTCTTCGATGAGTGGGTCGACGGGTCGCAGATCCCGACCTACAGGGTGGCCAACCGGGTGGTGGAAACCGACGGGAAGTTCCAGGTTACCCTGCGGGTCCGGCAGCAGAATGTACCGGAACAGTTCGAGATGCTGGTGCCGGTTGCGGTCAGCCTCACCGATCGGAGCGTGGCCCGCTTCCGGGTCCGGATCACCGGCTTGGAAACCCTGGTCGACCTGCCGGTGCTGCCGCTCAAACCGGTCAATATCAGATTCAACGCGCTGGAGGGAGTGCTGGCAGAGGTCAAGCTGGAGTCCTGGTGAGGCGCGCGGGACGAGCTCACTGAACCGACGTTCGTTTAGTAGTAGTAGCGATTACAACTATCGTCGATTTCTCGACCGTGGTTACCACCGCCCACAGCCGGAAGTATCTTAGCCCCATGGCCACTCGAACTCGCCCGCAGCCCAAGTCCGCCAAGGCCCTTTCCAAGGCCGATCTCCTCGACATTTACCGCCTGATGTACCTCTCGCGCCGGATTGACGACCGCGAGATCCAGCTCAAGCGGCAGAACAAGATCTTCTTCCAGATTTCCGGGGCTGGACATGAGGCAATCCTCGCGGCCGCCTCCAAGGTGCTCCGCCCCGCCTACGACTGGTTCTACACCTACTACCGCGATCGGGCCCTCTGCCTCGGTCTGGGCATGACCCCGACCGAACAGCTGCTCAGCGCCGTCGCTGCCGCCGACGATCCCAATAGCGGTGGCCGCCAGATGCCTTCGCACTGGGGTCACAAGGACCTCAACATTGTCTCGGCGTCGAGCCCGACCGGCACCCAGTTCCTCCAGGCCGTCGGTTGCGCCGAGGCGTGGCTGCGGTACAGCAGGGTGCCCGCCATGGCGGAATTCGTCTACGGCCCCCATGGCGATGAAGTGGTGCTCTGTACCTCCGGAGACGGCACCACCAGCGAGGGGGAGTTCTGGGAGTCGCTCAATTCGGCATCCAACCTCAAGCTGCCGGTTGTCTACCTGATCGAGGACAACAAGTACGCCATTTCAGTGCCGGTGGAGGTCAACACGGCCGGCGGCTCGATCTCGAAGCTGGTCGCGTCGTTTCCAAATTTCCTGATCGAGGAAGTCGACGGCTGCGACCCGATTGCCTGTTACGAGGTGATGACCCGGGCCGTCGAGTATGCCCGGGCCCGCAAGGGCCCGGCGCTGGTCCACGCGCACGTCATTCGCCCCTACAGTCATTCGCTGTCGGACGACGAGGTGCTCTACCGCCTTCCCTCCGAGCGCGAAGGCGATGCCGCCAAGGATCCGCTGATCCGGTTCCCCAAGTACCTGATCGCCGAGGGAATGGCCACCGACGGCGAGCTCGAGGCCATCCGGCAGCGGGCCGATGAAGAGGTCTCGGTGGCAGCGGAAACGGCGCTGGCATCTCCGCAGCCGGCGCTGGATACCGTGTACCACTACGTCTATTCGCCCGATGTCGATCCCACCGGCGAAGCGTTCGATACCGAGGATGATCCCCAGTTCACCGGTGATCCGACCACCATGGTCGACCTGCTCAACGGCTGCCTCAAGGATGAGATGGCCCGGGATCCCCGGATCGTGGTCTTCGGCCAGGACGTGGCCGATGCCAGCCGTGAGGAATCGCTGCCGTCGGTCAAGGGCAAGGGTGGTGTCTTCAAGGTGACGTGGGGATTGCAGCGCGCCTTTGGCAGCGACCGTGTGTATAACAGTCCGTTGGCCGAGGCCAACATCGTCGGCCGGGCCATTGGACTCGCCACGCGTGGGCTCAAGCCGGTCGTCGAGATCCAGTTCTTCGATTACATCTGGCCGGCCTACATGCAGCTGCGTGATGAGCTGGCCCTGATGCGCTGGCGGTCGAACAACGCCTTTGCCTCACCGGTGGTCGTGCGCGTCACGTACGGCGGATACCTCAAGGGTGGCGCCGTGTATCACAGCCAGACCGGCGCCGCAATCTTCACCGGCGTGCCGGGCCTGCGGGTGGTCTGTCCGGCCACCGCGCTCGATGCCAACGGCCTGCTCCGCACCGCCATCCGCTGCGAGGATCCGGTCATCTTCCTCGAGCACAAGCATCTCTACCGCCAGACCTACAACAAGGCGCCCAATCCCGGCCCCAACTTCATGATTCCGCTGGGCAAGGCCCGGGTCGTGAAGGAAGGCACCGATCTCACCGTGATCACCTATGGCGCCGTGGTGCAGCGGGCGCTCACCGCGGCCAAGGAGGTCGAGGAACAGCATGGCATCAGCGTGGAGGTCATCGACCTGCGCTCGCTCTCGCCGGTCGACTGGGATTGCCTGTTCCACTCGGTCCGGAAGACCAGCCGGGTCATCGTGGCCTACGAGGATTCGCTGTCATGGGGCTACGGGTCCGAGATTGCGGCCCGGATCGGCGAGGAGCTGTTCCTCGAACTCGACGCTCCGGTCCGCCGCGTTGCCGCAACTGATACCTTCGTCGCCTACGCTCCCCAGCTCGAGGACGTGATCCTGCCCCAGGTCGAGCATCTCCGCTCGGCCATGCTCGAGGTGGCGCGCTTCTAGGCGCCTCCGTGCCGCCGCCAGTGACCGAGCGCCCCCGCCGGACCACCGGGAGCGGCGTGGCGCCACTGGCCACCCTCCGCATTACCAATGGCGCCCTCGAAGGGCTCGTCCTTCCCATCTACGAACTCCCGGTCATCATCGGCCGGGGTGAAGACAACGAGGTCGTCCTCCTGGGAGAACAGGTCAGTCATGTGCATGCCCGTCTGGATGCACGGGATGGGGCCTGGTACCTGGCCGACTTGGGTTCGACCCACGGAACCTTCATACATGGCCGCCAGCTCACGGCGGAAAGCCGGCTGCCCGCCGAAGCCAGCGTGCGGTTCGGCGGGGTCGACCTGATCTTCTCGCCCTCGACCAATGCCGGGTGGCGCGGGCACGTTGCCCGGCGCAGCACCGGCAAGATGGTGCTGATCGATGATGTCGAGCCTGCGTCCGGGCGGTCGAGAATGAAGGAATGGGTCCGCCGCTACTGGCTGGCCGAGGTGATTGGGACCCTCTCCGCCGTCGGTGGTTCATGGCTGCTGGACCGGCTGACTCACAATCCGATCGCCGCGGCGTACGGCGGCTCGATCGGAGAGTCGATCGGCTTCTACGGGGTCATCACCCTGAAGCAGATGGTGGCCGACGCCCATGCGGCTGGACGCCGCCAGGCCCCGTACAATGCTGTCAGCGCACTGGCCACCACCCGCGGTATCCTCATGGAATTCGGTCCCGCCGAGCTACTTGATTCAGCAGTGCTGCGCCCTCTGCTGATGGGCGTTGGCACCCGTTTCTTGGGCCGGGATTTGGGCGTGCTGGCAGGCAAACTGCTCGCCGATGTCGGGTTCTACGTGCCGGTCATCCTGAGCTACGAAATCCACCGCAATCGCGAGCAGGCAGGCCCCGCGGCCAGGGACTGAAAATCCGACAATACCCCGGCAGGCAGGTGGCGGGCGCCGTCCACACGGCTATCTTGCCTCATACCCCGATACACAACGCCGGCGGGATTTGCGCTGGCAGGCAGTCGAGAACACCGTTTGCGCTCGCCGTTTTCGATCTCCGGGTCGATACGGTAAGCAAGGACGGAGCGGGATCGTCTTTTGCATTGATTGTGGAGTCCGGTCGATTCGATTGGGCCGGTCAACCCTTGACGTGGATGAGTGAGCCGATTGATCTCTGCCAAGACCAGACCCGTTCAGGGACGAGCATCGCCCAAGGTCGGCCCGCCGCAAGGCCCGGCCGGCGTCAGTGAGCCCATCGCGGCCCGCCACAAGATCCGGTTCACCAGCCGCGAATCCGCCGCCTTTATCGTCGAAGTGCGCTCTGAGGCGGCCCGATGGTTCGAAGCGGCCAACAAGTCGGATAAAGCCAACATCGGGATGTACCTCAAAACGGTGCTGATGCTCGGGGTGCTGGGCGGTGGATATGCTCTCCTGCTTACCCGGAGTGTCAGTGACTTGGCCTTCGTGGGCACCCTGGTCCTGATGGGTGTGGCCATGGCCGGCATCGGATTCTGCGTGGCCCATGACGCACTGCACGGCGCCTACTCCTCCAAGTCCTGGGTCAACACCGCCCTCGGCGGCTCCTTCGATCTGCTCGGGGCCAACAGCTACATGTGGAAGATCACCCACAACATCATCCACCATACCTATACCAACATCCACGGCGTCGACGAGGATCTCTCGGTGTCGCCGCTGCTGCGGCTGTCACCAGAAGCCCCCCGCCTCGGCATTCATCGCTGGCAGCACTGGTACGCGCTCGCCGCCTACAGCACCAGCACCCTGTTCTGGGTGTTCGTCAAGGACTTCAAGTATTTCCTCCGGCGCGATCTCGCCAAGTCCCAGCGGGCCGGACACCAGCCTGGCGCCATCGCCTGGCTGCTGACCAGCAAGGTGGTCTACCTCGGCTACGCCGTGGCACTGCCACTGGCCCTGATTGCCCGGCCCTGGTGGCAGATCCTGGCCGGTTTCGTTCTGATGCACCTGGTCGCGGGAGTGATTCTGGGAATCGTCTTCCAGCTGGCCCACGTGGTGGAGGGCACCTCGCATCTGTTGCCGGATTCCAGTGGCGTCATGGAGCATGATTGGGCGGTGCACGAGATGATGACTACCGCCAACTTTGCCTGCAGCAACCCGGCGGTGACCTGGTTCGTCGGTGGGCTCAATCACCAGATCGAGCACCACCTCTTTCCCAAAGTCTGCAGCGTCCACTACCCGCATTTGAGTTCGATCGTCCGGTCGGTCGCTGCCCGCCACGGGATCGAATACCACGAGCACGTGACCGTCTGGAAGGCGTGGAAGTCACACTTCAGGACGCTGCGGGTGCTGGGCCGCCAGGATCAGCTCGAGGTGGCGTCGGCCGCCTGATCGATCGCGGGATTGCTGGATTACTGAATTTGGGGGCGGCCTTCGAGGAAGTTTCGCGAGGCCGCCCCATTTTTTGGCCTTATAGTTGATTCGCCCTCGACCCCTCGCTTCGCTCGGGGCAGGCTCCTCGACGCTCGACTCTCGACTCCCGACTCCCGACTATGGCCCCAAGCTCCTCTTCTGGGATTTCTGAGGAGAGTCCGATGCCAGCCATCTCACTCCGAGCCCTCTGGCTCCCGATCGTGCTTCTGGCCGTTTGCTCGGTACCACTGCGGGCCCAACGACTACTGCCGCACAATTCAGCGGCGCTGCCGGCCTCTTTCTCGGCCGAACTTCCAACTCGATCTCGCGAAACAGGCCGGACCCTCGCTCGCGACTCCACCGTCAGCGGCGGAGGCTCCAAGAGCTACTGGAAGGCCGGCGCAATTATTGGCGGCGTGGCTACCGGCATCTATGGTGCACAGCTATCTGGACTTTGCGAGAGCAATTGCTCGGCAGTTTCGACAATTCTTAGCGGCCGCCTTGGCACGTTACCGGGCATTGCCGTTGGGGGCTTGGTCGGGTCGCTGTTTCCGAAGCACTGAGGGAGGGAGACTAGAGACGAGAGACGAGAGATGAGAGACTGAACAGTGAAGGTCGGGATCCTGAAGCCGGGCACTGTACCAGTGGAATGAGGGACTCTCGTCTCTTGTCTCCTGTCGGGATTGAGGCCACCCGTTGTGGGCCCAGGTTGCACTACTCGGGCTTCTGAGGAACGTCATATGCGCGGCAATTTATTCCAAGTCTCAGCATTGTCTCTGCTTCTGATCAACCAGTTGTCCGTGCCCGCGTGCGCTCAACGCCCAGCTTCTCAGATGTCAGGTACTCTGCCCGCATCATTCACTGCTCGACTGCCGAGGAAGCCATCTGCCCTCTGGCAAAGAATCGATTCCGATTCCACCGTGAGCGGCGGGGGCTCCAAGACCTATTGGAAGGCAGGCGCGGTCCTGGGTGGTATCGGTGGGGCCTTACTGGGCGTGGCCATAGTCAACGACAACACGTTGGGCGATAGTTCCGGCCGTGCCACTGTTGGGGACGATGTACGGGCCGCGCTCATCGGTGCGTTGCCATGTCTGGTCATCGGAGGCTTGATCGGCTCGCTGTTTCCGAAGCACTGAGGCAGTCGAGAGACTAGAGTCTAGTGTCGAGAGTCCCTCGTTCCCGTTCTGCGCCGCGCCGCCTGAGACTGCACGACAAATCGTGGAGACTTCGGACTCTTGACTTTAAGCCCTCGACCCTCGACCCTCGACTCTCGTCTCTCGTCTCTCGTCTCTCGACTCTCGTCTCTCGACTCTCGACTCAGACGTAATTCCGCAATACCATCTCCGCCGCCGGCGCATCCATCAGGTCGGCGCTGCGGTTTTCCTCGAACCGGTCGAGCAGGTCATCGACCCTGAGCCGCCGCTTCCGGACTCCGCTGATATCCTGCACGATCTGGCCCCGGTGCATCATCAGCACCCGGTCGCCCATCCGGATGGCCTGCTGCAGTGAATGGGTCACCATCAGCGTCGTAAGCCCCTCCCGCTTGATGACTTCCTGAGTCCGCTGCAGCACCAGCTCGGCGCTCTGCGGATCGAGTGCCGCGGTGTGCTCATCGAGCAGCAGCAGGCTGGGGCGGACCACGGTTGCCATCAACAGTGTCAGTGCCTGGCGCTGGCCACCGGACAACCGCCCCATCGGAGCATCGAGCCGGTCTTCCAATCCCATGTCCAGCCCTTCTATCTGACGCCGTAACTGGGCCAGCCGTTCCGCCGTCAACGCCGGCCGAAGACTCAGGTGGCGGCCTCGGCGCGCGGCCAGCGCCAGATTTTCCGCGACGGTCAGGTCGGCGGCGGTGCCGGTGAAGGGATCCTGGAATACCCGGCCGATCATCCGGGCCCGGCGGTGTTCGGGCAGCGCGCCCAGGTCCTGGCCTTCCAGCCGGATCACGCCGCGATCGATCGGGAAGCTGCCAGCAATGGCGTTGAGCAGGCTCGATTTGCCCGAGCCGTTGGTTCCGATCACGATGGCGAACTCGCCGGGCTGCATGCTGAGGTCGACCCCCTGCAGCGCCCGGATCTCGTTGGTGGTTCCGGCGGCAAAGGTCCGGCGGACGCCGTGCAGTTCCAGGGCCGGGTCAGACACGGCGACCATCCAGTGAGGGCGGACCCTGCAGCAGGTTGCGGAAGGCCTTCGGAATGACCATGGCCGCCACCACAAATACCGCGGTGATCAGCTTCAGGCTGTTGCCATCGAGGCCCAGGTGCAGCGCCCCCGCCACCATCAGCCGGAACACCACGGCGCCGGCTGCGGCCGCGGTAATCGAACGGCCAACTCCACGCTGACCGAACAGCACCTCGCCGATCATCAGGCTGGCCAGTCCGGTGACGATGATGCCGTTGCCCAGCGAGATGTTCACAAACCCGATGAACTGTGCAAAGATGGCTCCCGACAGCCCGATCAGCCCGTTGGAAATGGCCAGCGCCAGCACCAGGGACTGATCGACGTTGATGCCCTGGGCCCGGGCCATGAGGCGATTGTTGCCGGTGGCCCGGATCGAAAGCCCAAGGTTGGTGCGGAGAAACAGATTGAGCAGCAGCGCCACGCCGGCCACTACCGCAAAAGTCAGCAGCAGGCCCATCCAGTTGCGGGAACTCGTGGCGGTGCCGAACAGGACCAGGTCACCGGTGCCGCCGGCCAGCCGGCTGCCGATCTCATCGGCAATGGTCACCAGGGTCCGCCGCGATGCCAGCGACAGATCCCCGCCATGCATCAGGTACAGGATCACCGAGTAGAGCGCAGTGCTGGTCACGATTCCGGCCAGCAGTCGTGGAATGCCGAGCCAGACCCGGAGCAGACCGGTCACGACGCCGGCGCCGGCCCCCGCGATCGCGCCGCAGGTCGTGGCCAGTAGCGGTTCGGTTCCCCTGACCAGCAGCACACCGGCCACCGCCGCGCCGAGTCCGTACGACCCCTCCGCGGTGAGGTCGATCCGGTCGAACACCCGGTAGGTGATGAACACGCCCAGCGCCAGCAGCGCCAGGATCAGGCCGATGGTCATGGCCCCGATGAGCAGGTTCACGTGACCGCGTCCGTGATCTCGGTAATCGGCGAGACCCAGCAGAGACCGCGGAGGAAGCTGCTCTCTCCAGCACCGTCACTCTTCCGGTCATCGGCAATGAGGTGCACCAGTCCGCGGATCTTGAGGCTGCCAAACAACCGCAGTACCAGGCCCTGCATCGCGACCGTGCGCTGCGGCAGCGGATCGTATGGGAAGACCAGGGCGTGGAAGTGTCCCATCAAGCCGGTCGAGCCGCCCAGTGGCCGCAGGAATTCGGCGAGCCGTCCGGAAGGATTCCGCGCCACCACACCGGTGAGCAGCGCGGTCATGTTGCCGTAGGCCGCTTCGGGAGTGAAGCTCAGCCAGTTTTCGAGATTGGGGGCGTATCCGAGTGCCGGTTGGCCCGGCAGTCCGGGTGGGCGCTTGAGACTCGCGCCGACCAGTCCAGCCGTTTCGACCGCCAGCACCATTCCCGCCACGTCGGCGCCGGTGGACTCGAGCGCCACCCGCGCCAGGTCCGACAGCGGCACCCGGTCGTTGTCTGCCTGGGTCCGGAACCGGCCCAGGTGGGAAAATCGACCGGCGCAGCTGAGGCCGTGCACCAGGATGCAGCGCGGCGGATTGCTCCGGGTGCCCACCTGGTAGTCGGCCACCAGCGCTCCATCCGTGGGCACGTACGCCGCAACCCCGCCGGCCGCCAGCAGTTCACCTGTCCGGGGGAGACAATCTTCCGGCGTCGTGCCGAGGGCGCCGATGCCCAAACCGAAGACCGACTCGGGGAAGTCGACCCGGTGGCAGTCAGCGGGGTGATAGGTGCCGGAGAACAGGGTGGCGGGATCGCCGTAGAGCTGGCAGGACAGGCTGGCGCCCGGCTCCCGGGCGGTGAATTCGTAGTAGCCCTTATCGGCCGGGAGTTCCTGGACCCGCCAGTCCTCGCGGGTCTGATCGCCCAGCCGGTGCATCAGGACTGAGGAGCGGGTCTTGGCCGCGATCGGGATCTCGGCCGGTTCTTCCCAGAGCAGCCGGTCCTCCAGGCCCACCAGCCGGATGGCGTCGACCACCACGTCGGACGGGTTGATCACCCGGAGTTCGCCACGCAGCCCCGAGAAGTCCTCGTACCGGAGGGCCAGCACCTGAGTTCCGGCCGAACTCAGGTAGTTCACTTCCGACATGTCGAGCAGGACGGAGCGGCGGCCTTCCCTCAGGAACTCTTCGAGCGTGGCCGAAAGATGGTCCGCCCACTCACCATCGAGCCTGCCGGACAGGCGCACGACGGCACGGTCGCCGTCGTACGCCGTCGACATCTTCATGGCGTTTTGGTCGACTCCGCTGCAGCGGGCCGGGCTTCCTTGGCGACGTCATCCGGCACCGGAACTCCGGTGTTCGGATTGACCGCCAAGTGCGTCGTCTTGAGCTGGAAGAACGGAATCGTCGCCGGGCTCTCTCCCTTGAGGATCCGGCCGATCATCTTGCCCGCTTCGACGCCGCCCTCCTGGAAATCGGGGTAGAACGCGGCATAGGCGCCCTTGACCACTTCGAACGGCGAGGACGAGAAGACCGGGATCTTCTTGTCCTTGCTGATCTGGATGATGCTCTCGAACCCGGCGTGGGCCGCGTTGCCATAGATCTCGATGGCATCGACCTTCTGGCCCACCAGTGCGGTGGTGGCTTCAGAGGCATCCCCGGCGCTGTTGATCGGCATCGAAACGACGCTGAATCCCGCCTTCTTGGCGGTGGCTTCCATCTTGTCCTTGAGGGTCACCGACAGCTGCTCGCCAGGGCTGAACAGGATGCCGAGCTTCCGGGCCTTGGGCAGCGCCCGGCGGATCAGCTCCACTCGGCGGGCCTGTTCGGGATCGCCGAAGCCGGGGGAGTAGACCCCGGTGAAGTTGGCCAGGTGGTTGGAGTCGGTGGTACCGGCGCCGGCCGCGAACGGATCGGACAGCAGGTGGAAGACCACCGGCACCGTCTTGACCCGCTGGACCGCCACCTGCAGCGTGGCGTCCTGCAGCGTAACGATGACCTTGGCCTTGGCGTCGATGGCGGCATCGATCAGGCTGGGCAGCGTGGCCAGGTCCCCCTGGGCGCTGGACAGCTTGAACTCGTAGTCCCGGCCCTGTTCCAGGTTCATTTCCTGGAGCCCGACCTTGAGCGCATCTTCGCTCCATTCGCTGCCCATCCAATCGGCCGCGCGAATGATCGCGATGACCGGCTTGACGATGGTGTCGGGGGGGGCGGCGGGCTTGGGCTTCTCACCGCAGGCGGCGAGGCCGGCCAGCAGCAGGGCGGTCAATACGGATCGAATGGGCATGGCACGGGCAGACATGCGGAATCCTCGGGATAGACAGCGGTCAGGAACGGGACTGGATCGGGTATCTGGGCGAGTGAATAAATATAGAGGCGGGGCGGGCGGGGGAAGGATCGAGGATCGGCTCAGCTCATTGCTTCCCGGATTTCACTCGCCGCCGCAATGGCGTTGTCCACGTCACGCGACAGCGCCTTGGCCTGACGGGTGGCCGTGGTCAGGTCGCCCATGGCGGCATTGGCATCAGAGGATCGCAGCCGGATCAGGTCGAACCGGACCGTCTGCATGGCCAGCACGCAGCTCTCCATCTGGCTGGCCACCTGGTCGCGCCGCGACGCCAGGTCCTTCATCGCCTTCTTCTTCCGCTCGAGCAGCCCCAGCCGGCGAGTCCGCTCTTCGTCCTCCGGTTCGCGCTGGATGGCCGCAATCCGTTCATCGATCTGGGCCACCGACTCCATGCCGACATTGGTGTCCATGGCGTTCAGGGTCCGTCCGAGGTCCATGGCCCGGGAGTACAACCCGTCCACCGTGGTCGGGACCTCTTCCGGCAACATCTTGCGTTCGGCGGGCGGCATCCGGTCCAGCAGCTTGTAGATCGCCACCCGGTCGCTGTGAACCTGGAGCGCCTGAGGCAGGAACGGTCCGAAATCGGAAGCGGTGGGCGCCGGGGGTTGCCGGCCGATCTTGCCGCCGGTCCCGATCTTGGCCTCGATCGCGTCGTGGGCGGGCGGCCGGCTCAGCACATCCTTCCAGCTGTAGCCCGCCTGCCAGAGCTTCATGTACTGCGGCAGCAAACCGAAGCCCCCCCAGACCCCGGCCACCACCAGTGACCAGCTTGGAAGTATGCCGTGCCCGGTCACCAAATCCAGCAGGATCAGCCCTCCAGAGACCGCGGCCCACTTGGCAAATTGGGCCCGGGTCTGCACCACGATCCGCGGCTCACCGGTATCCGGCAACGCCGAATTGTCATCGATGCCCTGGCGGCTCGGCGAGCGGCGGTTGCCCCGCTCCAGCCGGTCCAGCTGACGGTTGCCACGGTCGGCCTGCATTCCCGTGCCACCAGGGCGCTGGCGTTCGAGTGACGGCCGTCGGGCCAAAGGCGCCCCGGCCCGCGAGGCTCCGGCTGCCCGCGAGGTGCCGGCGGTCCGCGGTGCCGGTGCCGGCGAGCTGAGCCGTGACGACTGGGTCGAGGGCTTGGCGCGGGTGGTGCCGGTCGGCCGGTAGCCGGTGACCGTCCGGTTTTCCAGCGCGCGACGCAGTGCATCGGCGGTGGGCCAGCGATTCTCCGGATCCTTTTCGAGGCAGCGGGCCACGGCCAGCACCAGGTCCTCTGGCGCGTCGGGCCGCTGCTCGATGACTGATGGGGCCACTTCGGTGATCTGCTTCATCAGGATGCCGGCCACCGTCGGCGCATTGAACGGCAGCTCACCGGTCAGCATCTGGTACGACACGACGCCGAGGCTGTACAGGTCGGAGCGGCCATCGATTTCCCGCTCACCGGCGGCCTGCTCGGGGCTCATGAACTGCGGCGTGCCAATGGCAACGCCGGCGCTGGTCAGAGTGCCGCCGGACGACGAGGACATGGCCTTGGCAATGCCGAAGTCGGTGACCATGACCCGGCCGCGGGTGCCTTCGAGCAGGATGTTGTCGGGCTTGATGTCGCGATGGATGACTGATAGTGCATGGGCGGCGCTGAGCGCGTCCGCCGTTTCCTTCATGATCCGGCGCGCTTCCTCCGGAGGCAGCTGCCCTCGACGCCGGATCCGGCTGGCCAGGGACTCGCCGTCAACGTACCCCATGATGAAATAGACCAGCCCGCTCCCCTCACCCACCGCGAAAATCGGCACGATGTGAGGGTGGGACAGCCGGGCCGAGGTTTCCGCCTCCCGGGCAAACCGCGCCCGGATATCAGCCTGGTAGGCCAGTTCGGGCGGCAGCACCTTGATGGCCACCCGGCGCTTGAGCTTTTCGTCCCGGGCCCGGTAAACCACTCCCATACCGCCACGACCAATTTCCCCTTCGATGGTGTAGAACCCACCAAGGGCCTCGCTGAGGCGCTGGACCAGCGGCTGCGACAGGGGATCAGTCATCGGCTAGGAGTAAAAGACATATAGATTTAGCGGAAGGCGGGGGGGACAGCAACAGGGGATTTGGCGGGGCGGCGGGGCAGGGGGGCAGCAAATGACAGAATTGGCCTCTCGACCTGTCAAGCAGTCATGACTACCCGGTTCGCCCTGCAACAATTTGAAGTCCGTGATGCCTTCGGGTGGCTGCATCGGGTACCAAAACAGCTCCCATCACGGTGCAAACTGCCCCCCTGCCCCCCTGCCCCCCCAGTCTGGCATGCCCGCTGCACATATGGTCGGCACTCGCAGTCTCCGACTGCCACTTTGTCTGATCCAGGAGTATCTCAATGAGTGAACGACTGACCCTTCCCGTGCTTCCCTTGCGGGAAGTCGTGCTCTTCCCTGGCGTGACCGCTCCTATCGGGGCCGGCCGGCCCGGGACCTTGCGCGCTATCGAGGCCGCGCTGGCCACGCCGGATCGCCTGATCTTCGCGGTTTCGCAACGGGCGAATACCGAGCAGGTCAACGCCGAAGGCCTCTATACCATCGGCACGATCGCCAAGATTGGCCAGATGCAGCGCGGCCTGGCCGGGATGCAGCTGCTGCTGCACGGTGAGCAGCGCGGGATTGCCATCCACTACGGCGAGCAGAACGGCTACCTCCAGGCCATCGTCCGCGAAGCCGAGGAAATGGCCCCGCTCAACATCGATGATCCGGCCTTTGTGGCGCTCTACAAGGAAGCCCGCAGCCGCGCCGGCGAGTTGGGCCAGAAGACCGGCCTGCCGGAAGAGGTGGTCAACCAGGTTCTGGCCGGGGTCACCGAACCCGGGCGCTTTGCCGACCTGGTGGCGGGGTATCTCGATGTCACCCCAGGACAGCGGCAATCGCTGCTGGAGACTCTTTCCGTGGAGGAGCGGCTGCGCCGAGTGCTGGTCCACGTCCAGCGGCAGATCGGGGTGGTCGACGCCCAGGAAGACATCAAGTCGCAGGTCCAGGAGGAACTGGGCGAGCGGCAGCGTGAAATGTTCCTCCGTGAGCAGCTCAAGACCATCCGTCGTGAGCTGGGCGAAGAGGATGAGGAAGAGGAAAAAGACGAACTGCGCCAGCGGCTCGACGCGCTGACCCTGCCCGACAGTGTCCGCAAGGAAGTCAATCGCGAGCTGGGCCGGCTGAGCCGTATCGGCCGCGAGAGCATGGAATCGCAGGTCATCCGGACCTACCTGGAGACCATCGCCGAACTTCCGTGGAGCGAGCGGACCCCCGAGCACCTCGATCTGGTCGAGGCCGGCCGGGTGCTGGACGAGGATCACTACGCCCTCGGTGACGTGAAGGACCGGGTGCTGGAGTTCCTGGCCGTCCGCCAGCTCCGCAACGAAGCGGAGAAGGCAGACAAGGCGGAAGAGGCGGGCAAGAGTGACGAGGCGGGCGAGACAGACAGGGCCGAGGAGACAGTCACGCCGGACCAGTCTACCACGCCAAAGTCGGACGCCGCCGCCACGCCGCCTGAGTCCAGGAAGCCGACGACCATAGCCGGCAACGCCGACGACAAGGTGTCCAAGGGACCGATCCTGCTGTTCGTCGGGCCGCCTGGCGTCGGCAAGACCTCGGTGGCCAAGTCGATCGCGAGATCAATGGGGCGCAAGTACATCCGGATTTCACTGGGTGGCGCCCGTGACGAGGCCGATATCCGTGGCCACCGGCGCACCTATGTCGGCGCCATGGCGGGCCGGATCATCCAGGGCATGCGCCAGGCCGGCACCAGGAACCCGGTCTTCCTGCTCGATGAAGTCGACAAGCTTGGCGTCTCGTTCCAGGGCGATCCTGCCTCCGCCCTGCTCGAGGTGCTCGACCCGGCCCAGAACGACAGCTTCACCGATCACTACCTCGGGGTGCCGTTCGACCTGAGCGAGGTGCTGTTCATCTGCACCGCGAACTTCATCCAGAACATTCCGGCCCCATTGCTGGACCGGATGGAAACGGTCGAGTTCTCCGGGTACACTGAAAAGGAAAAGGCCCACATTGCCCGGCAGTACCTGGTGCCCCGCCAGTTGCAGGAGAACGGGGTCGATGCCGGCCGGATGGAGGTCACCGACGAGGCGCTGGCGGAAGTCATCACCAGCTACACTCGCGAGGCCGGTGTCCGCCAGCTCGAGCGCGAGCTGGGCAAGCTGGCCCGGAAGGTGGCCCGCAAGATTGCCGGCAGGGAAGCCGAACGGTTGGTGATTGATAAGGAGACGGTCGACGACCTGCTGGGACGGCCCCGGGTGCATCCGGAGCGGGCCGGGCTGGAAGACCAGGTCGGTGTGGCCACCGGGATGTTCTATACCCCGGTCGGTGGCGACATCATGTTCGTCGAGGCCTCGACCATGCGCGGCAAGGGCGAGCTGGTGCTGACCGGTCAACTGGGCGACGTGATGAAGGAGTCGGCCCGAGCGGCGTGGACCTACGCCCGTTCACATGCGGCCGGCCTGCACATCAAGGATGAGATGTTCGATCGTGATGCCCACATCCACGTCCCGGCCGGTGCCATCCCCAAGGATGGTCCCTCGGCCGGTGTGACCATGGCGACCGCACTGGTCTCGGTATTGTCAGGACGGCCCACCCGGCCCGACATCGCGATGACTGGCGAAATCACCCTGCGGGGCCAGGTCCTGCCGATCGGCGGATTGAAGGAGAAGATCCTGGGTGGTGTGCGGGCCGGCATCAACCGGTTCGTGATCCCGGTCCGGAACGAACCCGATCTCGAGGATCTGCCGAAGGAAGTGCGGGAGACGATCGAGGTCCATCTGGTCGACAACCTCGGCGAAGTGCTCGCGCTCACGCTGCGGAACGCGTCGTTCAAGGAGGGCAAGCTGCTCTTCGGAGACGAGAACCCGCGGGATGTGGTGCCGCTGGCGCAGTTCCAGCACTGAACCGCAGGAGAAGGAGGAAGGAGGAGGGGAGAGGGGAACCACGGTTCCTCTCTCCCCTCTTTTTTGCGTTCGCCAACGGCTAGCAGCTAACGGCCAATGGCTGCTGGCTTAGGGCCTACGGCTTAAGGCTTAAGGCTTTGAAGGTACGCCCACACCGCGGTCATCTCCTCCTCCGTCATCTTTCCGGCCAGCTCCCACGGCATGAATGGATTGATCATCGTGCCATCGGGCCGGACCCCGTTGTGCAGCGCCTTTTCAAAGTCGGCCTGAGTCCAACCGGTCAAGGCCGTGAGGTTCTGGGAGGGCGGCGTCCCCGGCGGACCGAACTGCAAGCCACCCTTGAGATCTGGTCCGTGACAGGAGGTGCAACCGCCGACCTGGGTAAGGTACTTCCCGTATGCAGCCGTCGGTGCCCGCGGAGGCGGTACGGCAATCGGCGTATTGAGGTCGAGGACTCGGGCCGCCTGTAATTCCATCTTGCCCGTGGCCCACAACACCCGCCCGATCGGGCCGAGCTTGGTTGCTGGAAGGGCCCGCTCGACCTTCGGCACCTGCCGCACGTACGCGATGATCGATCCGAGGTCCTCGGCGCCAAAGCCGTTGAAGGCATCAGCGGGCATGAACACCAGGCCGCGTCCATCAGGCGCAATTCCGTGATGGATGGCGCGGGCCACGTCCGCGTCAGGCCAACTGGCAATCGGACCACCCGGTGTGATGTTCGGCGCCACAAACTTGCCCATCGGCATCCCATCGATGAACAGCCGGCCACCGAGATCGGGCCCATGGCAATCCACACATTTCCCGATGGCACTGGCCAGGTGTGCCCCCCGCGCGATACTGGCCGAGTCGGTCGGCACCGTGATCGCGACGGTGGTAATGGGCCACTTTCTTGACTGTCGTTGCTCGGTAATCACCACCGCAATCGCAAACCCTATGGCGGCGACCAGGATGATGCTGCCAAGGCCGATTCCGAGCCAGCGCAGAATCTTGGACATTTCTGCAACTCCTTGTCAGTGCTGAGTGCTGAGTGCCGAGCGCTGAGCGCTGAGTGCTCAGTCCTCAGGAAAAGGCTGTGCGTTCCGCGGTGGCCCCGGATCATACCTTCAGTCCGTCTCCCGTCTCCCGTCTCCCGTCTCCCGTCTCCCGTCTCCCGTCTCCCGTCT
>JBDTTF010000027.1:0-2591 GCA_039930765.1 Gemmatimonadota bacterium | reverse complement strand
CGCGACCCCCTGAACCCCATTCAGGTGCGCTACCGGACTGCGCTACGTCCCGTCAACAGCAACATCGACCACATATACAATGACGGGAGGGATCAACCCATTCAGGCCTGTCCCGGGCCGCTATGCGGCAAGGGATGCGCTACCAGACTTCCCTGGGATCCCGTCAACCATCGCCTGCCGCTTCCAGTCACTCGGAAACGCGGCGGAATAGTAGCCCGGGACCCCATACCGGGGAAGGGCGGCGCAGTATTATCGTTTCCAGCTCAAGCCCATTCCATCGCAGTCCTCAACAGTCCGAATGTGACCTTCTGACCCTCTAAAAAGCAGGTTCCGGGCCACAAACTTCCGCATCGTAACTCATTGCCACCCACTGTCTTACAGGACGGCCTTAGAGTACTATCCCAGCTACCCGGCCTAACCACCCGGCACTTCGCGCCGGCCCCTCGCTAACTTCCCTGCCCGCCCACTTTCGCCGGAGGTTCCGTGCAGCGCCGCTCCCTCATCCGTTCGTCCGCCTCACTGGCCCTGGGCCTCGGCGCCCTGAGCCGAGTCCGCTCGATCTGGGCGACAACACCGGCTCCCTCGACTCCATTTGCCGCGCTGCGTGACGAATTTTTTCTCGCCGCCCTCACCCACGCGCCAGTCACCGCCACCTACCTGGGCGGCAGCAGCTACGACCCATCGCTGGCCGGCATCGATGGCCGGCTGCGCGATTTCAGCGATGCCACACTCCGAGCCGAGCGTGATCTCAATCGCGGCTTCCTCAAGCGATTGGGCCAGATCAACCCAGCCCCGCTCTCCGCCGCCGAGCGAATCGATCACGCGGTCCTCGGCGCCCAGCTTGGCTTCCTGGTTCATCAGTACGAGGACATCCGGTCGCACGAGCGGGTCATCGACAGTTACGTGGCCGAACCGTTTCGCGGGGTCGATTGGCAGATCCAGGGAATGACGGAAACCGGTGGAACGACCCGAGGCACCGAGGCCGAATGGGCCCTGGTGCTGCAGCGGGTCAAGGCGGTGCCGGAATATCTGGCCCGGGCCAGGACCAATCTGCTGGCGGGCAAGAGCTCGGGAAACATGCCTGACCACCGGATGGTCGAGCGGGATGGCATCAAGGGCAGCCGGGACAATGCCGACTATTTCCGCAACTCGATGCTGGCGTCCGCCAAGGGATTTCTGGGGACCCGCTCCTTTGCCGCCAGGTCACTGACCGATCTGAACACCGCCGGTGAAATCGCGGCCAAGGCGTGGCTGGATTTCTCAACCTGGCTGGAAACCACTTTCGCCAACGATGCCAAGGACCGGTTCTCGGTCGGTGAAGCGGAGTATCAGTGGCGGACCTCCAAGTGCCTGCGTGAACCGCGCAGTGCCGCCCAGCTCTATCAGTATGGCGCGGAACAGGTGAGCCGGTACGAGGAGCAGATCTTCAGCGTGGCCGGCGTAGTGTCTCAGCAGGCCAAACTCGGACTCAAGTTCACCACCGATGCCGACAAGCGGGACAGCGTCCGCGCGGTCATGGCGTTCCTCTCGAAGGAAAGCCCGAAGAATGACGACGAGCTGCTGGCCTGGTACATCTCGGCCGGCGAACGCGCCGTGGCCTATGGTCGCGAGCGTGGCCTGTTCGATGTGCCGGCCCAGTACCGCCTGGAGGTGACCCCGACCCCGCCGGTGCTGCAGAGCACCATCGACGCGGCCTACTACCCTGCCCCGCCGTTCAAGAAGTCCGGCGTCGGCCGGTTCTACCTGACCCCCACCGGCAACGATCCCGCCGCGCTCAAGCTCAACAACAAGTCGTCAGTGGCGGATACCGCGGTGCACGAGGGATTCCCCGGTCACGACTGGTACTACAAGTACCAGACCGCGCATGGCGCCGAAATTTCCAACATCCGCTGGTTTACGCCTGGCGCGGTGGAGGATTCATCGGCCATGTGGGAAGACTCGATGGCGGCGGAAGGCTGGGCGCTGTACAGCGAGGAGCTGATGGCGGAACCGGCCACAGGTAAGCCGTACGGTTTCTACACCGCCGGCGAGCGGCTGTACGAATTGCAGGGACAGCTGCTCCGCGCGGTCCGCGTCCGGGTGGACACCGGGATCCACACCGGCCGGATGAGCTTCAACGATGCGATGGATTATTTTCTGGAGCACGCCAGCTTTGCACCCGGCGCCCGCACCAAGTCCGATCCCGAGTCAAAGGCCCAGACCGATGGCGCACTCCGCGCCATCTACCGCTATTCCAAGTGGCCGACCCAGGCCATTACCTACAACCTGGGCAAGGAATCGATCATCGCGCTGCGGGACGACTGGAAAAAGCAAAAAGGCTCGGCCTACTCCGCCAAGGATTTCCACGAACGGTTCATGCGGATGGGGACGATTCCGACGGGGTACTTCCGGGAGACGTTCTTGAAGGGATAGGAGACAGAAGACGGAAGATGGAAGAGGGGAGAGTGGAGAGGGGAGAGGGGAGAGGGGAGAACGGATTTGGAAATCATTCCCAGCTGCGCCACCAGCGTCCGTTCTCAGTCTGCAGTGATCTAGCGCGCTTCAGCTCGCAGTGCCGAGCCTCGGCTTCAGCCGAGGTGAGGCCCGACCGC
>JBDTTF010000026.1:0-2147 GCA_039930765.1 Gemmatimonadota bacterium | reverse complement strand
ACCACATTCGTGGCCGGCGACTGGAACAGACGATCGAGGTCTCGGCTCAGACCGAAACTGCCATCGGCGCCTCCGATTTCCCGCCGCTGGGTCCAGACCAGGTAGATGGTCGAACCCGGCCGGTACTCCCAGCGCCAGACCAGGTTGAGGTTGAACGCCTGTTGGTTAAAGTCAGGATTCCCGAACTGGATGTCGGGGGTGCCGTCGTGGTCGAGGTCGACGTGATACTGGTTGGCTGATCGATCGTAGACCGTGCCGGACACCGGCAATGGTCTGAGTCGATCGTCCGGACGCACCGCGCGGGGCTGGACGACGTCCTGGTAGTTGGTAAATCGTCCAGAACTCAGGAACGGCTGGGCGTACAGCTGGAGCGTCATCCGGGAATTGAAGGCAAAATCGGCCCGGGCCGTGATCGACGCTGAAGTCTGGTCCAGCCGACCGACCAGGTAGTGCACCTCCCCCGGTGTCCCGGCAGCCCTCGGCTGTGCCACGTACTGCCAGCCGTTGATGCGGTGGCTGTACTCGGGGCCAAAGGCCAGGGCCAGACGGTCGGTGGCTCGCCAGGTGATGCTGGGCGAAAGGTCGAACGAGTGACTTCCCGAGCCCGGCTCCGACGAGAACAGGGAGGTCAGGACCAGCTGCAGTGGACTCCGGCTATCGGTCGCGATCACTCCCAATATTGTCGATGATCCGGGCAGCAGCAGCGCCGGCCCGCCGCGCAGCACCTCGGTCGAGAGCGCGGGGAATTCGTGCTTCACCGTGATTGATCCGCTCCAGTAGTTCTTCAGCGAGAGGTTGAGGTAGCCGCTGGCCAGCGCCGAGCGTCGCTCGCCGGCAAAATCCCAGCCGGCGCCGATCTGGTCGACACCGGTCGCCCAGCGCCGGATCAGGTGCCCTGGACGGTAGCGCTGGTATTCGAATGAACCCTCGGCCAGCAGCCAGTCGGCGTTGCGCTGGAAGCCGATGTCGTTGATCTCGAACCCCGGAGTGATCAGGTGGCCGATGGCAGCCCAGTGCCAGACCCCGCCAAGTTTGGCCACCCGCAGCTGCGCCGCCCCGCCGTTGATCGAGCTGCGGTTGCCGTAGTCGGTCTGGTATGATGCGTCCGGCCGCTGCCAGAAATGTCCGGGGCCGGTGAGGATCCGGCTGATCGCGTCGGCCGAGCCATCCACTCGGCTTCCCATGGCAAAGCCGCTCACTTCATAATCGCCGCCACCGAACCGGTGGCGCCCGTCGATCCCGACGGCAAGGGCATCCGAGGGGCGTTCGCTCGCGATCGAACTATCCATCCCCGGCCGCGTGACCGCGGTCCCGATCAATCCGATCGCCGATCCGCCATCCAGCGATGCCCGGCTGAGCCGCAGCACTCCGAAGCCTGTCGCCGGCTCAACCAGCGCCCGGCTGGTGGTGCCATCGGCGGCGATGTAGTCCGCCTGCGACCGGCCGGTCACCGCGGTCATGGCCCCGGCGCTCCACCCGTTCGATGTCCGACCCGACAGCTTGGCGGCGCCGAGCAGCGTGGTGCTGCTGGCGATGTCGCTGAACAGCGCATCGGGCGGGAGGTCGCCCTGGGGGGCGCCACCGATTCTCCGGCTGTAGAACGGCTGCTCGTTGGTGAACGAATTGCCCCGGGTCGCATAGGGAAGGCTGAGGTCAAAGGCGAACTGGCTCGACCCCTCGACGAAGAACGGCCGCTGCTCGGGAAAGAAGCTCTCGAAGGTCGTCAGGTTGACCTGTGACGGATCGGCTTCGACCTGGCCGAAGTCGGGTCGGATCGCGGCAGTGGCCGTGAATCCCCCCGGCAACCGCAGCCGAAGATCGGCCCCGGCGTAGGCGCTGCCATCGGTCCGATTGATCAGGGGATTGCCGTCGGCGACCGGAGTGAAGGTTCCCTTGGCCGCCGTGTAGGGCACGATTTCGAGCCGCTGCGGGGATACCGGAGCCACCAGTCCCGTGATCGTATTGAAGTGCGATTCGAACTCGGCGAAGGTCGGCAACCTGGGAGACCAGTCCGACGACTCCCCGCCGCGAGTCACCGCGCGGTAGACATTGAGGCCGAACTCCATCGGCTGCCCCGGTCGGGCCGAGTAGGCGAGTTGCGAGAAGGGAATCCGGTACTCCGCGGTCCATCCCAGCGAGTCGATCCG
>JBDTTF010000025.1:0-4815 GCA_039930765.1 Gemmatimonadota bacterium | reverse complement strand
ATATCGGTCATACCCGGGTTAATCAACAGAATCTCTCCTCAATGGAATGCAACCGTGTTCGCGAAACGTGCCGTGGCTTCGAAAAGCCGCCTCGCGCTCGCTGCCGCCTAGCGACCCCGCGTCAGCTGCACTGCGCGGTTCGCGGAAGTCCGGTGTAAGGTACGATGCCGCTGCAGCTTTCGCAGCTGCATGCGGTGGTTACACGAGGCGGCCCGGCAGGCCCGCGATGATCCGGTTACCCTCGACCTCAGCAAGGGCGAACCGCGCCAGCGTTTCACGCACCACCACCGGCACCCCGGCGAACGCGGTGGCAGCGAGCCCGAGTACGGCCCGATGCGCGGGGCCGACCGCACACCGGACCAGGCGTACTTCACTTCGGGGCGGCCGCATGACCCCGCTCGCTGACCCACTGATCGGGCCCGGTTGCGCTGTACAGAGAAGCGGAGCCACTGATCGGGCCCGGTTGCGCTGTCAGAGAAGCGGAGCCACTTCTGCCGCGGCATCCCCCGTCCCAGGCTGACCTCGAATAGGTTACAGCTCACGAAACCACGATGGCGCTGCCGACGTACGTCGGCCAGCCCGAAACGCCCCGGGGCGGCAGACCTCGGCGTCCGCAACCCATCGATTCCGCTGAAATGAGGCAGTAGATGCGTCACGATTCGCTCCGATGGCTCCCGCGCGTGACGGTGGCGGTGACGTCACTGGCCCTGGTCGCCATGGCGGTGCCTCAAATTGCCACCGCGCAGGGCCTCTACGAGCCCCTCGCCGTCAAGCAGGCCTACATCCACGGCACCCGCTCCCGCAGTGGCCGGCCCGGAGCGACGTATTGGCAGAACCACGCCCGCTACGCCATCACGGTGGCCACGGCGCCGCCGGACCATCAGGTCACCGGCAGCGAGCAGATCGTCTATTTCAATAACAGCCCGGACACACTCCACACGCTCGTGGTCCGGCTGCTGGTCAATATCCACAAGCCGGGCGCGCCCCGGGCCGGCGGCGCGGGCACCGACTATCTCACCTCCGGCGTCCATATCGACAGCTTTGGTGTTAACGGCCAGGCCGCGCCGTGGGACAGCAGCGGCCGATATTTCACCTGGCAGCCGGTGCGGCTGGCCGCGCCGCTGATGCCGAACGATTCGGTGCACCTCAGCTTCGACTGGCACTACGACATGTCGCGCCAGAGCGGCCGCGAAGGGGCCATCGACTCGACCACATTCTTCCTGGCCTACTTCTATCCGCGGATCGCGGTCTACGATGACGTCAACGGCTGGGACACCCACAACTTCGACGACGCGCTCGAGTTCTACAGCGATTTCAACGACTACGACGTGACCGTGAAGGTCCCGGCCAACTACCTGGTCTGGGGCACCGGCACGCTGACCAACGCCTCCGATGTACTGCAGCCGGCCGTCGTACAGCGGCTCCGCGCCTCGGAAACCGCCGACACCTCGATCGTGGTCGCCACGGCCGAGCAGGTGGCCGCACGGGTGGTGACCGCGCAGCAGCCGGTCAATGCGTGGCACTTCACCGCCACCAACGTGCCGGACATGACCTATGCCCTGAGCAACCACTACGACTGGGACGCCACCAGCGTGGTGGTGGACAGTGCCACCGGGCGGCGGGCCAGCGCCCAGGCCGCCTACAATGACACCGCGGCGGACTTTCACCAGATGGCGCGCTACGCGGGGCATGCACTGGGCTGGCTGTCCCATAACTGGCCAGGTGTGCCGTATCCCTACGAAAAGACCACGGTGGTCGAGGGATTCGCCGGGATGGAATATCCCATGATGGTCAACGACGAGAGCTACGCCGACACCCTGTTTTCCCGTTTCGTGGCCGAGCACGAGATTGCCCACACCTGGTTCCCGTTCTACATGGGCATCAACGAGACTCGGCACGGGTTCATGGATGAGGGATGGGCCACCACCTTCGAGTACCTCATCTCGGTGGCCGATGTCGGCCGGGAGCAGGCCACCAAGAATTTCCAGCAGTTCCGCGCCTCCGGCCAGGTGAACGAGCTGCCCATCGTCACCCCCTATGTCTCCGGCAGCAACGCCTACGGCAAGCCCGCCCAGGGCTACCTGGCGATGAAGGATCTGCTGGGGGATGCGCTCTTCGGGAAGGCACTGCATGCGTACATGGACCGGTGGCACGGCAAGCACCCGATTCCCTGGGACTTCTTCTACACCTTCAACGACGTCACCGGCCGCAACCTCGACTGGTTCTGGAACAGCTGGTACTTCAGCCAGAACTACATCGACCTGGGTATCACGAGCGTGACCCGCACCGGGGGCCGCTATCGTGTCATGCTCAACAACATCGGCGGCATGCCGGCACCGGTGGACCTCACCCTGACCTACGCGGACGGCAGCGCCCGGACCCTGCACCAGTCCCCGGCCATCTGGCGGGCCAACCCGCGCCAGGCGAGCGTCGTGGTACCGGGGGGCAAGGCGCTCCGCTCGGTGGCGCTCGACGGCGGCATCTGGGTCGACCAAGACACGACGAACAACCGGTGGACCGCGCCGAAGTAGGCGGGCGGATGGCGGGCCCCGATCACCGCCGACGAAAAGCACCCCTCGCCCCTGTGGGGCCGGGCTGTGAACACACATCATGTCATTGCGAGGAAGCCTGTCCCGAGCGTGAGCGAGGGAAAGCAACCTGCTCAACGCCATCCGGGACGTGGTGGGAAGCTCACCGTGAAACTGGACGACAATAACGTCGATCGCACCCACCGGTCGAGAAACCTCGACTCACCCACCCACCTGGTAACGACGCGCACCCAATTGCTGCCGATGCCCCCATCGAGCGGGGGAGATTGCTTCGTCGCTCGCTGCGCTCGCTCCTCGCAATGACAGAGCGCCGGAAACGCGAAGGCCGGCCCCAGGGGCCGGCCTTGGACTTCATGGCCACCTCATTGCGAGGCCCGGCTCCAGCCTGGCCGAAGCAAGCTGCTCAACCATAATCGGGGCTTAGCCCGGGGCCCTCAACCCGAGCCAGCAAGGTTGCTTCGTCGCTCGCTGCGCTCGCTCCTCGCAATGACAACAGGTGTAAGAGAAGAGGCCGGCCCCAACTGCGACCGGCCGTCGAGCGATCGGGTCTGTTCATCCAGACCCACGCCACTGCGCGCTGCTCCGCAAATACCCGGATTGTGTCGACCTTACCACCACGACGACGCCTCGGCACGCATTTCCGGAAACTGGGCCATGACGGCGGATGGCTCGGTCGGATCAGCGTCGATTTCGTTGCGGTTGATCTCGATTCCTCTGAAATAGGTGATTCGGTAGAACAGGTCCTGGCCTTCGATGTCGGTCAGGTCCTGCGGAAAGCCGGCGGGGAGCGGGCCATGACCAAACGCGGCCGCGAGGCCCAATTCCGCTGGTTCGTGCGCCACCAGCTGGGTCAGCGGAATCATGGCCGTGTTGCGGTTGCCCGACACAACAGCCCGCCAGTTGACCCGCCACTCGATCCGGCCGAGGATGACGAGGCGCTTGGGCGCGGCATCCCGGGTGGCGGCCAGCCAGATGGTGAAGCGATCACCGCCGGTCACTCCGGTGAGCGTGCGACTGACATCGTCGATGACGAGATCGAGGGGCAGTTCGAGCGCGGGGTCATCCTCCGACTGAAGGGCTACGGGCTGCCCGTGGACGAGGTCTTGTGAATGGCCGTCGTACGGCACTTCCCCGCCCGAAGAATCCCTGATACTGCTGCCCGGGGCCCCGAACGTGGCCGGCACCCCCCAAAGCCGATGCTCCGTACGGACATCCTTGTGGTAGTGGCCGATCCGGCAGGAGGACTGAATCTCCTGAATGAATCCCGCCCGCCACCGGCCATGGTTGATCTCGGCGGCGTTGTTCGACAGTGCCGTGGCCCTGACCGTGGCTCGGAAGGTGCTCAAGGCCGTGTTCAAGACGACGGTACGGCGGCCAGCCATGTTGGGCTGGGGTTGCTGCCCGGTGATGATCGAGTCGAAGGTGTATTCGAATCGGATGCCGGAGTCGGTGAAAACCGCCATGCGGGCCTCGTGCGGTGACAGGGAAATATCGAGGAACCGGCCAACCGGTCGAGGTTCCGTCGGGGAAGGGCGCCGATCAAGCTATCCGCTTCCCGATTTTCTGCACCCGACGATTGCATACCTGCCCGACCGGAGTTACCCGATACGGGAGTTTCCTTCAGTGGGATCGAGGTCGCTCGGCGTGGCAAGGTCGCTTTCCACGGCGACCGCCTCGCTGCGCTCGTGGCTTCGACTCGGGGCAGACTCTGGTCGCTTGGCTCCCTCGCAATGACAGAACGCCGAAAACGCAAAAGCCGGCCCCCAGGGGACGGCCGTTGATCAAACCCCCGCGTCAGTGCGAGGAGCCTGTCCCGAGTGCAACGAGGGAAAGCAAGTTGTTCAACCATTGTCGGGACTCAGCCTGGGGCCCTCAACCCGAGCCAGCAAGATTGCTTCGTCGCTCGCTGTGCTCGCTCCTCGCAATGACAGAACGCCGGAAACGCAAAGGCCGGCCCCAGGGGCCGGCCTTTGAACAAACGACCACTTGGGATGAGGTGCACTTTACTTCCGCCCGCCTCGCCAGCCCGCGCGTCCGCCCGGCGCCTGCAGTGATGCCAGGTCCCTTCAGGGTCCCAGGCCGAGCCTCGGCTTCAGCCGAGGATCAGACGACGAACTAGACCTTCGCCCTTCGCTGCGAGGCGTGACTGATCCCATTCCTGGAGCGATCCCTCGCTCGCTACGCTCGCTCGGGATGAGGCAGGTTTTTTATTTTCGGTCCGCCCGTCCGCCCGTCCGCCCGTCCGCCCGTCCGCCCGTCCGCCCGT
>JBDTTF010000024.1:0-35557 GCA_039930765.1 Gemmatimonadota bacterium | reverse complement strand
GAGCCTGTTCGCTCCGATTCGCCCTCCCCCATCATTCGTACCGCGCGCAACTCGCGCACCAGATGCTTGCCGGCAATGAACGGAGTCCACAGTACCAGCGCCGCGACATGCTGGTCGCCGGCGGCAGCCAGCATGGCCAGGGAAGCGCCCAGGCGGAGTCCGACCAGGGTCACGGGGAGTCCCCGGCTTCGCCGCCTGCTCTCCGCCAGCGCCGCCGCGATGCTCGCCTGCCAGGAGGCCACCCGGCCGGGCGCGGGGTCCTCGCCGGAACTGTCTCCCGTACCTTCGTAGTCGAACCGCAGCGTGGCAATGCCCTGTGCAGCCAGTTGCTCTGCCAGCACCCGGTAGCTGCGGTGGGTGGTGAGTGCTTCGTAGCCGAAGGGATTGCAGAGAACGGCCGCCTGGCCGATCGAGCGGCCGGGAGCAGGACGGTGATACCACCCGAACAGCGGGGCGCGTTCGCTGCCGAACCAGATGGCCTGGGCGGCTGGCGTTGCAGTCACGTCAGCTGCCACGGATGACGTGGACTGGCGCCACGCCATTGAGTGGGACCACCGAGCCGCGCGCTGGATGATTCACCCCGGCAAGTGGGCGCAGGCGGATACGTCGATCCCAGCCTGGCACCAGATGAAAATGGGAATCGTCGGCTTCCCATCCCGGGATGTCGATGGCAACGGCCTGGGCAAAACGATCGGTCGAGAGGTCGAGCCAGCGGACATCCGAAATGTCGGGGGCCAGTCGCGCCACCAGGCCGAGATCCGTTTCCCGCGACAGGATGGCGCCGGATGGAAACGCGAACGCGTCGTGCACCTCGCCGCCGCCGGTGAATCGAGCGGCGGCGACCGCAAATCCGGGAGGCCCGAATCGATAGGCATAGCTGGTGTCGGAAAAAGTGGCCAGGATACCGTCGGCCGGGAGGCTGACCGCGCTGCGGGGAGCCAGGCTCACCGTCTGACTGCCTTCGGCAGTCACCACATGGCCATCTCGCAGCAGACGGAATAGCAGTACGCCCTCGACCGGCTGCGCGGTGTCATTGAACAGGTGGACCTGCAGCCCGTTGACTCCTTCGTCGGTCATGCCCAGCGCAACCGGTCGCATGGCTCGGCGAAATGCCCGGTACGCGGCCTTCGGGTGCTGGGATGAATCCAGCAGTCCCCAGCCCGCGCCCAGCCACAGGTCCTGGTGGAACCAGACCAGTGCGCCCCGGCAGCCCGAGGCAGGACGCCGCCATTCGGTGAGGACATCACTCATCAGGTCGCCGGTCACCAGCCGGGACAACGCCAGGTACCGATCCATGTCCGAGTATCGCAGCTGCATTGGATCGACCCCGTATCGAGTCCTGAGATAATGATCGCGGACATCTTCGAAGTCCCATCCGGCGCCGAAGTCCCGCGGGGTCCGGCTCTTCCATCGCGGGTGATGGAATGGCGACTCACCGCCGGGCAGCAACGCTTCGACCGCCTCGGGGTCTGGAACGTTGGCGAACCCGAGGCATTCGGTGGTGAACTTGACGGCGGCGCGCCTGGCATCCTCGACCGGTCGGAGGTAGGCCCCGACCCCGTAGTAATGGCCGATCCCCTCGTTCACATGAAAAGGCAGCGTCCCACCGGTCGGGCTCGAGGGCCAATAGTAGATATCCGGTCGGTGATGCCTGACGATCGTGGGCAGGGTTTCGGCAAATAGGACGTTGCGCCAGAGCTCCCTGGGCAGGCCGAGCATCGCGGCCTGCTGCTCCACTTCGCTGTTGCCGCAACAGACCGCCAGGCACGGCCGCAGCTGGAGCCGGGCCATGAGCTGGTCGGCTTCCTCACGGACGGACGCGGCAAACTCCTCGTCCGCGGCGGGGTAATCGAGGTTGGCGAACATGAAGTCCTGCCACACCAGGATTCCGAGTTCATCGCACAGATCGTAGAACAGCGCTGACTCGTAGACCATGGTG
Organism: Gemmatimonadota bacterium; assembly: GCA_039930765.1. Lineage (GTDB taxonomy): Bacteria > Gemmatimonadota > Gemmatimonadetes > Gemmatimonadales > GWC2-71-9 > DATEHG01. The sequence continues at coordinate 33,618 of JBDTTF010000024.1, read as the reverse complement.
CCGCCGACGCGCAGCATGTTCATCCCTGCATCGCGAGCCAGGGTCAGGGCGGTCCGATACTGCGCCGGCGTACCCGCAAGCGTCGTGATGTCGCAGATGGTCCAGCAGGCACCCCGGCAGAAAATGGGTACGCCGTTGACGACCAGACCGAATCCCGCCCCGGTCGTGTCGTATTCAAGGTGGCGGAATCCGGTCCGCCCCAGATCAATCTGTTCGCCGGTATCGAGGCGTACCGAGACGGGATACAGCGGTTGCGGGCCGTGGGTCGCTGGCCACCAGCGCTGCGCCGCTTCGACCCGCGCCGTGCCAGTCAGCCGGTACCGTCCTCCGCCGAGGCTCTGGACCGCCAGCGGGCCGGACTCATCACCGATGTGCAGCGTGGCTGATGCCAGTGGCTGCGCCGATGTGATCTCGATCTCGCCTGCCACCACTCCAATGGTTCCCTCGAGGGTGCTCTGCAGCCGGCTCAGCACCACATTGGCGCCTGGCTGGAAGCTGAGCGTCACCGGGCGCCACGGGCCCGCGGCTGCCACCGGAGGAGACCAGCCCGGAATCCGGCCCAGCAGTGTGGTCCGGATCCAGCGCAGCTGCTGGTGTTCCACCAGCTTGGTCTTCCACCGCGGTCGGGGGCGGCGTCGAGTCAGTTCAGTCTTGAGGGAACGGAACCGGAGGGTGAGGATGTTGTCGGCGGTGAGTGCCGCTGTGACATCCACATCGTGGCGGATGAACATGTTGGCTGACGTCAGTATCGGCACGCCGTTCAGCCAGACCTCGGCCAGGCTGGCCAGCCCGTCGAACGTCAGGACCCACCGGCCCGAGCCTTCCGGCACGGCGGGCCGCCCGAACCGGCACTCGAACCACCAGTCATCCAGGTCGAAGTCGCGAGAGGTATCGAGCGTCCAGCGGCCCGCGGCCAGCAATGCGGACGCCGCGGTGCCGGGCACCTGGGCGGGCAGGCTGTCGTGCCAATTGATGTCAGCGGGGGTGGCGCTGTCACCGGGCGGCGACGAGACCAGTCGCCATCCCTCGGTCAGCGGAAACGCGCGATGGCTGGAGACCCGCCCGACAGGCAGCATGCCGGTGCCGTCAGGAACCGAACTGGTACTGGAGCGCCGACGAGACGGTGAGCCAGGCGGCCGAGATCTCATCAAGCATGGGCGCAAAATCAACGGGTTTCTTGCCGTTGACCGCGCGGGCCATCTTGAACTGCATGACCTTGGCCGTCCTGGAAATCGTCTCGGCCCCGGCAATGGCGGCGGCCAGTCCCGGCTGTCCGCGATCGGCCAGCCAGCGGAGGAACGTGGCGGACATCTCGGAGCAGGATCCGAGCTGGCGCAGGGTGCCAAACGCATACCCGTGAAACACCTGCAGGTCCTGGCTCCGGAGCCACTCGATGTCGGCCAGGAAGCGCACCCGGAATCGTTCCACCGGATTGTCAGCCGGGCGGCGCGATACGTGGAACCGGGTCAACTGAAGGACCTCCGCCGTGAGAGCGGGCTCGGTCAGCGGCGGATGGACATCGAGCCTGACCATCTCGACGTAGGGCGGCAGGGCCGCCGGCCAGACCGCAGGTTGTCCAACCCGGAGCAGGCCGTCGAAATCGTCGCCTTCGACGACATAGTAGCCACGACCGTGGAAATAGCCCATACGCCGGGCCACCAGGTCGATGGCCTGGATCGCGATCGATGTTTTGGTGTGTTCGAGCTGGTAGCTGACGCCGGCGGTGTCGGGCAGGAAATAACTGTCCACCTCCACCACCATCAATCGCCCCATCCGGAGCTGTTCATCGATGTGACCAGCCAGCGGGCGCCAGACATTCATCTCCTTGACTTCGAACCCGTACAGCCGGTACAGGTCCTCCAGCGGAAACTTGAAGAAGGTCCACTGATCGCCCTCGAAGTCGAGCGCCAGGGTGAAGGCCATTGCCGCCACCGGATCGAGACCCATGCCGTGGACCGTCTCGACCCAGAGGTCGACGTAGCAGTTGGACTCGGTCCAGGACCGGTCCTCCCCGTGCACCGCATGGGAGGTGTAGGTCGCGGGGTCGAGCGACAGTACCGCTGTCCTCACAGCTCGAGCGTGCCGCGCACGCCGGCCGGCCAGCGGTCCCGCTCGAGTCCGTGGGTCTTGAACAGGGCGAGCGTCAGCCGTTCGAGGCCGAATCCGATGCAGGCGGTGTGGCTCACGTCACCGGTATGAGTCTGGATCCCGAAGTCCAGGCCAAAATGGTCCTGGTGGTAGTTGAGCGAAATGACGGCGGTCGGTTTTTCGACGGAGCAGATCGGGACCACAATTTCGAACTTCAACTGCTGGTCGCGCTGGTTGACCGCCAGCATCTTGCCGGCCCGCCCAAAGAACGGGTCATTGGCGACTTCCGGCCTGGCTGGCAGGCCGAGCTGATCGGTGAACTGCTGAGCCCGCTCGAACCAGGTGTCACGCCACGGCTGGACCACGGCCGGAGCGCCGATCCGCACATGTTCACGCTGCCGGAACATCTGCATTCTGGCCGGATCCGGGGATGGTTCGTGCCGGAAACAGAAGGACAGGACGTCGACCACCGCCCCAGCCTCGGACAGCGGCCCTCGCGCCGCGATCGTCGGGTAGACCGGATAGCAGGCCGCCGGGGTCAGCACGACGTCGGTGTGAGGCAGGCCGGCGCTCCAATCCTCGCCGGCCGCCTGCTTGCGGAGCAGTTCCTGGTGGTCCTTGTCCGTGCCATCAAAGCTGTGGACGATGCCCGCCAGCTGCGGGAAGGACTTGAGGTGCTCACTCTTCTCGTAGTAATGCCGGTTGAGAATGGGCGGAAAGTGCATCACTTCCGCGCCATCCGCGGCGCCGAACCGGGTCACCAGACGGTTCAGCCGATCGATGGTATCCTCGAACACGCCGCTCCGGCCATAGACTCCCGGAACGCCTGTCGCGTACAGCAGCCGGTGAGCCAGCAGGGCTTCACGATATTCGTCGTACCCGGCCTCGAGTGCCGATCCCATGGGTAGCCTATTCGTCCTTGTGGACCAGCAGGAGGGAAGCGTTGTGCCCGTAAATGCGGTCATTGGCGACCATCAGGCCGGTGCCATACGCATCGCGAAGGTGTCGGGTCAGGCTGTATTTGGAATCGTTCCGGTAGCCGGTGATGCCACAGACCTGCAGGGCCCGGCCCACGATCTCAACGGCCAGTTGCGAGCCTGCGATCTTCAGGTTGTTCATCCGGATGGCAAACCCGATGCCCGACAACGCTTCGGGATCGTGCATCAATCGTTCGTACTCGCGGGTCCCGTCTTCGACCGTGGCCCGCATGGTCTGCAGGATGGCCATGACTTCCGCCAGCCGCAACGCCCCCGGGGGAGTGGTACCCGGTTTCTTCCGGGCCTCGCCACGGATATATGCCCGGGCACGATTGACGGCGTCGGTCGCGATTCCGAGCCAGAGCGAGGTCCACACGATGTGCGAGAACGGCAGCATGGTTTGAGCGGATATCTCGGCGTAGGGCTGCGGCAGGACCTGCTCCGCGCTGCCAGTGGCGGTCAGCAGGTAGCCGAGGCTGCAGGTTCCCCGCATGCCCATGGTATCCCAGGTGCCGGTCTGCTCGAGCCGGGTATCAGCCTTCTGCACCAGCACAATGACCTGATCGCTGGTGGCGGCGTCCGGCGCCCGGCGGGCGGTCACCAAAATGTGATCCGCATAAGCGCCATAGGAAATGACCGGTGCCTGCTTGGTCAGCGAGATTCGACCGCCCTGGACCTCGACGGCGCAGACACTCGAGCGCACGTCGCCGCCTATTCCGACCTCCGTCGTGGCCGAGGCCAGCAGTTCTTCCTTCTCGGCAAGTTGCGACAGCATGGCGCGATGGAAGGGAGCGGACTGGCCGTGCCGCACCAGGCAGCCGATCTGGATCTGGTGCATGGCGTACACCATCGCGGTCGAGGCGCAGTACTGCCCCAGCGTGGTGCAGATCGCCGCAAGATCGGAAATGCTGCAGCCCTGTCCACCGAACTCCTGAGGGATGAACGCCCCTAGCATCCGTTCCTGGCGCAGCGCCGCGAACGACTCGTGCGGAAACCGGGCTTCGCGATCCACAGCATCGGCCGCGGGTCCGACCACCGTGGTGCCGATCCGATGGGCTTTTTCGATCAGGTCCTGGCGCAGCGAGTTCGAACTCGAGGCCGGAGGGTTCCGGGTCGCCACTAAAACTCCTTCTCCGGTCAGCCGGAAGTGGTGGGGCGGGAGCCGGTCAGTTCCTCGATCGCCGCGCGAATCGCGGCAATGCTCTCGAAGGCCCGACGACGCAGCATCCGTTCGGGAAATTCGACATCGAACCGGTCTTCCAGGGCCAGCATGAGATTGACGCTGGCGTGGGACGTCATTCCCGCCTGGTAGAGGTCCGCGTCGTCGCCAAGGGTGCTGACATCGGTGGCCAGACGGGCGTGCTCCCCCACCACCTGTCGAATAATTTCATCCATCGGTTTTCCTCGACTCGCGCTTCGGGATAGAACAGTCAGAATGTGATGGCCGGGAGCAAGAACCAAGCCCTTGGCGCCCCACTATGATTTTCAGCCATAAATATATGCTGTCTAACGATTTGGAGCGCTTTCCAAGTGGCACTTGCCCCGGAAAGCCCACGCGTTCCACCCAGTCCACCAGTGCGCAACAAGAGTGGCGGCGACACCACAAGGTAATGCAATATTGACGGGCCGGAACGACAGCCGCTCAGGCCTGCTCGGCCCCCAACCAGCCTGCCGACTCGACGCCCGCATGGGCAGCGTCACGTGTCACTCCCGGACCCGGCCCGCCGTCATAACCGGCTGCACGGGGGCCCATCCCGGAATGTAGATTGCATCTAAATGATGCACCCTCGGCCCGACGCCTGCCGGGCTGCCTCCCGATCCCAGCCGGCCTCGCACTGGGCGGACTGATCCGGCCCATTCTCAACGGAGCACCCAGAGCCTGTGGAGCCTTGTCGAGCGATCACCCTCACCGCTCCGCGCCTTCCAGGCCTCGTCGGTGGGATTGCCCCATGAGTCAGCCATTAGTGCAGACACCCTTTCGAGATCCCCGCGTCCTGATTTCCACCATCGTGGCCGCGCTGCAGAGGCAAGTGAGCGATGGCCTGCATCGCCGGGGCCTCGTCATAGGCATGAGCGGCGGCGTCGACAGTTCAGTGTGCGCGGCGCTGGCGGTCCGGGCCCTGGGCCCAGGCCGGGTCTTTGGTCTGTTCCTGCCCGAGCGAGACAGCGAGCCGATGAGTCTCGAACTGGCTTCGGCCTGGGCCGCGGAACTCGGCATCGAGGCGACTGCCGAGGACATCGCGCCGATTCTTGAGGCGGCAGGGTGCTATTCCCGTCGAGACGAGGCCATTCGCCGAGTGCTCCCGGAATACGGTGAAGGGTGGCGCTGCAAACTGGCGCTTCCCGGGGCGGGATCCGGGTCGGCCATGCTGAATGTGACCCAGCTGGTGGTGCAGCCACCGGCGGGCCCGCAGCAGAGGCTCCGGTTGCCGGCCGCCGAATATCGCCAGATCGTGGCAGCCACCAATTTCAAGCAGCGGGTGCGCAAGATGCTGGAGTACTTCCACGCCGATCGTCTCCACTATGGCGTGGTGGGCACTCCGAACCGGTTGGAATACGACCAGGGATTTTTCGTCAAGGGCGGGGATGGGCTGGCTGATGTGAAGCCAATCGCCCATCTGTACAAGACCGAGGTCTACGCGCTGGCGGCGGAACTGGGAGTACCCAGGGCTGTCACGGCTCGCCCCTCGACCACGGATACCTATTCGCTGCCCCAGAGCCAGGAGGAGTTCTACTTCTCCGCGCCGCCGGCAGTGCTCGACCTGGTGCTGCGTTCGTACAATGCGGGACAATCCGCCGCGCAGGCCGCTACCGAGGCCGGACTCGAACCGGCGCAGGTTGAGCGGTTGTACCAGGATATTGGCCAGAAGCGGCGGACCACCCGGTACCTGCATCTGGCGCCTCTGCTCGTCGAGGAGGTCCCGCTTCTGGTCCCCGGGGAAGCGGCCGGCTGATGTGTGGCATTGCCGGAATTTCCCGTCAGGACGAGCTGGGGGTGTCGCTCGATCAACTGGGTCGAATGGCTGCGGCCATTCGGCACCGCGGACCGGACGGGTACGGGTTTTACACCGGCCCACGGGTGGGGCTGGCCCATGTCCGTCTCAGCATCATCGATATCGCCAGCGGGGCCCAGCCGATGACCAACGAAGCTGGCGATGTGATCGTGACCTTCAATGGAGAGATTTTCAACTATCGGGAATTGATGGCCGAGTTGAAAGGCAAAGGCCATCAGTTCCGCACCAGCTCGGACACCGAGGTTTTGGTGCATGGCTGGGAGGAGTGGGGCGCGGGCCTTCTGGATCGGCTCAACGGGCAGTGGGCCTTCGGACTCTATGACGGACGGACGCAGCGGCTCATCCTTGCCCGGGATCGGTTCGGGGTTCGACCGCTGTTCTATGCGGTGAACGGCGGAACGCTGGTCTTTGCCTCCGAGGTCAAGGCGCTGTTTGCCTCTGGGCTGGTCGTGGCAGCTCCGGATCCGGTCGGGCTGGATCAGGTCTTTACCTTCTGGGCGGCGCGGCCACCACGCACGCCGTTCCTCGGGGTCAGCCAGCTCGAGCCTGGCTGCTATGCCGTCTGGGAAAACGGCCGGCTGCGCTCGCATACCGTCTTCACCCCGTCATATTCCGAGGACAGCGTCGAGGACCCGCGGGCCCTCGAGCAGCTCGACGAGCTACTGACCAGCAGTACGGCACTGCGGCTCCGGGCCGATGTCCCGGTCGGGGCGTATCTCAGTGGCGGACTGGACTCCAGCATCACCGCCCGCCTGGCGGCCGAGGCGTCTCCCTTCACTCTCCATTCGTTTTCCATCACCTTCGAGGACCCGGCCTACGATGAGGCCGGCTTCCAGAACGAGGTGGCGGCGGCTCTGGGCACCCGGCACACCGTTCGGCACATCCGCTCCGAGGACATTGCCGCGGCGTTCCCTGATGTCATTCGTCACACCGAGACTCCGCTGCTCCGGACGGCCCCGGTCCCGATGTATCATCTGGCGCGGGCCACCGCAGAGGCAGGGATCAAGGTCGTGCTCACCGGCGAGGGTGCGGACGAGCTGTTCCTGGGGTACGATCTGTTCAAGGAGGTGCAGGTCCGGCTGTTCTGCCTCCGCCAGCCGAACTCCAGGCGCCGTCCGCGCCTGTTCGATCGGCTGTATCCGTGGATGTCGGCCGCGGGTCGGGGCGGCGAGGTCTGGCGCCGGTCGTTTCTCGACGCCAGTCCACCCGACGATCCACTGTTCTCGCACATGCCACGGTTTCGGGCTGCCAGCTGGGTCAAGCAGTTCTATGGCGACGGGATGGCCGAACCCCTGCGGGGCGTCGACGCGCTGGCCGAACTGCGGGATATCATGCCGGCCGAGCATACCAGCTGGACTCCGTTCGGTCGAGCGGCCTACCTGGAAATTCTCACACTGTTGTCCCCGTATCTACTGAGTTCCCAGACCGACCGGGTGGGCATGGCCCACGCGGTCGAGAGCCGGTACCCCTTCCTCGACCCTCGGCTGTTCCGCTTTGCCGCCTCGCTGCCGACCAGCTCCAAGTTGAGGGGGCTCAGCGAAAAACGGATTCTGAAGCGCTGGGCCCGCGGCCGGATCCCGGATTCAGTGACCGCCCGGACCAAACAGCCGTACCGTGCCCCCGACGCGCCTCCTTTTACCAGCGCCGGCGCACCGGCGTGGGTGGCGGACCTGGTGGAGGAGTCAGCAGTGGCCCGCAGCGGATTCTTCAACCCCGCCGCCGTCGGCCGCCTCATGACCCGGTGCCGGCAGCATCAGGGCGGGCCGCGCGAGCACCAGGCGCTGGTCGCCATTCTCTCGACCGAACTCTGGTACCGGACCTTCTGCCTCACGGCGTCGGCCGTCACCGCGCTGCCCGAGTCCGGCGCCGATGTGGTACTTTCCTCCGCCCCGCAGCCAACCGCCGCCTGACACAACCTTGAGACTATGACCAACCTCACCGATTTGGCAATCCGGGAACGACTGCGTCAGTTCATTCGAGAAACATTCCTCTACATGCGGCCCAAGCAGGCCCTGGGTGATGAGGAATCACTCATGCGGACTGGAATCGTTGACTCGATGGGGGTCATGGAGGTCCTCGCCTTCCTGCAGGATACCTGGAGCGTCACGGTGGCCGACCAGGACCTGACGGAGGAGAATCTCGGCACGATCTCGGCCATTGCGCGCTACGTCATGCGGTCGGTATCTGGCGCGTCGCCAGACCGTGAGGCTCGTGACCGCAACGCCTGAGCAAGCCGGTGCGCTTCGGCTGCAGCGATGCGAGGCACTGGATCCCGAGTCAGTGGCACCGGGTCTGTTCATGCCGGATACGACCGGCCGTCCGCTGGCCTCTGTCTATTCCATGACGTCCCGGCCTGGCGCCGTGAGCTGGCTGGGACTGGATGACGCGGACCATCCAGTCATGCATGTCTGCGTTGTACCGAGGCAGTTTTGCCTGCCTGATGGCACCGGGTTCCTGGGTGGCCTGCTTGGGGATCTGGTGGTGGCCCCGGGTATGCGCAATTTCTGGCTGCCTCTCAAGTTCTTTCGCCAGATCATCTCCGAACTCACCAGCAACCGGGAGCTGGATTTCCTGTACTCCGATCCGACGCCCCAGGCCGTGGGCCTGAGCCGGGCCGGAGGATTCCGCCTGCTCGGCAATCTTCAGCGTTTCGTCCTGCCGGCCGGTCGGCCGTATGGCTGGCTGATGCAGCTTCGACGGATGGCGCGGGTGGAGCGGCCACTGTCCTGGGCTGCGGCCGATCCCGGCCGGGTGGACAGCGTCCTGGCGGGGCTGCCACCATCTCGCGGCTTCGGCCCCCTTCGCACGGCCGAGGACTTCCGGCGGGGCGGTAATCTGCCGGCGGGCGATCGGCGGCGCGAAACGGCGGTGCTGACCGATTCCGCCGCTTCTGGCAGCCCGGTGGCCCTGGTGGCCGTCGAGATAGACTCGCGGCGGCGGACCATCCATTTGTTGAAGGCCTCGTGGGATGAAGGCAGGGTGTCGATCGGAGGCGTCCTCATCGGCATCGCGGCGGAGGCTCGCAGGCGCGGCCTCACCAAGGTCGGTGTCTCCCTCTTGGCGGACTCGCGTCTGGCGACGGACGCAGTTGCCTACGGCGCCATACGTCGGGTCGACCGGCTGCCGGTGGTCATCAAGGAACTGCGGGCCGGCCTGACTCTCCCCAGCGCAGCCGACTGGGCGCTCTTTCATGCGGATGGCAGTGCCTGGTAACGCCGAGCCCTCACCGCTGCAGGGTGTTCGGATCGTGCATGTGGCAGCTCCCGGCGCATTCGGGGGGCTTGAATCCGTCGTCGCCATGCTGACGGCCGGCATAGCGCGGCGAGGGGCTGAGTGCACGCTGGTGCTGAGTCTTGACCGGAACGCGGAGCTGGCGGATTTATGGCGGGATGCGGAGGCAGCTGGAGTGCGGGTGGTCGCCATCCGGACTAGCGGACGAAATTACCCCGGAAAGATCATGCAGCTGCGCCGGGTCATCCAGAAGTGCCGGCCGAGCGTCATCCACAGTCACGGCTATGTCACCGACATCCTGACACCGCTGGCCGCGAGTGGACTCCACTCCCGGCTGGTGTCCACCGCCCATGGAGTTGCCGGCGGTGACTGGAAAAACCGGCTCTATGAGCGGCTCCAGCACAGAGCCTGGCGGCACTACGATCGAGTGATTGCCGTCTCACGGCCCCTCGGGAATGCATTGGTGGCCAGCGGAGTGCGTCGTGATCGATGTGTCGTGGTTCAGAATGGCTGGGCCGCGCCGTACGCATTTCTTGAACCGGCCGCCGCGCGGTTGGAACTGGGTCTACCGGCCGCCGTCCTGGTGGTCGGCTGGGTCGGCCGGCTGAGTCCGGAAAAGGGCCCTGACATCGCTCTGCGGGCCATGGCCTTGAGTTCGAACCCTGGTGCCATCCTGGTGGTGATCGGGGCAGGGGGCCAGGAGCCAGGGTTGCGGCAGCTGGCCCGCGAACTGGGAATCATCGACCGGGTACGATGGGCGGGTGTAATTCCGGAAGCCGGCCGCTTCATGAAGGCGTTTGACCTGTTTCTTCTATCGTCCCGCACCGAAGGCACCCCGATCGCGCTGCTCGAAGCCATGGCGGCTGGCAGGGCGTCCATAGCCACCGCTGTCGGTGGGGTGCCGGACGTCCTGACCGCCCGGGAAGGATGGCTGGTCGACCGGGCCGACCCGGCCGCATTGGCGGCGGCCATCGACGATGCTCTGGTCCACGAGGATGAGCGGCGGGCGAGGGGAGAGGCCGGCCCTGCCCGGGTGGCCACCCATTTCGGCGCGCAAGCCTGGCTCGATCACCATGTGCAGCTCTACAGGAGTCTTGTGACCAAGGAAGAGGCAGACGTCGCATGATTGAGCTGATCGGCGCCATTTGTGTAGCAGTCCCAGTCACGCTCGCGCTGTATGCCTTTCTGGGCTATCCCGTTTTCCTCTGGCTGCTGGCCAGAGGTCGAACCACTGCCAAGCCGCAAGCCGAACCGGCGGAGTGGCCCTTGATCACGATCTGCCTGCCAGCCTACAACGAGGAGCAGGCCATCGCCCGGACGCTCGAGAGCCTGCTGGGCATCGACTATCCGGAAGATCGGCGCCAGATCCTGGTAGTCTCCGACGCCTCGACCGACCGCACCGACCAGATCGTCCGGAGCTTCGCCGATCGGGGGGTCGAATTGCTGCGGCTGGACACTCGCCGCGGGAAAACGGCGGCGGAAAATGCGGCCTTTCCGCATTGCCGGGGCTCAATCCTGGTGAATACCGACGCCACTATCCGGATCCTGCCGAATGCCCTCAAGCCGCTGGTCGCAGCGTTCAGCGATCCCCATGTCGGCGTGGCGTCGGGGCGGGATGTAAGCGTCGGGGACCTGCAGACCGAAGGGAGCCAGGGTGAGTCGGGCTACGTGGGTTACGAGATGTGGGTGCGTGGGCTCGAAACGGCGGTTGGCGGCATCGTCGGGGCATCCGGCTGCTTCTATGGGATTCGGCGGGAGATCGTGGACGGGGCGTTTCCCGAAATGCTGAGTCGTGATTTTGCCAGCGCCCTCCTGGCTCGGGAGCACGCTACCCGGGCGGTATCAGTCAACGATGCGGTCTGTCTGGTGCCCCGGACCCGGGACCTCAAGAGTGAGTACCGCCGAAAGGTGCGCACCATGGCAAGGGGGCTGGAAACCCTCTGGTTCAAGCGTCACCTGCTGAATCCGGTCCGGCACGGCTCGTTCGCGTGGATGCTCTGGAGCCACAAACTGCTCCGCTGGCTGGTATTTCCCAGCCTGATTCTCCTCCCGATTGGCCTGACCCTCCTGGCCATCCAGGCCAAGGTGGCGCTGGTGGTTGTTCCCCTGCTGGTGCTCGGCCTGCTCGTCGGCCTGGCGGGATTGCGCTGGCCCGAGGGTCGGCCGATGCCGGTGCTGGTGGGGATTCCATCCTATCTTGTGGCCTCGTCGCTCGCCGCGATTCAGGCCTGGAGCCGGGCACTCCGTGGACAGCGTAACGCGGTCTGGGAGCCGACCCGCCGGCCGCTGGCCTGACTGGGGGCGCCAGCCGGCGCCTGAATCGATCAGTGGCTGATCTGGGAAGGTCGAAGGGGAGTCTGGCCGTGGATTCTCACGAGAGCACCGGGTCAGATCCAGGCAGCACACTGATCGATCCGGATGGACCCCGCGGCGTCCGCCAGTGGGGCAGGCCACCGATGGTAACGGTTACCAGCCGCCCTTGCGGAACAGGATTACCGGAATCGTCTTCAGCATGATCCGGACATCCTCAAGCAATCCCTGCCGCCGGATGTACTCGAGATCATACTGAACCTTGTTCCGGACGTCATCGAGGTTGGTGTCGTACTGCTGGCTGATCTGGGCCAGTCCGGTGATTCCGGGACGGGCCCGCTGACGCCGGGCGTAGTCCCCGATCTCCTGGCGCAGGTCCGCAAAGATCGTGGGCCGCTCGGGGCGTGGGCCGACGATGTTCATATCCCCCTTCACGACGTTGAGCAGTTGGGGCAGTTCATCCAGGCGGTACTGCCTGAGGTACTGGCCCAGCCAGGTGACCCGGGGATCTTCCTTGGCTGCCCACACGGCACCGGTCAGGTGCTCGGCATTGACGTGCATTGAGCGGAACTTGTAGATCTTGAACGGCAGTCCACCGATGTCTTCCCGGCGGCGGTCATCGGTCGCGCCAGGATGGGTTGAGCGGCGATCCCAGCCCACCCGGGTCTGGGTATAAAAAATCGGACCGCGCGAGGTCAGCTTGATCAGCAGGCCAAGCAGCAGCATCACCGGCGAGAGCAGGATTAGCGCAAGACCGGCCAGTACCACATTGACCGGACGGCGCCAACGTTCTGCCAGCTCGGGATGGGCCTCAGCGTGCACGCGCTCTCCGACCTTGACGTATGAAAGTTGTGCTGCCCCGGGTTGGGGCGTTGGCCGTGAATCCCTGGGGAGCGTCATTTCCATAGTAGCCCGGACTTTCCAAATCATGGTCCTATTTCGACACGAGAGCGACGACGGCGACGATGCTCAGAAGCGCGGCGGCGATGCTGCCGATCAGGAGCACCGTGGATGCCGTGCGACCCTTCTTCTGCTCGGGGACCAGCAACTCGTCTCCGCTGTGCAGGTTCATCTGGTCCAGTGTACGTCCCTCGGTGATGGCCCGTTGGACCTTGTCGGCAGCCAGTAGCTGCTGGCCACCCCGCCGGACTTCGGTCTTTCCGACATCCGAAACCGGGGTCAATCCGCCACCTGCCGTAAATACGTCGCCGAGCAGCGCGGTTGCCGGCACGTTGTAGAATCCCGGCTTGGTGACCTGACCAGTGACTGAAATGCGGATCAGCGACTCCGCATGCAGGTCGACGTTCCGGATGAACTTCGCTATGACCACCCTCAAGTGGTCTTCCAGCTCCGACCGCAGCACCCCTTGCAGGGGCACGCTGCCGATGTTCGGCAGTTCCAGGGTTCGATTGCCGCTCACGGTGAAGGTGTTGCTGAGTGATGTATCACCGCGAATCAGCAGGACGATCCTGTCTCCGATCTGGAAGTCACCCTGGTCAAGCCGTTCCCGCAGGGCGACCGCATCCGCGTAGGTCCGCTGCTGGGTCGACAACTGAGAATAGGCCGACTCGAGTTCTTGCCGGGTTGCCTGAGGCCGCTTGGCGTCGATCTGGGCGGCCAACTGATGCCAGCCACCCAGGAACAGGCCCAGTGTGACGATAACGACCGCCCGCACTGACCGGCCAAGTCCCGTAAAATACGCCATAGTGGAGCGGCTCCGGCAAACTGGACCGTCTGGGGCGCGAGAGTGCGCCTGGATACCATATATCAAATCTGGAGCCGCGGACTGGGTCAGGGAGTCCTGATGCGTCACTCCCGGCCCACGCAATCTAAGTGTCATATTTGCATTGCCTTAGGTTGATTCTGCTGATCGGAGTAGCGACAGATTTTTGACGACGCCCTGATCGATTGTTGTTGCCATGCAACAGGACCGATGGCTCCGGGGGAGATTGGATGCTAAACCCAGCCATGTCAAGGCTTTCTGTCGGAGCACCGCGCCACGGTGAGGCAGTGGGTCTACGAGGATCAGCCGTTGCACAAGAGGTTAACTCCAAGTATTATATGGCGTTAGCGTTCCTAGCGCCGGGCGCACGCTAACTGCAGGTCTAGAGGGCAGTCTGCCGGTCGATTGCTGTGCGGCCCGCGAGTTCATCCTGCCATATCGCATTGCACCCCTCGAGGGCGTTTCAATGAGCGATTCAAAGCTTTCACGGCCTCCGCTCGTCCTGATTGCCAACGATCAGGAGTGGTCGGCTCGGTCGCTGGAAAGCATTCTGGCCCCGAACGGTTTTACGGTATTGCGGGCCTACACCGGGCAGCAAGCGCTGCAGCGCGCCCGCACGGCCGCGCCTGACCTGATCATCCTCGATGCGCAAATGCCTGACATCCACGGCACTGAAGTCTGTCGGCAGCTCCGCGAGGACCCCCGAATGAGTAGCGCGATACCCATCATCATCACGACGGCGGGACCATCCGCACGGGTGCAGCGGCTCGAAGCCTACCGGGCCGGGGCCTGGGAATTTCTGGGTCAGCCTCTCGACGGCGAGGCCCTGTTGCTCAAGCTGCAGACCTTTCTCAAGGCCAAGCAGGAGGTCGATCGGATTCTGGACGAAAATCTGCTCGACCACCCAACCGGGCTGTATAACATGCGGGGACTGTCGAAGCGGGCACGGGAAATCGGCTCTGATGCCTTTCGGCGCCACCATTCCCTGGCCTGCGTGGTCTTTGCACCCGATGTGGATCCCGGGCTGGAGAATGACGCGGTCGCTGTTGAGCTCGCACGCCAGCTGGCCCTGCGGGTCGGTGAGGTGGTGCGAGGGCACGGGAGGGTTTCGGACGCCACTGGGAGGGTTGGCCCAACTGAATTTGCCGTGATTGCGCCGGCCACGACGGCCGAGGGAGCCGAGCGACTGGTCGCCAGACTCGGCGCCTCAGTCCAGGCAGCATCGCCGGTCGATCTGCAGGGCAATAGCGTCCGGCTGAGCCTCAAGGCAGGGTATTGCGCGGTGCCGGATTATTCCCAGTCTTCAATCGACGCGATCGAGATGCTGCTCCGGGCTACCACCGCGCTACGACATGCCAGAGCCAACCCTGGCGCCGCCCGGGTTCAGGCCTTCGATCAGATTCCGGCGGCCGAGCTCAACTGATTTCGCCGGCCCGGGATGTAATCTGGGCAGGGGCGCCATCCTCTTCTGCGCTGTACCCATAGACATATCCGTAGTACTTGTAGGCACCTTCCGCCGCCCTGATGTCGTTCAACACCGCCCCCAGCAGACGAATCGGCAGCCGGTCCAGCAGCTTCAGCTTGGCTTCCGCCAGCGCCCGGTCGGTCTCGCCGGAGCGCAACACCAGCATCATGTGCCCCGTCGACGTGGCCAGCACGAAGGGATCGATTCCGGCCCCCAGCGGCGGACTGTCGACGATGATCACGTTGTAGCGGGTCTTCATCTCTGCCATGAAGACGTTCATGGCCGCCGATCCCAGCAGCTCGGGGCCCTGGTGCCGCCGCGTACCGCAGGCCACGACCGCGAGGCCCTGGTGTCCTGACGGGCGCACCACATCCTCGATGGTGGTCGATCCAGCGAGGTAATCCATCAGGCCGGGGCGGCGGTCCAGACTGAACATCCGGTGCAATTCGCCGCGCCGGATATCCCCATCAATCAACAAGGTTCGATACCCCGCTTCGGCGAAGGAAAGGGCCAGGTTGGATGAGACGAACGATTTCCCTTCGCCGGGACCAGGGCTGGAGATCGTGAGCAACACCGGGCCGGCCGTGCCGTAGGAGTGCGACAGGTTGAGACGGATAGTGCGAAACGCCTCGACGACCTGTGAGGCCTCGTCCTCCGTCATCGATTTCGATCCATTCTTGCGAATGGCCGGCACCGCGCCGAGGATGCTGAGTCCCAGCTCCTCCGTGACCTGCTCCGGATAGCGGAAGCGCTTGTCGAGGTGGTCAAGCAGGATTGCCAGGACGATACCACCCCCCAGGCCGGCCATAAGCCCGGCAAGGATCAGCACCGGCGCGGTGTTGCGGTTGGGCCGGGTTGGCGGCACGGCCGGAGACATGATCTTCACGTCCGGGATCGTGCTGGCCAGTGCCAGCTTGGTCTCTTCATACCGCTTCTGCAGATTGTCCGCCAGGTCAGCCGCGCTCGTGGCAGCCCTGGTCAGGCGCTGCTCCGTGATGGTCCGCTCCGGGATCTGCTGAATGTCCGTCTTGGCCGTCGTGATCTGGGAGTTAAGCGTCTCCTCCTGGCTCTTGAACTGGGCAATCAGGGCATTGGCGTAGGCCGGGATCGTCTGGGTCCGCAGCACCGCGATCCGGTCTTTCAGCTGGCGCAGGGGCGCGTATTCATCGGTGTAGCGATTCTGGAGGGCCCGGAGTTCTGCCTCGCTGTTGGAGAGCTCGGTCAGCGCCCGGGTCAGGTCAGGGGCATAGCGGACGGCCGGGATGGTCTGGAACGCGTCGACCGCCAGCTCGCCAGCCTGGGTCTTGGCCAGGACGTTTTCCAGGGCCTTCCGATCATTCCGCAGGCCTTCCAGGTCCATCTTCTGCTTGAAGAAGTTTGCGATGACCGTCGGCTGGGTGGCCACCAGGCCAGCGGCGACCGGGACTCCCTCATTCGGCAGAGTGATGGTCCTGGTGCGGAAGACTTCGAGCGAGTTTTCGGCCCGCTCCGCCTCGGACCGGGTGGTCCGAACCTGCTCTTCGAGGGTGTTGGAGAGGACCTGCAGTTTTCGCTTCTTGAGGTCAGCCGCCACCCCGACGAACTGTTCGGCGATCGTGTTCAGGACGGCGGCAATCTTTTGCGGATCGGGTCCGATCAGGCTGAGGATCATGAAGCTGCCTCCCTCAGGCGGCAGCCGTACATCGAGCTTGACCGCGAGCATGGTCGAGGCATCGCGGGGGGTCAGGATGGTAAACCTGACTTTTCGCCCACGCAGCTGCGCCAGGTGATCGGGCACCCAGCGGAAGCCCATTGGACGACCAACCGAATCCCCCACGATTCCCGCGTCGACCCGGATTCCCTGACGGTCATTCACCTCGTACCGCTGGCCATCTGGACTCACCGATAACACAAAGGCCCCGGTCGCAAACCGGTCTGCCAGCGTAAAATCGGCGAACAGGGCCGAATCAGGCGGGTCGTTCTCGAGGAACAGCCGCATCCGCAGTGAGGTGGAGTCGAGGACCACGGAGGAGCGAACCAGATCAGGCCAGCCCGTGTTGTCCAGCAGGCCCTCCGGGCGAATGGGCCCGTCGCGCTCCGACGGGCGCTCAACGAAGACGGTAGCATAGGCGGTAAAGGCCGGCTTGATGAACTTGGTGGCCGTGAGCCCGAGTCCCAGTCCAATGGCCGTGAGCACCAGAATCAGCCAGCGGTACCGAATGACCGCTGCCAGGTAGCGGCTCCAGGGAATTCCCTGTGGTTCCACCCCAGCCATTCCCGGCATCAGACCTCCACCCTGCGGAGGCCCGAAATCGGACAGCTGACCACCCTGCTGGTGCGGGACTAGACCTCGACTCATTCTCGCTGGCTCACTTCCTCAAATGATTTGCTACCTGACAATAGTGCAACACATCCATGAGTGCAAAGACGATACCGGACCATGCGGGTCGTCGACTCCAGCCTGCAAACGGTATCCGCCGGAGCGATGATGCTCTCATGCAGCATTGCCCAGCGGCCGTCGTCCAAATCCAAGTTGAGTGTTGCGTGGACGCATCAGGTACCACATATTATCGCGACAGGTCTACTGTTCATCCGAGCCACAGGGTGTGGTACCAAAGATGCTACTGTGGTGGTAGCGCTGCTTCACCCCAAGGATGACCTAATGGCGAGTTCACTGATGAATAATTCCAGGCGGCCCGAAGGCTCAGGCGCGGACCAAGCCGGCCGGGACCCGCTTTCGATTCCACCCGAAATCAAGGCCAGCATCCGGGTCCTCATCGTAGATGATGAACGGACCCTGCGGGAGAGTTGCGCCAGCGTACTCCAGATGGATGGCTATAACGTCACCCTGATTGGCCGTGGGGAAGAAGCCCTGGAGGCGGTCCGCCGCCGAGTCTTCGACATCATTCTGGTCGATCTGTACATGTCGCAGACCTCCGGGCTGGAGATTCTCCGGGCGGCCATCGGGCTCAGCCGGGACACCATCGTCGTCGTGATGACCGGCAATCCCAGTGTCACCAGCAGCATCGAGGCACTCCGGGCCGGGGCCTGGGATTACCTGCCCAAACCGTTCAGTGCGACCCACCTGCAGGTCCTGATCGGCCGGGCCTCACACGCGGTGATGGTGGCCCGCGAGACCAATGACCTCCGGCTCCAGCTGATGCAGCAGAACGGCCATAGCGACAGCATGGCCCTGATCGGCATTTCCCCTCTGTTCCGGCAGGCGGTCGAGCTGGCACGCAAGGTGGCCGCCACTGACGCTTCCGTCTTCATCAGCGGCGAGAGCGGCACCGGCAAGGAAGTCATCGCCCAGTTCATTCACCAGCACAGTCGGCGCTCCTCGAAGACCCTGGTCCCGATCAACTGTGCGGCATTGCCGGAACCGCTGCTCGAATCCGAGATGTTCGGGCACCGCAAGGGCGCCTTTACCGGCGCCGATCGCGACAAGCCGGGACTGCTCGAGACCGCCAACGGCAGCACCCTGTTTCTGGACGAACTGACCGAGATGACGCTGCCGCTTCAGGCCAAGCTGCTGCGGGTCATTCAGGATGGTGTGGTACGGCGGGTTGGCAGCGAGACCCAGGACGCGGTGGTCGACGTACGGTTCATTTCGGCCACCAACCGGGACCCTCAGGAAGCGGTCAACAGCGGCGTTCTGCGAGGTGACCTGTTCTACCGCCTGCGGGTGGTACCGATCAAGTTGCCGCCGTTGCGCAAGCGTCTGGAGGACATCCCGCTGCTGGCCAACCATTTCCTGACCTATTACTGGCAGCGCCACCGCCAGATGGGAGACCGGGTCCCCAAACTGACCGAGGCCAGCATAGCCTTCCTGCGGTCGCGGCCCTGGAAGGGCAATGTCCGGGAACTGCAGAATGTGATCGAGCATGTAGCGGTGCTGGCCGAGCCGGATCAGCTGATCGCCCCCGACGACATTCCGCTGTATGAGGATCCGATCGAGCGGGTGGCGGAAGGCGGGCTTCCTGCCGGGATCATGGACGAGCCGTTCCATATGGCCAAGGACCGGCTGATCACCCAGTTCGAAAAGGAGTACGTGGGTCGACTGGTGAACCGGGCCGGCGGCAATATGTCCAAGGCAGCCCGCCTGGCGAATATCGACCGGACCACCCTGTACCGCCTGATGGACAAGCACAGTTTCCAGCGCGACGAAGTCGAACCGGCGAGCTGAGCCGACCTTTCCCCTCGTGCACGCACCCACCCGCCCAACCCCCACCGAACCGCCCCGGCTCCACGTGAGTCCGGGGCTGGTCGCGGCGCTGCAGCGGGCCCGTGAACAGGTCGAGCGTGACTGGAACCTGATCGTGCCCGACGCCCCCTCGCGGGAAGAAGCGATCACCCAGCTCGGCCGACTGTGCGAGGTCATTACCGAGGTGGCCGCAGGGCAGACCGGGGACGGGCTGCCACAGGGAGTGCTGGCCCGACGGTTGATCGAACTCATCCGGCGCTACCTGATTCGTGATCTCCAGGCCGAGCCCGATCCGGCCGCGCTGGTATTCCTGGCGGCGGTCGAGCAGGTCCACGAACGAATCGAGCCCGACTGGGCCGGGCATTTCGCCGATCGGCTCTCGGGTCCGGACGGCATGGAGCTGGTGGTGGAGGTGGCGCACGACCTTCGCTCACCGCTGACCTCCATTCTCTTCCTGGCCGAAACGCTGCAGCGGGCCCGCAGCGGGCCGGTCAACCAGATTCAGGAACGCCAGCTCGGCCTGATCTACAGCGCTGCCTTTGGCCTCAGTTCGATGGCCAGCGATGTGATTGAACTGGCCCGTGGCGGTGACCGGCTGGTCGACCTGGACCCCACTCCATTTTCCATTCTGGACATCCTGGAATCGGTTCGCGACATCGTACAGCCGATCGCGGAGGAAAAAGGGCTGGAAGTCCGGCTGACCTGGCCCCAGATCGACTTCCGGGTGGGCCATCCAGTGGCACTCAGCCGGGTGCTGCTCAACCTGACCACCAATGCGCTCAAGTTCACGTCCGAGGGCTTCGTCGAGGTAATGGTCGAAGCGGGGGAGACCGATGAGGTCCACTTTTCCGTCAGGGATACCGGCCGCGGCATCCCGTCCGAAGCCATGATCATGATGTTCGAGCCATTCCGCCGCCGGCGGGGCCAGTCGGACTATGCCTTTTCGGGTTCAGGACTTGGGCTTTCCATCTGCCGCAAGCTGGTCGAGGCCATGGGCTCCTCGATGCAGGTCGAGACCGGGCCCGATCGCGGCACCCGGTTCTTTTTTTCGCTGCACCTGCCGGCGGCCGCGATGCATCAGTTCGGGCCGCTCACGCCCTAGACCGGCTCCGGACACCCCGCTACTCTTCTGCCTCCTCGACTTCAGGCCTCGTCCATTGAAGTCCGCTCCGCGACCCGGCGGCGGCGTTCCGACGAGCCGTGAGGTACGTCAGGTCCCGACGGTCGGGACCGTCCCGGCCGCTCGAGGAGCGGTCCCTGGACCAGGTTCACGCTGCATCCGTCTGCCGCCACATCCGGGCAGGTGAGGGCGGTTTCCGCATTCGACTGGCCACACGCCGCCGAAGCGGGACGCCCCCGGGGGATGGATGCTCACTCATCGCTGCCCCCATGGGTCCCGACTGACTCGTGTAGCGCCACGCTTATCCGGCCGGGTCTGGATTCGAGGCGCTGCACGGGGATGGTCCGGGACCGGAGTCTGACCGCATGCCGAAGCCGTATTCAGTTGCTCCTCGCCCGACCGATGGCCAGCCGCACGCTCCCAACGCCGCCCTCCTCATCGATTTCGACAACGTCACCCTCGGGATCCGCTCGGATCTGACCAAGGAATTCAAGACCCTTCTCACCAGCGACATCATCAAGGGCCGGCTCCACGTCCGTCGAGCCTACGCTGACTGGCGGCGGTACCAGCAATACGTGGTGCCGCTGACCGAATCCTCGATCGACCTGATCTTCTCACCGGCCATCGGGACCAACAAGAAGAACGCGACGGACATCCGGCTGGCCATCGACGCGATCGAACTGGCCTTCACCCGGCCCGAGATCGGGACCTATATCCTGCTCTCCGGAGACAGCGACTTCTCGGCGCTGGTGATGAAGCTCAAGGAATACGGCAAGTACGTGATCGGAGTGGGTATCCGCGAATCAGCCAGTGACCTGCTGATCCAGAACTGCGACGAGTACTACTCGTACAGCGACCTAGCCGGATTGACCCGCGAGGCCGACACCCCGTCGGTCCAACGCGATCCCTGGGAACTGGCTCGTGAAGCGGTCACCCAGATGGCGCGCAACCGGGACGTCATGCGGTCCGACCGGCTCAAGCAGGTCATGCAGCAGATCGACTCCAACTTCGACGAGCGGAATGCCGGCTTCAACCGGTTCAGCAAGTTCGTGGTCGAGGCGGGGCAGAAGGGATTGCTCCGGGTCCTCAAGATGGACAACGGGCAGTTCGAGGTCGCTCCACTCGAGGCAAGTGCCGCCCCGTCCGCCACGGCAGTGGCACCGGTCCGGGATGCGGAGCGGGGCGGTCGCGGCCGAGGCCGCGGTCGTGGCCGGGGACGAAGCGCCAGCCCGGCAGTCAGCGTTACGGCCGAGACTCCAGTCCCTCCGGTCGCGCCCGTCGAATCCGCGGCTCATGTCCGGGCGCTGAGCGGTCTCACGCTTGCGGCCGCCTTCGACCTCCTGCGCCGGGCGCTGTCCGAGTTGGAGAGCCCGGTACCCCATGAAGCCCTCCGCAACCGGATGTCGGCACTGTACGGCCGGCCGGATCCGCTGCTCGAGCCCCAGCGATTCTTCCAGCTGCTGCGCCAGGTGCACGACGCTGACCTCGCAGATGTCCGCAAGCTGGGAGAAGATTCCTACGAGATCGAACCGCGCCCGGCCGATGCCCTGCTCATGGGCAGACCGTCCCGCCCTGAATCGGCGCCGCCGACCTTCCTGGCCCCGGCACCGGAGCCCACTCCGGTGACCGAGCCGGTTTTTGCGGAGCCAGTGGCGCCGGCGCCGACTGCGGCCCGGGTCGAGAGCCCGGTTCGGGCAGGAATGCGGTTCCGCCGGGGCACCAAGCCCGGGGTTAATTCCGGATCGGTTCCGCTCGTCGGAGTCGTGAAGTTCGAGGAGGAAGCACCGGCGGCGGCGACCGAGCGTCCCGCCCGGAAGAAGGTGGCCCGATCGGCGCCAGAGCCTGTGCCCGCCGCTGCCGCGCCGAAAAAGCCCGTCCGCCCCAGAGGGCGGAAGAAGCCGGAAAAGTCTGGCGAATAACGGAGACCCGGCGGTGGGGTTTCGACCATTTCCAGCGGTTTTCTTCAATCGATCAGCAGACCAGGTGGCGCCCGATCTCCTGGGCGCCACGATCGTTTCCAGCTTCGGCGGCGGCCGGACCACTGGCCGGATCGTGGAAACGGAAGCCTACCTGGGCGAGGTCGATCCGGCCTCCCATGGCTTCAAGCGCCGCCAGAACGCCCAGAACCAGGCGTTGTATGGCCGGCCCGGCGACTGGTATGTCTACCTCTCCTACGGCATCCATTGGTGCGCCAACCTGGTCTGCGGTCCCAAGGGGCACGGGAGCGCAGTGCTGCTCCGGGCGGTGGAGCCACTCACCGGGCTGGACCTGATGGGCACGCGAAGGCACGGAGTGAAACCCGAACGGCTCTGCAACGGACCGGGAAAACTCTGCCAGGCGATGGCAATTACCCGTGAGCTTGACGGCCGTTCGATGCGGGAATCATTGGTCAGGGTGGGAAGGCCGACTGAGGGGCGGCCGCTACAGGTCGAGGTGAGCCTGCGAATCGGTATTACCAAGGCGGCCGACTGGCCGCTGCGATATTCAGAGACCGGCAGCCGATGGCGGTCGCGGCCCTGAAAGCCGAGCGGGCCGGGACAGCGATGCTGTCCCGGCCCGCTGTTTTACCGCCGGATCTGGTGCCTAGCGATCGACGCTGCTGGAAGCATCGTCCTTCGAGGAACCGAGGCTGATCCGAATGCCACCCATGATCGTGTGGTTGGCGCCGACCAGGAGCTTGGAGCTGCCCGGACCGGTGGAGATCTGATACTGGCCGAAGACGGCAACCGGCCCGGCCCGGAGCTGCAAGCCGACCGTGGCCGCGCCGAACCCATAGCTGGCCGCGGTACTGGCCGCATCGTTGGCGGCCTGGACTTCATCGGCCGCGACGAGGCCAGTCTGGTCGGGGTAGTTCCTGACCGTGCGGAGGATGCCGAAGCCGAGACCCACGAAAGGCTGGAAGTGGGTCTGCACCGGCATCGCGAGCAGCATGAAGGACAGCCGGCCGACGTTATTGAACTTGACCGATCGAACGCCGGTCAGAGCCGAGGGGTCTGCAAACGACGACACGTTGCCGTTCCGGAAGGCCTGATCGTATGACACCATCAGCGCGGTGCGCTTGGCGGTGATCATGACGTGAGCGCCCGCCGCGAAGGCACCTGTCGTGGACTGATTCTGGGTCTTGTAGAACATGACCCCGGCCTGGGGCCCGATGTACCACTTGAAAGAGTCGGTTCCCTTTTGGGCGTGAAGCTGGCCGGATGTGCTGACCAGAACGGCCAGTGACGCTAGCAGGGAACGGCTGGACAGGCGCATCGGACTTCCTCCGTCGTAGGTTGGCGCCGGAATCCAGGTCCCGGGCCCGACATTGGGTGGAGCGGAATTGTGCCTTGTGTTGTGCAAAGGAAGGGCCGGGCTGAAACCCAGGGTCGGATGGACCCGGCCATACCACACCAAGATAGGGTATGGCCGCCAAAAACGCGAGTCCCAATATCGCCTTGGCGTAGTGGCCTAGCCCCTTTGCCTGTCAGGCCTTGGGAGTTGGAACTACGAAACTACTTGAAGGGCAGATATCGGCAATTCGGTAGTAGCCGAACGAATCCCGAATCTGCTGCATCAGATAATTCTTAGCCGTTGCCCAATGCGAGTGATGGCGTTTAGTGCCTGATCCAGATCGGCTCGAGTGTGAGCCGCCGAAATCTGGCAGCGAATCCTGGCCTGCCCCTGCGGCACCACCGGATAACCAAAACCAGTCACGAAGACCCCTTCGGCCAGGAGCATCTCACTCATTGCAATGGCCAGGGCGGTTTCGCCGAGGATAACGGGGATAATGGGAGTCTCACCGGGCAGCGGCTTGAATCCCCGCTCCAGGAGTCCCTCCCTGAAATAGGTGGCATTGGCCTTCAGGGTAGCGACCCGCTCCGGATGGGCGGTGAGGTACTGGACACTGGCCAGGGCACTGCCGGCCACCGTGGCGGGAAGTGCGTTGGAGAAGAGCTGGGGCCGGGCCCGCTGGGCGAGGTAGTCGCAGATTTGCTCGGACGCGGCGACGAATCCGCCGGCAGCCCCGCCCAGCGCCTTGCCAAGGGTGGAAGTAATGATGGGAATCTGCCCGACCATTCCGAAGTGCTCAGCCGTACCCCGGCCAGTCCGGCCCAAGACTCCCGTCGCGTGCGAATCGTCCACCATCAGCACCGCTTCGTGCCGGCGACAGATCTCGGCGATATCCGGCAGCGGAGCGATGCTGCCTTCCATCGAGAATACGCCATCGGTAATGACGAGTTTGATCCGCCGGTCGGTGGCGGCCGCGAGCTTCAATTCGAGGTCGGCCAGGTCGGCGTGACGATAGACGGCGGTCTGGCACTTGGCGATCGACTTGCCCAGCCGAATGGCATCGATGATCGAGGCATGGTTGAGCTGGTCGCTGATGACCAGGTCCTGTTCGCCGAGCAGGGTGGCGGGAATCGCCTCGTTGGCGTTCCAGCAGCTGACGAAGCTCAAGCTGGCAGCGGTACCGACCAGGGCGGCCAGCGCGGCCTCCAGCTCCTGATGGATGGTCAGGGTGCCGCAGATGAAACGGACCGAGGCCGTACCGGCCCCGAATCGTTCCAGCGCCGCTCGGCCGGCCGCCACGACTTCAGGCTGGGCGCTCAGGCCCAGATAGTTGTTGGACGAGAGGACCAGGATCTCTCCCCGGCCTTTCATCCGCACTCGCGGCGCCATCGGCCCTTCGAGATAGTTGAACTGCTTGTAGACACCGTCGGCGCGAAACGCCGCCAGCTCGGCCTGCAGTCGGGTGGAGAGTGGATCAGTCATCCAGCGACCTCGAGGATCACTTTGCCGGCCTGGCCGTCCTTGATGACCTGGATAGCGTCGCCGATGCGATCGATCGGAAATCGATGAGTGATCACGGGCCGGGGATCGAATTGCCCGGCCCGGAGAAATCGGAACATCTGCTGCCAGGTGTCGTACATCCGGCGGCCGGTCACGCCGTAGAGGGTCAGCCCCTTGAAGATCACGTCCCGGGCAAAATCGACCTCGGTCGTGCGGCTGGGTGTGCCGAGGAAATTGACCTGGCCGGCGAGGCGTACCGCGGCAAAGGCCTGCTGGTGGCCGCTAGGATGGCCGCTCATTTCGCAGACGACATCGGCCCCGTTGCCATCGGTCAGCTCCCGAATTTTGGCCACGACATCGTCAGTCGCCGGGTCGAGCGTCAGGTGCGCTCCCATGGCCGTGGCCAGTTCCCGGCGCCGGGGGTTGAAGTCGCTGGCCACCACCAGGGAGGCGCCAGCCGCCCGGGCAATCCCGACCGCAAAGCAGCCGATCGGGCCGCAGCCGATCACCAGCACCGCGCTGCCGGGGATCTGGCCGGCCAGCACGGTGTGCACCGCGTTGCCGACCGGGTCCATGACCGCGCCGACCTCGGTGGGAATGCCGTCGAGCCGCATGACATTGGTGGCCGGCATCACGATGAAGTCGGCAAAGGCGCCGTCGCGGTCGACGCCAATGATTTTGGTGCGCCGGCAGACATGGGCATCCCCGGTGCGGCAGGGCAGGCAGTCGCCACAGACGATGTGGCCTTCGGCGGTGACCAGGTCTCCAATCGACAGGAGTCCAGCGGCCTCGGCCTCCGGCCCGAGCTGGACGATCGCGCCGGCGAATTCGTGGCCGATGATGACCGGCGGCTTAAGACGACCGCTGGCCCAGGAGTCCCATTCCCAGATGTGGAGGTCAGTGCCACAGACTCCGGCATGGTGGACCTGGATCAGGACGTCATTGGAGCCGACCGGGGGGACGGGGACTTGCTCGAGCGTCATGCCGGGACCGGGCCGGGTTTTCTGCAGGGCCCGCATTGTCTTTGGGATTGCCATAGGGCGACAAATATGTCGGAAGGCGGTGCCGAGGGGCAGAGGGTATGCCCGGGGAACGGGGCCACAAAAAAAGCGCCGCCCAATGGGGCGGCGCTAGCGGGGCTGGTCAGGTCAGTTCAGGCGGCGCGTTCCCTGGGCATGACATCATGCCAATGAATCTGCTCCGCTTCATCGTCGGCGGCCCACATGTAGGCCCAGATCGCGGTGCCCTGCGGCTTGCGGCGGCCGTTCTGGATCACGATTCCAACTGGGCTATCGTCAACGACAACTGGCAGACTGGTCACGGTGCATTCTCCGGCATGCTTAAGAGTGGCGAATCCACCCTTTCACATCGTGATTTTGCACCATCCATGCCGTGGATTGTGAGGTCGCAAGTGATTGAATTATTGTGACTTAGCCGCGTGCAATCCGAACGGTGTCGTCAACTGACACGCTAAATTCAGTGTCGTTCACGCACGGTCGGCGTGTAAGTACCAGTCCCTGGTTCCGCCGAGTGGCGGCCCGACCGCGTCCTGCGCGCAGCGGTTCGCGTTCCCAATTGCCGTAGCAATTGAGAAAGGCCTCCGGCGCCAGTGCGTGGGGGCTCGGCACCAGCAGGTGAATGCCCCGATCTTCGGTGCACTGCTGCAACTGCTCGATCACGAGGGCCCGGTCAGACAGGGAAAGCCGATCCAGAACTGCGACATCGAGCACGACCAGGGCATGAAGACGGCTGAACGGGGGAATCCAGCGGGAAAGATCGGCCACCAGTGCCATGAAATCGGAACTCAACGCTTCACCGGCGAGGCGCTGCTCGACCCGTTCCACACAGGCCAGTTCATCGGCGATGAAGGTGACCTCCATGTCGTTGGCGGTCAGCAGGCAGGCAAAGGCCTCGCCGCCGGCGCCGATGATGAGCGCGCTGTCCCCGGCTTCGATGCGCGGCAGCAGGTGCACGATGGGGCAGTGATCGTCGAGGCCCCAGTGCGTCGCTTGGCGCTGCGCGAGGCGGAGGGCCCGAAACTGGGTGGACCATCGACGATAGGAGGGAAGTCGGAGCCGGCGCTGTATCAGGCGATCGACGGTATCCTGCATCAGGACTTCGGTGAGGACGAACTGATCTTCGACGGTGGTCTCGAGTTCGCTGACCGCTTCCTGACCGATGCCCAGCAAATCTCCACGGCCGAGGCTGTTCTTGTACGCCTCGATCCGCTGGAGAATGAACGCTTGATACTGCTGTTTCAGGGACGGGGGTGAATGATGGCGGCGCTGCTGCTCGGCCTGCAGCATTGTCAGCATAAACAACTCCGCCTGGCGCGAGATGGAAGGCGCCCAGAACAGTTTACAATGGAAGAGCAGTCCGGAGCTGAAGGGCGACTCCGTACCATAAAGTGTTGATTTTGCCGTAAGAAGTCAACGAGTAAGTACTTGAAGCCGGCCTTACAACCCTGCTAGCCGCAATGATTTGTAGCGAAAATCACAGCGGTACTTGTGCGGAGATATTGATACGATTATCTAAATATCATGGATAACGCCTTCCGGGCACTCGCCGATCCGACCCGTCGACAGATCCTGGCGTTGCTCCGAAATGATGAACTACCCGCCGGAGAGATTGCCTCGCAGTTTCCGATGGCGTGGGCGTCGGTCTCGCATCATCTCGGAGTGCTCAAGGATGCTGGGTTGATCCTGGCCAGGCGGGATGGTCAGCACATCCGATACTCACTCAACACCACCGTGTTCCAGGATACGCTCCAACATCTGCTCGAGCTGTTACCCGCCCCCAGGCAGGAGAATTCCGATGCGTAAGCTCTGGCCTTCGCTGGTCGCGCTCGGCCTCGTCGCGATATTCACGATCTGGGCCTATCCACAGTTGCCGGCGGACATCACGACTCACTGGGGATTGGACGGACAGCCCAACGCCTGGTCGAGCCCGGTGGTTGCCGTGCTGCTCCTGCCGGGAATCGTCATCGGCATTGCGGTTGTGCTGCTCCTTGCCCCGGCGATCGATCCCCGCAAGGAAAGCTGGGAACTGCATGCCGCGACGTACTGGCAGATCACCAACCTGGTGCTCTGTGTTCTGCTGTCGATTCACGTGCTGGTGCTCGGCAATGCCCTGGGGTGGCCGCTCCCGATCAACCGGGTCATACCTGTTGTGGTCGGTCTGCTGTTCGTCCTCATGGGAAACTACATGCCCCGGTTCCGCCCCAACTGGTTCATCGGGATCAGGACACCGTGGACGCTCTCGAGCGACTCGGTCTGGCGTCAGACCCATCGGATCGGCGGAGTCTGTCTCATGGTCGCCGGAGTATTGGTGGCCGCGATGGGCTTGGTAAATGCGGGGCCGCTGCCGCTGGTGCTGCTCTCGGCGAGCGCCGGATGCGTCATCGTGCCGGTGACCTATTCGTGGGTGCTGTGGCGCCGGGAAACGCAGGCGCACCCCGGACCCCAAACATGAACTCGACTCGAATCTGTCTCATATTGCTCACGACCTCTCTCATGACATTGACGACTGCCAGTGCCCAGCAACGACCGGCCAGCCCTGACTCGGTGGCCGCCCATCTGGTTGATCTTCTCGCGGCCCGCCGATTTCCCGAGGCCATTGCCGCGATGGATGACCGGATGCGCGCCGCGCTTCCAGGCGCCAAGCTGGAGGAAATCTGGACGACGCTGGAAGGCCAGATCGGGTCCTATCAGCACCGGGGCGAGACGCACTCGGTCACATCGGGCGATTACACAGTGGTGCTGGTCAACGCGACCTTTGCCAAGTCCGCGCTGAACCTGAAGATCTCGATCGATTCCGCCGGCCGGGTGGGCGGACTGTTCTTTGTGCCAGCCGGTCCGCCCGCCCCCGCTTCGACTGGATCGAGTACGCTGCCGAGCGGTGTAACGGAACTTGCAGTCGTGGTTGGAGCCAGAGGTTGGCCGCTGCCAGGGTTGCTGACCCTCCCGGCCGGGAACCTGAAGGTGCCGCTGGTGGTGCTGGTCCACGGCAGCGGGCCCCAGGACCGGGATGAGACAATCGGTGGCAGCAAGCCATTTCGCGATCTGGCCTATGGACTGGCCGAGCGTGGCGTGGCCGTGCTGCGGTATGACAAGCGCACACTGGTGTATTCGGAACGCATGGCGGTTGAGGGATCGGGCAGCCTGACGGTGGAACAGGAGGTCGTGGCCGACGCTCTCGCCGCGATCGACAGCGCGCGCCACCATCCGAGGATTGACCCCGACCGGATCTACCTGGCTGGGCACAGCCTCGGCGGCTATCTGGTGCCCCGGATCGTGAGTCGTGATCGCCGGCTGGCCGGTGCCGTGATTCTGGCGGGGAGCACCCGCCACCTCGAGGATATCGTACTCGAGCAACTCGACTATCTGGCGTCGCAGCAGGGCGGGAGCGACAAAACCGACGCGGCGCAGCGGGAGATGTTGAGGAATCAGGCCCACAAGATCAAGACGTTGACCGAGCAGGATCGCTCGACGGCGATGTTCCTGATCGGCGCGCCACCGGCCTACTGGCTTGATCTACGGAGGTATGACCCGGTCAAGACCGCTGAGTCGCTGGCGACTCCGCTGCTCATCCTGCAGGGCGGGCGGGACTATCAGGTCACCGCCGCGGATTTTGCGGGCTGGCAGACCCTTGCGAGTCGCCCAGGCGTCACGCTCAAGCAGTATCCCTCGCTGAATCATTTGTTCGTCACCGGATCGGGCCCGAGCGTGCCGGCCGAGTATGAACGGGAAGGGCAGGTCGACCAGGGGGTCATCGGGGATATTGCGGACTGGATCATTCGGCGCGGAGCACCGCGCCCTTGAGGTAGCCGGTCTCTGGAATGGTGATGATCTCCGGGTGATCGACGTCCTGTCCCAGGACCCGCTCGAGCCGGAGGCGGCGGCCACTGTCGGCGGCGGCCGCCATCAGCATGGCCAGAAATTCCGGACGGCGAAGGTGAAAGCTGCAAGAGGCGGTCAGCAGCGCGCCGCCGGGTTCCAGCAATCGCATGCCACGCAGGTTGATTTCGTGATATCCCCGCAGCGCCTCCGACAGCGCCGACTTGGTCTTGGCAAAGGCCGGCGGATCGAGCACCACAGTCCTGAACCGCCGGCCGGCCCGCTCATACTCCCGCAGTATCTCGAAGGCATCGCCCTCGCGCCACTCGATATTGTCCAGCTGATTCAGCACTGCATTGTCGGCGGCGCGGGCCAGGGCCTCACGACTGGTGTCCACCGCAACGACGCGGGATGCACTACGGGCGAGGTGCATGGCAAAGCTGCCATGGTAGCTGAAGCAGTCCAGCGCTTCGCCGCCGGCCGTTGCCAGCTGGCCGGCGATCAGCCGATTGGGCCGCTGGTCGAGAAAGGCGCCGGTTTTCTGTCCGGTCCAGGGCGCGGCCAGCATCCGGATCCGGCCTTCCCATATCTCGATGGCGTCGGGGACCGTGCCATGGACGAGCTCGGTGGCTTCGGGCAGCCCCTCATGGCGGCGGACACCGACATCATTGCGAAGCAGGATGCCCTCGGGGTGGCAGCATTCGACCAGGGCGTCGAGGATGAGGGGCCGCATGATCTCGAGACCGGCGGAGAGCAGCTGGACGACCAGCCAGCGATCGTAGCGATCGACAACCAACGAGGGGAGCGCGTCGCCCTCGCCGTGCACCAGCCGGAACGCGGTGGCGTCGATCGAGGCAGTGGTCCGCCGAGCCAGGGCGCCGGCAATCTTGTCCCGCCACCAGGCCGCATCGATCGGCCTGTCCGTTCGTTCGAGGAGGCGGAGCCGGATCTCCGACCGCGGCGAGTAGAGTGCCTGCCCCAGCGATCGCTGGCGCGAATCGATGACCGTGACCAGCCCGGGGTCAGCCGGTCCATCGACCACGTCGCTGCGATAGATCCAGGGATGACCATGGGTCCAGCGGGCGGCACCGCGGTCGCTGACCCGGACCAGCGGGTTCACCGGGTGCGGTCGGGTCTGAGCACCATGGCCGAGCGCAGATAGGTGTGGCGGATCTGCTCGCGCGGCTGGTCGCTGTAGGCGTGGACCAGGACCCGGATGCAGTGGGGCAGGGAGCCCGGCACCGGTATTTCCGTGGTATGCAGGATGGCCACATTGTTCCAGCCCATCCGCCGCGAGGCGCGGGCAGGGAAGGTGGCGATGAGGTCGGTGGTTACCGTGAAGATCGCGCTCACGATATCATCCGGACCGATGCCGTTGGCGTCCACCAGGGCGTGCAGCAGTTCCTCGGTGGCCTCGAGGATGGCCTCGGCGGTATCGTGCTCCACCGTGGTTGCGCCGCGGTAGCCCTGTACCCGGGGAGAATTTGAGGTGGCCATGCCCGACAATCTAACAACGGCCCTGCGCCTCGTGCTGGTCACCGACGATGATCTGGTCGCCGGACGGGATCTCGGGGTGCTGGCCCGGGCAGCGGTGGCCGGCGGGGTGACCGCGATCCAGCTCCGACTCAAGCGGACCGATCCGCGGCAACTGATGCGGATACTGCTGCAGCTGCGGGACTCGGTCAGCGTGCCACTGTTCATCAATGACCGGCCCGATATCGCGGCCGCTGCGGGTGTAGGGGTACACCTGGGGCCCGAGGACCTTTCGCCAGCCAGTGCACGGCTGGTGCTCGGGCCGAGCGCGGTGATCGGCGCATCGGTCGGAAGCGCGGCCGAAGTCGAGGGAGGGCAGGCGGCGGACTACTGGGGGATCGGACCGTGGCGGACGACTCCGACCAAGAGCGATGCCGGTGCCGCACTGGGTGCCGCTGAATTTGCCACACTGGCCGGGTTTGCCGGTAGCAGGCCGAGGATCGCGATCGGTGGGGTCAGACCAGAAGATGCGGCAGAGATTGTCGCCGCGGGTGGCACTGGAATCGCCGTCGCCTCAGGGATCCTTGGCGCCAGGGACATAGGGCGCGCCAGCCGAAGCTACGCGGATGCGATTGCAGCGGCACTCAGCAGTTAGTGGCGGGCGGATTCCTCGGCCGCCTTGCGGAGCCGGCGGGCGGTGGCAACGGCCTTGTCGTGCTCTGCGAGCGAACTGGTGAAGAGGTGATGACCGTCCGGCGTGGCCACGAAGTAGAGGTACGGTACCGAGGCAGGGTACAGTGAGGCCTTGATGCTGGAGAGACCGGGGCTGTTGATCGGCCCGGGTGGCAACCCTGGATGGAGATAGGTGTTATACGGAGAGGGGATGTCGAGATCCTTGTAGTACAGTCTCGGCTTCCGCTCACCGGTGCGGGATTCGATGGCGTATTGCACCGTCGGATCGGCCTGCAGGGCAATCCCGGCCCGCAACCGGTTCCAGTAGACGCCCGCAATGATCGGCCGTTCTTCGTCATGCCTGGCCTCGCCCTCAACGATGGCGGCCAGCGCCATCAATTCGCGGCGGCTGAGGTGCAGGGTATCGAGTCGGGCGGTCCAGGCCGGCAGCCAGCGCTGGTCGAATTCGCCGGCCATCATGCGGACCAGATCCGACGCCGTGGCTCCCGGCGGGACATCATACGTCTCGGGCAGCAGAAACCCCTCGAAACTCTCTTCGTGCAGTGCTGCCCGTGCTGCCGGAGCGTTGGTCGCGGCCACCAGAATCGAATCGGATGGAATGCCGAGTTGCTGCTGGGCCAGGTCAGCAAGATCCCAGAGGGTGATTCCCTCCGGCACCGTGAAATGGAAGACCAGCACCTTGCCCGCTTCGAGAGCGGAGAGGGCCCGCCAGCTGCCGGCGCCCCTGGGCAACTCGTAGACGCCTGCCTGCACACTCCGGTCCAGGCGGCGCAGCCGGGCGACCGCCTTGAAACAGAAGCGGCACGCGATGACTCCGTGGGCCGCCAGGCTATCGGCGACCCGGCTGAGCGATGCTCCAGGCGGGATGGCCACCCGTTCGATCGGTCCGCCACAGGCGGCAAGGATCAGCGCCAGCAGCGCCAGCACCCGGTTCACTGCACTGAACTCCCGCGCCGAGCATCGAGATAGTGCTGCAGCAGGATGCAGGCGGCGAGGGCGTCGACTCTGGCCCGGTCGTCACGCGAGCTGCCACCCTGGCTCTGGATCGCGTGATTGGCGATCACACTCGATAGACGCTCGTCCCAGAGGTCACAGGGCAAGCCGGTGCGCCGGCCGACCAGGTCGGCGAGTTCCCTGGCTGCCTGACTGGCTGGGGTTTCCTCGCCGGCCAGTGAGATAGGCAGCCCGATCACCAGGCCGACCGGTTGATACTCCTTGACCAGGGCGAGGAAAGGCGGCATGGGGAACCGCTTGCCATCGCGGCGCACTAATGTGGGAAGGGGTGAGGCGAGGATCTGGCTGTCGTCCGAGCGGGCGAGTCCGATGCGGCGCTGGCCCCAGTCGAGGGCGAAGAGCCGGCCGGTGTGCGGCAGGCTCACCGTAGCTTGCCGCGGCGGGTCACGATGGCCCAGTTTGGGCGGGTCACGATGGCCCAGTTTGGGCGGGTCAACGACCCGCCCCTACTGGGCCATCGTGGCGAAGAATTCCTTGTTGTTCTTGGTGCGCTTCATCCGCTCCAGCAGGAATTCAAGCGCTTCGACCGGCGGCATATCGGCCAGGAAGTTCCGCAGCAGGTAGACCCGGTTGAGCTCATCCTTGTCCATCAGGAGTTCTTCCTTGCGGGTCGAGGTGCGCTGGATATCGATGGCGGGATAGATCCGGCGGTCGGCCAGGCGCCGATCGAGGACCAGTTCCATGTTGCCGGTGCCCTTGAATTCCTCGAAGATGACTTC
>JBDTTF010000023.1:0-11677 GCA_039930765.1 Gemmatimonadota bacterium | reverse complement strand
CCGGAGCCCGGGAGGCGATCGACGAGGGGGCGGTCTGCGAGGCCGAGCTGGCGCTGGTGAGTGGGATGGACGAGCTTTCCGAGGACAAGTACACCGAGGCAACGCTGCTGCTCGCCGAGTCATTACAAGACCAAAGCAGGTGGAGTGAGTCAGTAGAAGCCTTAGTCAAGATCGGCGATCCGATTGAACATGACCTGGTCCAAGTCGCGGAGATGCTTCGCTCGACCGCCGACTGGAAGCTCCGGCGAATGGGCCAACAGGAAGCTGTCGAACGGATAAACAAGTCTCTTAGGGCAGCATCAGAGACACTCTCGCGACGCGTGCGAGTCACAGCTCTCGCGTCATCCATGATCCTACTGTCTGACACCCACGATCGACAGAGCTCCATAGAAGCCTTGCGATACGTAAAGCAAATTGTCTTTGATCTAGAGTCACCCAAAGAGAGAGCACTCAGGGCACAAGCGCTGGCAATGGTCTCAAATTTCGCCGAAAGCAAGGTCGACTTTGACGCGGCAGAGGATGCGATTGAAGCAGCGATCAGATCTTATCCAGTTCAAAGTCACGGCCAGGCAGTTCACTCCTTATTGATGGCGCAAGGTTCGTTTAAGGTGTCCAAGGGTCGCTACGAAGAAGCCATTCCTGTCTACAAACGAGCTCTTAGGGTCGCAGAGATGCGCGGTAGCCCGTCATCTGTTGCGCGAGCGATCGCGAATCTAATGATGTCTTACTCGAGAGTCGGCGAGTTCGGCAAGGCAATCGAATTGACACTGGAGGGAAGGCGCGTTGCGACGCTTTCAAATGATCCAGTGATGTTCAGAATTCTTTTCTATGCGGCCTGGAGTCACGCTATGGTAGGGGATACCGACGAAGCCTTGAAGCTAGTCCCAACTTGGATTGAAGGAGCCCACGATGCACCAGCCGGCTGGATGCGTCAAGCATGTGACCTCCTTGCATCCGACGTCTACTATCTCTTGAAACGTGGGCGCGATGGCCTGAGGCATGCTCGACTTGCCACAACCGGCGGCTGCACCCTCCCCTTGTCACGCGCCTATGTTGGACCTTTCGCCCGTGCAGTGGCTAACGTGGCAACATCTGATCATCTGGAAGCTGGTGGGATCGATAGAATCGTGCAGGTCGCCAAAGAATTTGACCATGACCTTATGGACCGTGCCGAGATTTCATGTGCGAAGCTTCTATTGATCGCGAACCTCGGCGGGGATCCTAGTCTCGAAGCAAATTCATTGAGGACCGTCCTACTTCACCTGCCCTCGGCCACGGTTGCTGGATTTCGGGGTCTTGGATTCGAGCGGGCCCTGATCTACGCCGCCGCGATCCATTGACCAAGAGTGTACCTATCTCTGCTGCCCACCTGGCACTCATGCATCGTTACCGCGATGCCGCATTGCTTTCTGACTAAATGGATGGACCCGGATACGGCAATCCGGTTAAAGTGCTTTCCTGCCACGCCAAAACGAAGCATCGCGCCTCAGCATCCGCTTCGACCCCCCGGTATCAGGGGCAGCGAGGTCTGCGCGCTTGTCGTCGCTGGAGGTCTGCAGTGTCGAAATCACCCTTCTGATGTAGACCGAATTGACGGAAAGCTCAACGAGCCTCGGGTCAAACTGCGTCCCAGAGTGCTTCTGCAGTTCTGCAAGTACGATATCGAGAGGCAATTTCTTCCGGTATGGGCGATCGGTACTCATGGCGTCGATAGTATCCGAAATCATGATCATGCGGGCTCCATGTGGGATTGCTTCGCCAGCAAGGCCATCCGGATATCCCGCGCCATCCCACCGCTCGTGATGGCTGCGAACTGCATCCAGGATCACTCCGCGGAAGCTCGAAATAATCGCCACGAGTTCGGCGCTCTTGATGGAGTGGGTCTGTAGCAGCGCCATCTCCTCACGCGTTAATTTTGAGTCTTTGCGCAGGAGGGGAGCAAACTCCTCGTGGATCTTTCCTACATCGTGCAGAATTGCTGCAGTGTAAACTTGCTCGACTTCGGCACTCGAGAAGCCAGCCTCCTGTGCAATCGCTTTGGCAAGCGTTGCTACTCGCACTGAATGCCCTGACGTGTACGGATCTCGTGCTTCGATGGCCTTAACCATCAAGTCAAGCAACTCTCGCCCGCTAGTCTGAAGCCTACGATACATGGAATAGATGTGGCGAACTGTCAGAATCAATACGAAGACGCCGACCAAACCAAACGGTCCAAACACCGAGCCTTCTTCAGACCTTCGAAATAGCCAAGCGACCAGCATTGAAAGCGCACTGGCTCCCAAGTCGTATCCGAGGACTCCCCTGGCGTTCAAATTCCACAGATCTCGAAACGACTGACCGGTGCTGAGCGCGATCGCACCATAGACAGCAATTGCATTTATTGCGAAATAGATCATTGAAAACACAAAGAAGAGCCCAAGGTCTCGCTGGATTGCAGCCGCCCCGGCCGCTGGAGCCAAATATGCCGGAGGAAGCTGCCCACCTAAAAAGCGATAGACTATGGATGCCGCAGCGATGCACAGGACTCGCTGAAACACATTGAAGAAGAGCTTCATGGGAGGTCGATGCTGCACCAATTGACTTGCGAGCGTCGATGTTCCCGCGATTGCCCCTCCCCAAAACCCTCCATAAAGAAGGCACGCGGCCATATGGACGATGAAACTGACCGACCCTGACGCATTGCCCCGGAGCGGATTGCCGGTCAGGTCCAATACAAACGCTATGAAGACGAATGCAAGAATCTGCCACGGACCAATTACAAACAATTGGGTATGGGCAGCAGAAACGGCCGTTAGAACGGCCGAGACACCGACGAGGGCAATGTACAAGTAGAGCCGAATACTCTTGGCCATGCGATCCTTAGTAGGAATTGGCGACCTCGCACCGAACCCTTAGGTCCAGTTTACGCCTTCAGCGCTAAACAAGTTCGCGACAAAATGAATCGTCGCTGCGAGCCAGCTGATCTGTACCATTGAGCGTCACCCCCCTTCAAGGAACAAAGGCCTTGGGAAGTGGCAGACTCCGCTATAGTCTACCCGACGCTCCGCTCATCAGTTGTCCGCTCAGCTCCGCTAGTCCCGCACGCCGAAGTCCGAGGCCGCCATTTTTTTGTCTGGATTACTCCAGGATTTGTGGTTTCAATTTCAACACGATCATGACAACCGCCGGGCTTCCGCCCAGCGGTTGGTGGCATCCAGCACCGCAAACACCGCTGCCCGCTCGGCGCTTTCCTTGATCTCGGCGGTGCCGATCAGCAGCAGCGCTTCGCGCCCGCCCAGGCCCTGCACCGCCACCATCACGAACTCCCGGTCAAAGGCGTCCACGATCCTGGCCCCTTCCAGGGCCACCGAGTGATCCGACAGCAGGGCATCGAGCACCGTGACCGCTGCCCGGGCCGCCGCATCCACCTTGCTGCGCGGCGTGTCGGAGCTCTCCTCTTCGGCGGTCTCGGTCCGGCCCATGAAGCTCAGCGTGACCCGGATGACGACCCGGTGCGGCCGGCGCCCGGGCGCCACCTGCAGCTGCTCGAACAGCGCCGCCCGGTGCATGGCCCGCTCACGGACCACGGTCGATTCCAGCGCCTCGATCGGCCGGACATCGGCGGTCTGGGCCACGCTGATCTTCCGATGGTCGATCTTCAAGCCCAACTGAGCCAGCAGCGCCGACTCGATATTCCGGACCAGCTGCTTCGGGCTCAGCCCCGCTTGGGCCAGCACGTGGACTTCACTGACTTCGCCGAGCGGGGTGGTCACCACCCGCGCCGACAACACCCCCTCGAGCGAGGTCAGCAGGTTCTCGGCCCGGCGGACCCCCCACGGATCGGGCGGGCTCTCGTGCCCTCCTGCCGGCGTGGGCCGAGCCATGGGCCCTGACTCCCGGGCGGAACGGATATGCGTTGGTCCAGTCACTGATCCCAGTTCCTTCCTGCAATGAGATTCATCCGATCATCCCGGATCAGATGACGACGTTTCGTCCGGCTGATTTGGCCTGGTAGAGTGCCCGGTCCGCCGCCACCAGGAGGTCCTCACCCGGCGGGCGTCTGGCATCATACTCTGCCACCCCGATACTCGCGGTGACCAGGCCCACTGGATAGCCAAGTCGCCGGCCCACTCCCTCGATCCCGGCCCGAATGGCTTCCGCCACCCGGCTGGCTCCCGCCAGGTCGGTCCGGTTGAGGATGACCACGAACTCGTCGCCACCGTAGCGGCTGGCCAGATCGGACACCCGGACGGCATTCCGGATCTCGTTGGCCACCGCCTTGAGCACTTCGTTGCCTGACTCGTGGCCGAACAGGTCGTTGACCTGCTTGAACCGGTCGAGGTCGAGGAACAGCAGCGCAAACCCTTCCCAGCTCCGCTTGCTGCGTTCGATCTCGTTGGCCAGCCGCTCGCGCAGCACCCTGAGCGTGGCCAGTCCGGTCAGCGGATCGATGGCCGAGGCCTGCACCGCATGCTCGGCCCGGCGGGCCTGCCACGGGACACACTGCCGCAGGACGGCGCGGCCCACGGCCACGGACTCGGCAAATTTCTGGCAGCTCACGTAGCCGCAGGCCCGGCAGTCCCATGGCTTGCCGTTGGGACCGAGACCGATTTCATCGAGCACCGCCTGCACTGCCAGCGGGTCGGGGTCCACCTTGTGGGTCCGGATCTCGAAGATGGCCCCGATGCTGGCCACCACCATGGCATCGACCACCGGAAACCGGCTGCGGGGCGGCTCGGCACTCTCGACCAGCGCCCGGCGCCAGAGCAGCTCTTCCCGCGGGCCGGACAGCGGATGGTCGAGCGCGCCCTCGTACGACAGGATGTCGACGAAGCCGAGGTCGAGCCGGTCCACCGCCACCGCCCGGGCCAGGCTGGCCAGTTCACCGAGGCCGCGCATCTTCCGGAACCGGCGGCTCGACTGCCGGGCCTCTTCCAGGATGGCTAGCGGCATCCCGCCTGCGGCGCTCAGGTGCCGGCGGCGCTCCTCCGGAATCCGGACAAAGAATTCCGCCTGCGTGAGCGGGTTGGCTCCCCGCAGCTTGAGCAGGTGTTCGAGGTCGCTGAACACGATCGCCGCATCGATCTCGGCATGATTGACCGGCGGATTGACACCGACGAACACGATTTCGAGATCACCGCCGTGCTGGGCCCGGAGATACAGGGCCTCTGCCACTGCGGGAATGGCCACCGGGGCCAGGTACGGCACCAGCTCGGGATACTGGCTGCGGATCGTTTCCACCACGACCTGGTCGGTCGAGCGGATTACGGTGCCGAGGCCGGGATCATCCCACAGCTTGAGATATTCCGCCGCCACCAGTTCATCACCCACCACTCCGCGGGAAACCACCCGGAATCCCGCGGCGTAACAGGCGTTGACCAACTGCTCGGGTGTGGCTGGGTAGAAATACGCCGTGGCCTCTGCACTCAGCACCAGCACCCCGCTGCCCCGCGCCGCGATGGCAATGGCGCGGCCCAATTCACCGCTGGCATCGATCGCGTCGTGCGGACAGGCGGGCACACACAATCCACACCGCACGCAGGCCTCATCGACGATCTGCACGGTCTGCTCCGTGACCGCGATTGCCTCGGTAGGGCAGACGCGTACGCAGGCCATGCAGGCGACACACGCCTGCGGGTCGATCGAATACACGCGGGGGCCTGACCTGAAAGATTATGAAGCCGGGGAGCTAGTCCCAATATGCGGTTCCGCCCCGGCAGTGTCAATCAACAAAACACGCAAGAGTGCACACCTGTTGCACTTACGCCACTGCACCTAGTCCAGTTTATAGGCCTTGATCTTCCGGTACAGGGTCCGTTCCCCTATGCCGAGCATCTCCGACGCCCTGCGGCGGTTGCCGGCACTTTCTCGCAAGGCGGCCTCGATGGCTGCCCGCTCCATATCAGCCATAGTCATGCCAGTCCTGTAGATGACGGCTTCCGGCGCTGCCTCGGGCTCTGACGAGAAATCAGACAGTGCCTGTGCCTGGGGCACCTCGATCAACTGTACTCGATTATCGCCACTGTCAAGACGGCGTCGTAACTCATCGACCTGAAGCCGCAAGTCCATGAGCCCCCGCAGGATGAACTCGATCTCCTGAGAACCCACCTCGGCGCTGCCGTTGAGCCGAGCCGGTACCAGGCGGTTGGCGCCCTCCAGAATGTCGGACGGGATGTCGCTGGCTTCGATCTTCCGGCCCGGCGCCAGCACCACCATCGACTCGATCAGGTTTCTGAGCTGCCGCACATTGCCGGGCCAGGGCCCCTCGATCAGCCGCTGCAGCGCCCCGGAGGTAATACCCTGGAACGGCCGGTCGTGGGCCGCGGCAAATTCCCGGATGAACCGCCGTATCAGCAGCGGGATATCACCCCGCCGCTCACGCAGCGGCGGCAGATACAGATTGAGCACGCTCAACCGGTAGTAGAGGTCGTCGCGGAATTCCCCCAGTGCCACCGAATCACGCAGGCTCTTGTTGGTGGCGGCCACCACCCGGACATCGACCTTGATCGGCGCCACGCCGCCGACCCGGAAGAAGCTTCGGGTCTCGAGCACCCGCAGCAGCTTGACCTGCACGCTGGCCGGAACCTCCCCGATCTCATCGAGGAAGATGGTCCCGGTGTGGGCCAGCTCGAACCGCCCCAGCCGCCGCTCCGCGGCTCCGGTAAAGGCACCCTTCTCGTGACCGAACAGCTCACTTTCGAGCAGCGTCTCAGGCAGCGCGGCGCAATTGATCGCGATGAACGGCTTGCCGCGCCGAGGGGAGAGGTCGTGGATGGCCTTGGCAACGAGCTCCTTGCCGGTGCCCGATTCGCCCTGGATCAGCACCGTGCTGCTGACTGGCGCCATCTGCTCGATCTTGACCAGCAACTCCTGGATGGCGGGGCTCTCGCCGACGATGCTGGTGCGGAGCTGCAGCTGGCGCCGTTCCAGCAGCCGGCTGATGGCCTGGACCACTTCAGCGGGGGGCAGCGGCTTGGACAGCAGTGCGGTCGCGTGGAGATGTTCGTCCCGCACGCTGGGGCCGGAATCGGTGGGTTCCAGCAGCGCCAGGATTGATATCTCGGCGTCGTGGGCCAGCTGGGCCAGCTGACGGGCCGGCGCCTCGCGGACCGCGCCGGTGAGCACCACCAGGTCCGGATTGGCCCGGCGCATCGCCGCCTTGGCGTCGTCGAGCGCGGAAACCATGGTGGTGACGTAGCCTGCCGCTTCCAGAGCCGCGTTCACCGGCACCGCGGTTTCGAGGTCGTCCATGCTCAGCAGAATCCTGGAGGCCATGCTAGTGCTCCGTCCGTTCGCCGCGGACCAGATCGACCGCATGGGACACCAGCGCCTGCAGCACCTCGAGTCCATCCCGCACCCCGCCGGTACTGCCGGGCAGGTTCACGATCAGGGTCCGGCCACGCACGCCCGCAATCCCGCGTGACAGCGCGGCCCTGGGAAAACGAGGATACACCGACATCCGGAGCGCCTCGGCAATCCCGGGCGCTTCGATATCCAGTACCGCCCGGGTGGCTTCGGGGGTCCGGTCACGCGGGGTGAGACCGGTGCCGCCGGTGGTGAGTACCAGATCCACCGCGCCGCCATCACACCACGCCATCAGCTGCCCGGCAATCCGATCGGTCTCATCGGGCACCAGCGCGCGGAATACCACCGGGTGGCCCGGCCCGGCCGCCCACTCGGCGATCGCGTCGCCCGAGGTATCGGCCCGGGTGCCGCGGTGACCAGCATCGGAAATCGTGAGGATGGCAATCCGGATCGGCATTACTTCCTGATCGAGCCCCCGGTCCAGAACGGCTTCTTGACCACGGTGGCGGGAAGCCGCTCGCCGCGGACCTCGACTTGAAAGGTGCTGCCAACCTTGGCCGAGGCCTTGGGCAGGTAGGTGGTGCCGATCGGCTTGCCGAGGGTCGGGCTCATGGTGCCACTGCGGACCGTGTCGACCTGGCGGCCGTCGCACCAGACACTGTAGCCTGGACGGGGAAACGCCTTGCCCGCCAGCTCGAAGCCGACCAGCTGGCGGCTGACGCCCACCTGCTTCTGCAGCCGGAGTGCCTGGTCGCCCATGAACTGGGAACCCTTGTCCAGCTTCACGATCCAGTTGAGCCCGGCCTCGAGCGGAGTGGTAGTGTCGTCGATGTCGTTGCCGTAGAGGGCATAGCCCATTTCGAGCCGGAGCGAGTCCCGGGCGCCCAGTCCGATCGGCACGGCGCCGGCCTTGGTCAGCGTCTCCCAGATCTTCACGGTGTCGCTGCTGCGGCAGTAGAGCTCGAAGCCGTCCTCGCCGGTGTAACCGGTCCGCGAGATGAAGCACATGGC
The DNA here is from genome assembly GCA_039930765.1 of Gemmatimonadota bacterium. Taxonomy (GTDB): domain Bacteria; phylum Gemmatimonadota; class Gemmatimonadetes; order Gemmatimonadales; family GWC2-71-9; genus DATEHG01. The sequence continues at coordinate 3,382 of JBDTTF010000023.1, read as the reverse complement.
CCCGGCCACATCGCCCACCGCAAAGTGGTAATAGGCAATGTCCGACAGTTTGGTCGTGCTGAACGGCTGCAGCAGCGCTTCCGCCCTGGGCCCCTGCAGCGCCAGCAGCCCGACATTGTCGGAAATGTTCTTGAGCCGGACGTTGATCCCGCCCTTCTGGTCGACGATATGGGCCCAGTCCTTCTCGATGTTGGCGGCGTTGACCACGACCATCACCTTGTCGTCGAACCGGTAGGTGGTGCAGTCATCGACGATGGTGCCGTCCGCCCTGAGCAGCGCCGAGTACTGCACGCCACCGGGGCCGAGGGCGCCGACATCGTTGCAGGTGATCCGGTTGACAAAGGCATTGCGGTCGGGGCCGGTGACCTCGAACTCGCCCATGTGCGAGACGTCGAAGATCCCCACCCCCTCCCGCACTGCCCGGTGTTCGGCCAGGATCCCGGTGGGATATTGCACCGGCATTTCCCAGCCGGCGAAGGCCACCATCTTGGCGCCCAGTGCTACGTGGGCGGCGTGGAGCGGGGTCTGTTTCAACGCTTCCGTCATGGCATCGGGCTCGGGTGAAGTGCGGAGAGTGGAGAGTGGAGAGCGGCGGGCTACTTCTTCTTGCCCTTGCCCCGCATCAGCATGATCAGCAGCGCCTTCTGGGCGTGCAGGCGGTTCTCGGCCTGGTCCCAGACTTTCGAGGCGGCGCCTTCGAGAACCGACTCCGAGACCTCTTCACCGCGGTGGGCCGGCAGGCAATGCAGGAAGATGGCCTTGGAGCGGGCCAGCCCCATGAGCTGGTCATCGACCACAAAATCCTTGAACGCCTTGGCCCGAACCGCCTGTTCCTCCTCCTGGCCCATCGAGGCCCAGACATCGGTGGTGACCACATCGGCGCCCTTGGCTGCTTCCTCGATGCTCCGGGTCAGCATGAGCTTGGTGCTGCCGGTGTAGCGGCGGAAAATTTCCTTGTCCGGCTCATAGCCCTTGGGCGCCGCCACCCGGAGCTCGAAGCCGAGGATGCCGGCGGCCTCGACCCAGCTGTTGGCCATGTTGTTGCCATCGCCGATCCAGGCCACCGTCTTCTTGTCCCAGCCACCCAGCTGCTCCTTCATCGTCATCAGGTCGGCCAGGATCTGGCAGGGATGGTGGAGATCGGTCAGCCCGTTGATCACCGGAATGGTGGCGTAGCGGGCCAGTTCCTCGACCTCCGACTGGGCAAAGGTCCGGATCATGATGGCGTCGAGATACCGGGACAGGACCCGGGCCATGTCGCGGACCGGCTCGCCACGGCCGAGCTGGATGTCGCGGGCGGAGAGGAAGAGGGCGTGGCCCCCCAGCTGGTACATCCCCACTTCGAAGGAGACCCTGGTCCGGGTCGAGCTCTTGGCAAAGATCATCCCGAGGGTTTGCCCTTCGAGTGGGCGCTTGGGACCCTTGCCCTTCTTGAGCTTGATGGCGAGGTCGACCAGCTCGTTGAGCTCGTCTTTATTGAAGTCGGCGATGGTGAGGAAGTCGCGCTTGGGCATGGCACCGTGCGGGTGAGAAGGTCGGCCATTTTGGCAGGAGGAGTCTAACGGGGTAAGAGGTGAGAGGTAAGAGGTGAGAGGGAGGATGAGGGGTCCATCGACTACTGGCTCAGCCCGCCGGACACCTGTACCATAGGGGCCATGCTAATCCGACCCCTCGTCTCCCTGCTGCTGATCGCGATGCCACTTGCCGATGGACAGGCGCAGGCCCCACGCGAACCATCGCTGGCCGGCCGGTCGCCGGTGTACGCGCCCCACGGCGTGGTCGCCACCAGCCAGCCGCTGGCCAGCGCCGCCGGACTTGCGGTACTGCAGCAGGGTGGCAATGCCATCGACGCGGCGGTCACCTCCGCCGCGGTGCTTGCTCTCGTCGAGCCCCACATGACCGGGATCGGCGGCGACATGTTTGCCCTGGTCTGGTCGGCCAAAGCAAAGAAGCTCGTGGCCCTCAACGCCAGCGGCCGAGCAGGCGCGGGGATGACACGAGCGGAGCTGGTGAAGCGGGGCCACACCGACATGCCGGAGTACGGGCCCGAAACGATCACGGTGCCTGGAGCGTTGTCAGGCTGGGCGGCCCTGCTGCAGCGCTACGGCACCATTTCCCTGTCGCAGGCACTCCAGCCCGCCATACACCTGGCGGACGAGGGATTTCCCGTCTCGCCGATCATCGCGGGCCAATGGGCCGCGGAGGTCGAACGACTGCAGAAAGACGAGGGCGCCAGGCAGACCTTTCTGGTCGATGGTACCCGGACTCCCAAGGCGGGTGAGTGGTTCCGCAATCCCGACCTGGCGGCGTCGCTCAGACTGATTGCCAAGCAGGGGCCCGGCGCCCTGTACGGTGGCGCCCTGGGCCAGCGGATCGTGCAGCGGGTCCATCAGCTCGGCGGATTCCTCACGATCGAGGATATGCGGGCGCACACGGTGACCTGGGTCGACCCGATTTCGATCGCGTTCAAGGGCTACCGGATCTGGGAGCTGCCGCCCAACAATCAGGGCATCGCCGCACTCGAGATGCTGCGGCTGCTCGAGCCCTGGGATCTCAAGGGGCTGGGCCACAACACGGCGCCGTACCTGCACCGGCTGATTGAGGCCAAGAAGCTGGCCTTTGCCGACCTGGCTCACTACGTCGGCGACCCGGCCAGTGTGAAAATCCCGATGAGCGCATTGCTGGCTGACGACTACATCCAGCAGCGGCGGGCCCGCATCGATTTCAATCACGCGGCCACGCATGTGGATCCAGGTGCGGCTGCCTCGAAGAGCGAAACGATCTATCTCACCACCGCCGACTCGGCCGGCAACATGGTCTCGTTCATCAACAGCCTGTACGACGCCTTCGGATCCGGCGTGGTGGTGCCAGGCACCGGGTTCGCGCTGCAGAATCGCGGGGCGGGATTCACGCTTGAGGAAGGGCTGGCCAACACCGTGGCACCCGGAAAGCGGCCACTGCATACCCTGATTCCGGGGTTTGTGACCCGTACCACGCCGGCCGGCGAGGTGCCGTGGATGAGCTTCGGGGTAATGGGCGGCTCGATCCAGCCGCAGGGGCATGTGCAGGTGCTGCTCAACCTGCTGGTGTTCGGAATGAATATCCAGGAAGCAATCGACGCGCCGAGGTTCCGCCATTTTGAAGGGGTGCGGGTCGGGCTGGAGCCGCAGATCCCGGACTCGGTGCGGCGTCAGCTCGAGGCCATGGGGCACCGGATTGAGGATCTTCCGCCGGGCAGCGCCGGCGGCAGCCAGGCCATCATTCGATTGGAGCGGGGCTACGTGGCTGGATCGGATCCGCGCAAGGATGGGGAGGCGGTGGGGTACTGACGGGCGGACAGGCGGACAGGCGGACAGGCGGACAGGCGGACAGGCGGACAGGC
>JBDTTF010000022.1:0-2875 GCA_039930765.1 Gemmatimonadota bacterium | reverse complement strand
CGGTCGGAGGTTCGCCAGCGCGGGCCGCGGTTTCCCGGTTGTGCAGCCGACCGACCACCACCCCGTTCTGGATCAGGGTGGTATTCCGGGTCGGAGTGCCTTCATCGTCGTACGGCAGGGTGCCGCGGCGGCCACTGGCGCTGCCGTCGTCCCCCACGTTCAGGTCATCGGGACCGACCCGCCGTCCCAGCTTCATCAGGTTGCGGGCGGCCGGATTCTCGTCGATGAAATCAGCCTCGCTCAGGTGACCGATCGATTCGTGAATGAACACACCGGCCAGGCGCGGATCGAGCACCACCGGATAGCGGCCACCGTGCACCCGCGGCGCCTTGAGCAGGTCCACGGCCCGCTCGGCGGCCTGGCGGAACATCCCTTCCCTCCCATGGACCGACAGCCAGCCCCGCCGGAGTCCCAGCGATTCGAGGCCCCGCTCGAGGATGTCTCCCTCGCGAGCCACTGCCACCGCGGAAAGGGTGATCTCGGGCCGGAGCTCGTGCAGCAGGATGCCGTCGCTGTTGCCGTACCACCACTCGGTGACCTCATCGCGATAGGCCGCCTGGGTCTCGACGATCCGGCGGTCGACGGCCAGCATCTCGTGGTTGAGCCCGACCAGCAGCGCCACCTTCTGGTCCAGCGGGATGCCGCGGGCATCACCGTCGAGATCTTCCCTGACATCATCCTGGCGCAGCGGAATCTCGGCCAGCCGGATCGGCTGCTCGAGCCTGACCGCCAGCGAGAGCTCGTGGGCCCGCGCCACCATGGCGGTGAGCTCGTCGAAACCGGTGAACGTGGCCGCGCCCCAGCCGCAGCCCCGATTGAGGCAGCGGACGAAGCCACCACAGTCAAAGGCGGTCTGGGCCCCCTCGATCCGCCGGCCACGCAGGGCCACAGTGGAGGACCAGGACCGCTCCAGACGTATTTCGGTGTAGTCGGCGCGGGAGCCGCGCAGCGCGTCGCTGAGCTGCTGCTTCACGGCGTGGGGTCAGCCTGGGTCAGTCGGCCCCCTTGAGGTGCGCGGCATAGTCGGGGCGGATCACCAGCTCACCGTTGAGCACCACCTCACGATCCCAGGGCAGGATGATGAAGCTGGAGGTCTCAAAAGCGTGGAAGTCGGGTTGGTACACGCCGGTCCGGAACGAGACGGCCGTCTGCACCGCCGCCGGACGGGCGGCCCGCACCTCGCGCAGCGCCAGCACCATCGTGCTGCCGGTATCGCAGGTCTCGTCGACCAGCAGCACCCGCCGCCCCTCGATGGTATAGGGCGGCCCCGCCACCAGGACCGGCTCGCCACCGACCTCGGTGCGGGCCACCGTCATCGAGGCAAATTCGCGCTGCAGGATCGAGGCGACGACCACCCCCGGCATGACCCCCGCGCGGGCGATGCCGAGCACCACTTCCGGATCGTATTCCCGGGCCACCTTGAGTGCCAGCGAACGGCAGATCTCACCGAAGAAGGGCCAGTCGACTTCGAATACCCCTCGGGGGCCGGGCAAAGGCGTCCTGCGCATGGTTCCTCCACTGCTGATTCGGGGCCTGGAATTCCGTTGCCAGCTATCGGCCCCCGGGCTATCTTACTGTATCTTCGCCACTTGGACAACATCCGGGGAACTCCCATCAGCCTCATGAGTTTCTGGCGCCGGCTGTTCGGATCAGAGCCATCGAAGTCCCTCCGCCCCCAGCGCCTCGACTACCTGAATGAGGCGCTGGCACTGGAACGTCAGGGCGACTACGAGGCGGCGCTCACCAGCTACCGGCTGGCGCTCCGGGATCATCCCACCGATCCCAAGATCCTGCAGAACATGGCCATCGCCTTTACCAAGACCGGGCAGACCGACGAGGCGCTGCGGCACTATCGCCGCGCCCTCGATTTCGACCCCACCCTCGTCGGGGCCCACTACGGCATGGCCTTCCTGTTGATCAAGAAGGCCGACCCCGCGACCGCTGCCACCCATCTCCGCACCTTCCTGGCCCGGCCCCCGCGCGGACCGGATGCCGACCGGTGGATCAAGCACGCCGAGAGCACGCTGCGCCAGCTGGAAGCCGATGGAGAAGCGGGGGCCACATGATGGGCCGGCAGCGCACGATGGTGCTGCTCGCGCTGGTGGCGGGCTGCAGTTCACTGGCAGGAGACACCACCGGGGTGGTGGCCATCGAGGTAATTTCGCCTCAGTTCCCGACCATGGAAGACCGGGACACCATCAACCTGGTCACCCAGACGCTGCATGCCAGGGCCCTGAACCTCCAGGGCGACAGCATCGACGGCAATATCAAATGGACCAGCGCCGACAGCCTGGCGGTGGTCGTCGATTCAGCCATTCCGTACATCGTCGGGGTCGGCACCTCAGGCTCTCCCCGGATCCAGGCCCGGGTCGGCACCCTCGGCTCCACCATCCTCACCTATTCACTAAGTGCCCGCAGCGACACGATCGCGCTGACCGGCAGCGATTCGATCACCGTCGATGGCAACAACGTGTTATCGGATTCACTGCAGGTGTCACTCCAGAGCTTTCAGCCGGCCGGACCGATCGCCAACCGGCGATTGATCTTCACCATCACCAGCCCGGTGTTTGCCACCCCGGCCGATCGAACCATCGAATTCCCCGGCCACGGGCTGGTCGATACCGCGACGACCGGAATCAACGGCGCTCCCCAGACCGGGGTGACCCTGACCCGGATCACGGGAAAGGTTGCTCCGGACAGCGTGGTGGTGACGGTGACGGCGCACCGGCCGAGTGGCCGTGAGGTGCCGGGGCTGGTGCGGCCGATCGTGGTGCATTTCGAGCCGTTGATTGGAGCGGTAAACCAGCAGCCGTTAGCCGCTAGCCGTTAGCCGTTAGCCGTTAGCCGTTAGCCGTTAGCCGTTAGCCGTTAGCCG
>JBDTTF010000021.1:0-31732 GCA_039930765.1 Gemmatimonadota bacterium | reverse complement strand
CTGGACCAGCAGGGCAATCCTCGGATCGATTCGGCGTGCCATCCAAACCTCCGCAGCCTGAAGCTGCCGGCTGAAAGCTTATGGCTTATGGCTTATGGCTTAAAGCTGCCTCAGGCCTGCTGCACGACCGACTCGGACGCGGGCTCCGCCACCTGCCGCTGCCGCAGCTTGACCAGGTTGTCGCCGGTGATGATCAGGGCCACCCCGACCACGATGATGGCTGACGCGATCAGCGACCGGGTGGTCAGCACCTCGGAGTGAAAGGCCCACCCCAGACCCACCGCCACCATCGGGTTGATGTATCCCGCCGTGCTGACCTTTCCGGGAGTGCTGACCTTGAGCAGCCAGGCAAAGCAGGTAAAGGCGACCAGCGATCCGAACACCGACAGGTAGATCAGCGCCCAGAACGACCGGCCGCTGACCTGGCTGGCTACCACCCGGCCGAAATCGCCGGTCAGCAGGCCGATCAGGCTCAAGCCCACGGCGCCACAGATCATCTCGGCGGCGGCGGTCATGGTGGTTTCCCTGGGCAGGTCCGCCTGCTTGCTCAGCACCGATGCCAGCGCCCAGGCAAAGGTCGAAAAGATCAGCAGCCCGGCATCGAGCGGCGGCACCTGCTCCCCGCCGCCGACTGGCACCAGCAGCAGCGCAGCCCCGGCAAAGCCCAGTACGATTCCGACGGTCACCGGCGTGGTCGGCGCTCGACCACCCGGCTTGAGCCACTCGATGATGGCGGTCCAAGCCGAGACCATGGCCACCAGCAGGGCGGTCAGCCCGCTCGAGACCCGCTGCTCGACGAAGACCACGACGCCGTTGCCGATGACAAAAAACAGGAAACCCAGCAGCGCGGCCCAGCGCCACTGCGCCAGCGTTGGGTTGGCCGCCCCACGGTACCGGGCCAAGGCATACATCGCGATGGCGGCGATGATGAACCGGCCCGCCGCCAGCGCAAAGGTCGGGATGGTCTCGAGCCCGATGGCGATGGCCAGGTAGGTCGAGCCCCAGATGACCCAGATGGCCGCAAAGGCGAGGGCCAGCTTGAAGCGCGGAGCGTTGGCGGGACTCATGCCGCCCCCTCAACGACCGTCTCCTGCGGAATCAGCAGCTCGGTGGATTCCTTGACGGATGACAGCACGATGGTGGTCCGGGTGGTCCGGACATGCCCGATGGCGCCGAACCGCTCGCGCAGTATCCGGCCCAGCGCCTCCGGACCCTCGGCCCGCACTTTGACGAGGTAGCAGTCTTCACCGGCAACGTGATGGACCTCGAGGACCTCTGGAATGGCGGCCAGCTGACGGCCGGCCGACTCCTCCCCGACCCGCTCATCTGCCCGGACAAAGACAAAAGCCAGCAAACCGAGGTCAACAGCCTTGGGGTCGATCCGGGCCGTATAGCCCTGGATCACACCGCGGGCTTCCAGCTTCCGGATCCGCTCCAGCACCGCCGACGCCGCCATATCCACCCGCCGGGCGATTTCGGCGTTGGTTTCCCGGCCATTGGCCTGGAGTATCGCAATGATTTTAGCGTCTACAGCGTCGATCATGCTGATATAGTATTGTTTTGCCGTTGAATCGTCAATGGGACTCGTCAAATGCCGAACGTTCGTGGCGAGTCGAGAGTCGAGAGACAAGAGACGAGAGTCCAAAACGATCCGGACGTGCACCGGAGTGTTCCCCCCTTCCCCCCCCAAACCTCATCGCGCCCCCTCCTCCTGCCCCCCTGCCCCCCCGCGCCAGCGGGCCGCATCTTCCCGCATGACGAAACCCGCGACCGCGCCAGTCACCTACGCCCGCCGCCTCGGCCTCTTTTCCGGCACCATGACCGTCATCGGCGGGATTATCGGTTCCGGAATTTTCATGAACAGCGCCATCGTGGCCCAACGAGTCGGCTCGTCCGAACTGACGCTTGGCGCCTGGGTGCTGGGCGGCGCCATCGCGATGCTCGGGGCGCTCTGCTTCGCTGAACTTGGTGCCAGATCGCCCAAAGCCGGGGGTGGCTATTCCTATCTGAGAGAAGCGTTCGGGCCGCTGCCCGGATTTCTGTATGGCTGGGCGCTGCTGCTCGTCATGGCGACCGGGGCCATGGCTGCGGTGGCTGTCACCTTTGCCAGCTACACCACCGCGCTGCTCGGTCTGCCCCCTTCGCTGGTGACCCCGATTGCCATCGGCGCCATCGCGCTGCTCTCGATCATCAACATCGTCGGGGTGGAGCCGGGGGCGGTGACCCAGAATCTGTTCACCGTGCTCAAGCTGGCGGCGCTCACCGCGCTGATCGGCGCCGGGATCTTCCTGACCCACAGTACGGCCGAGCAGGCGCAGGCGGCGTCGGTCGCGGTGGTGGCGCCGACCGGCTGGGGCATCGTGGTGGGTATGGGAACGGCACTGGTACCGGTGCTGTTCGCCTGCGGCGGCTGGCAGCAGACCAACTTCATCGCCGAAGAGATCATCGACCCGGAAAAGAATCTGCCCCGGGCCCTGATCCTCGGCGTGCTGATCGTCATCGCGGTCTACGTGATGGCCAACGTGACCTACCTCAAGGCCATGGGGGCCGCCGGACTTGCGGCCAGCCAGGCACCCGCCGCCGACGCGATGCGGATCCTGGTCGGACCGGGTGGTGCGACCCTGATCAGTGCCGGAATTGCCCTCTCGACCTTCGGCTTCCTCGGCCTGGTCATCCTGGTGACACCGCGAGTCTACCAGGCCATGGCGGCCGATGGCCTCTTTTTCAAGAGCTTTGCGACCCTCCATCCAAAGTTCCGGACTCCAGTCACGGCCATCGTGTTCCAGAGCGTCTGGGCCGTCATCCTGCTCAAGACCGGCAGCTACGGCCAGCTGCTCGATTACGTGGTGTTCTGTGACTGGATCTTCTTTGCCCTGACCGTGGCGACATTGTTCGTGTATCGGCGGAGAGAGGCGGGCGGGGCCGGTTCCGGGTTCCGGGTTCCGTGGTTTCCGCTCACTCCGATTCTCTTCATCCTCGCCGCCATCTACGTAGTGCTGGGCTCCGTGGCCTCAAACCCCGGTAACGCACTCCGCGGAGTGGTATTGCTCGCCCTTGGCGTGCCGGTCTGCCTGTTCTGGCAGCGGCGAAACCAAAAGTCGATTGAAACCTGACTCGGCTCGGTAAAAGCTTTTCGCTTTTCGCTTTTCGCTTTTCGCTTTTCGCTTTTCGCCTTTCGCCCTTCGCCTATCGCCTTTCGCCTTTCGCCTATCGCCTCTTCTTCACCGTCCCCGCCACAATGAACGTCCGGCCCGACCTGAACCCGTTGACCATGCTCCACGCCGAGGTGACCAGGTAGTCGGTCATCCCGTCGCCGTCGATATCGCCGACGCCGACGGCATCGAAGCCGAGGGTTTCACCGGGCACCTTGCCCGTGATGGTCTGCAGCACCTTGCCATCCTTGCCTGAAATCACCTGGACCCGCCCACCTGACCAGGCCGCGCCGCCGTATTGCCATGAGCCGATGACCAGGTCGGCGGCGCCGTCACCGTTGACGTCGCCAGTGCGCGCCGCCCCGATACCAAAGGCTTCACCAGGCACGTCGCCGGTGAAGGTCCGAGTTACGGCACCGGTTTTCCCGGAATAGACGTAGGCGCGGCCGGTGGCCCGGCCCTTGGCAGTATTCGGGAAGTCGGCGGCGTACACATCCGGCACACTGTCGCCATCGACATCGCCGATGACCGACACGAACATTCCGCCCAGCGCAATACCGGTGGAATCCGACTCTTCGACGAAGCGCGGCTTGGGCTCGAGCCGGTTGTAGATATAGATCCGGCCCGTGCGCTGCGCGCCGGCGCCGGGCGCGCCGACGATGAGTGTGGGCCCGGAACCACCGACGGTCGAACCGAAGCCGTCGCCGGGGTGTTCGCCGTCGAGCGTCTCGATCCGGTGTCCGTCCTTGCCCGAGAAGATGTAGACCCGGCCAACGGCCTCGTGACTGGAGGGAGAACCCGCCGCGATATCGGGCCGGCCATCGCCGTCGAGGTCCCCGACACCAGAGGCGGAGGCCCCCAGGTCGCCATCGGTCGAATCACCCTTGAGCCTGAGCAGCTCCTTGCCGTCGCGGCCCGAGAAGACCAGCACCGCATTCATCCCTGGCGCCCCGGCCACCACATCCGGCACTCCATCACCGTTCACGTCACCGGCGGCCTCCAGCCCGGTGCCCAGGGCCGCGCCGCTGTCGCCCACCACCTTCCAGAGCAGCTTGCCCGACTTGCCTGAATAGGCGTACACGGCGCCCCGGGTGTTGCCATAGGGCGGATTACCGGTGGCCGAGATGGTGATATCGGTGATGAGATCACCGTCGACATCCCCGATGCCGCGCGCGATCCAGCCGAATTCGTCACCGGCGGCCTCCCCACGCCACTCGTGAATGATGCGAGTCCCGGGTTCGACGAACGGCGGATCGAACTTGATCCGGTCGGGAAACAGGTCGGCAAACCTCGGATCGTCGTGCAGCTTCTTGACGCCGGGAATGGCGGCGACGCCGGTCAGGTCCATCCGGCCCCGCAGCTGCTGCAGCCAGTGGTAGGCGTCATCGGCTCGGCCCGAATCGGCATACATCCCGAGCAGGCTCATTTCGGCCATCGGTACCGGCCCGGGCGTGTTGCCGACCGCGTGACCGAATGCATCCGCGGCCTGGTTGATGTGCCCGAGCTGGCGGTGGGCATTGCCGAGGGTAAACCAGGCCCCGCCCGCCTTCGGGTGGGCAGCCACGAACGGGGTGAGCATCGCGATGACGTCATCCTGTTTGTGCTGGCCCATGAGCTGGCGGGCCAGGGTGATCGTGTCCTGCGCGGCAGGAGAGAGCTGGGCGGTGACCGGGGCGGCGATCGCGAGCGACGCAATCAGCCAGGCGGTCGAGCGGAGTGTGAGAATCATGCCCCAAGATCCGCCCGGAAGCGCGGGTCGCTATCAGAATCTTGCGCGGGATGGACCGCGAAACCGCCTGAGTCGTTGCGCCGTATCACCTTACCCCTCCCAGGATGCACGCCGGATGCGCCGTCGAATCCTGTACGCACTGCTGCCGTGGTTGGTGACGGCCGGGTGCGCCGCTCACCACCTCGATTCCATCATGGTCACCGGAAAAGCCGAGCTGGTCGGGCCAGGGGTGATTTCCACCGAGCTGCCGGAGTTTGCCACGACGACCACGCCGGATGGAAACACCCTTTTCTTCAATCGTGCCAGCCCTGACCGCTCGAAGCTGACGATCATGATGTCGAGCCGTACCGGTGGACCCTGGACCCACGCGATCCCCGCTCCGTTCTCGGGTCAGTACCGCGACGTCGATCCGTTCATGACCCCCGACGGCCGCCGGCTCTACTTCAGCTCCGACCGGCCGAGGACGGGCCATCCAGCCTCGATGAACACATGGTATGTCGAGCGGACCGGCAGCGGCTGGACCGATCCCGTCGATGTCGGCGAGCCACTCAATTCGGACTCGACCGATATTTTCGTTTCGGTCTCGGCCGGCGGTACCATGGTGTTCAGCTCCAATCGTGACGGCCCGATGCGGGTCTACCAGACTTGGTGGAACGGCACGGAATGGTCGAAGCCGGAGCCGGTGGCGTTCGGGGCGACCATTGCTGGCGGCAATCCGCTGATCTCGCCTGACGGCCGGTTCATGGTACTGGTCGAGGCGCCGCCCGGGACCAAGGCGGACCTCATGGTGTCCTGCCACACATCAGCCGGGTGGACGGAGCCGCGGCCGCTCACCGACGTCAATACCCGCTACGGCGAATTCGCTCCGGGGTTCGGAGCCTCCAGCCACGAGCTCTACTTCACCTCCGAACGCCCCGGCATCGTTGCGGGGCAGCCGGACTCGGTCCGTCCGCCTGGCGATATCTACCGGATCCGGCTGCCCGATTCCGTCACCGCCTGCCATTGATCGATCAGGATCCGCCGCCGACCCGGCGGACCCAGCGCCCCGATTGCTGGGTGACCCAGCTCTTGCCGCTGTCCGGTGAGATGGCGTAGGTCTGGCGCATGGTGTCGGCTGCCATCCGCTCGATCGTGTTGGAGGCCAGGACCCGCTTGCCTGCAGGGTCGAGGACCCAGCCGAGGAAGTGCATCACCCCGGCCTGCACGGTCCCCTCGAAGTCGTTGGAGCTGTTGTTGTCGTCGTTCCAGACCATCCGCCAGGTGCGGCGGTTGACGTCGTAGAAGCTCATGCTCATCCCGCCCCCTCCACCGGGCCGCTTGCTGCTGAACTGCTCGACAAAAACGCACCCCTCATAGCTCCGGGTGTTGACCGCCACGCCGGAGGGTGGCACGGTCGGCTGGCTCCAGGCCCCCACATCAAAGGTGCCGGCCCAGAAATCGAAGTCATGCACCGCGCGGCACGGGAAGCGATTCCCCTCGGCACTCGCGACGATGGCGGCGTACTCCGGTCGGCTCCGGATCGCGGCCAGACCGGGCTCGCTGTCCACGAGCGCAGCCGGGAATCCCATCTTGGCGGCGTTGCGAAGCTGATCGAGCGCCCGATCTGGCTCCTGGTTCTGGCTGTAGACCCGCGCCAGCCGGAGGTCGACCATCATCGGCTGGAATCCCAGCCCCGCGGCATGCTGGTAGGCCTTGGCGGCCTCGCCGAATTTCTTCTGCGGCTCGAGGCTGGCGCCGAGCCTGAACCAGAGCAGCCCATTGGAGGAGTCGCCGGCGGCCAGCGACTCGAACGCCCGGGCCGCCTCGGCCCACTGCTGGGCCCGGAACAGCGAATCGGCATGTTGCATCATCGGATTGGGGTCGCCGGAGCGCTGCTGGGCCATCGCCGGCATCCCGGCCAGGCACAGCACAAGCCCGGTAAGACATGATGATTTCAACCGCGCGCGAGAGGTTACCACAGATGGACCCTCCGTTCTGGAGTGAGATAGAGTTTGTCACTGGGCAGGACTCCGAATGCCTGGTACCACTCATCCATGTTGCGGGCCGGGCCGTTGACCCGGAGGAAGGTCGGGGCATTGTTGGCCGTGACGACCTGGGCGCGGAGGAACGGCACCGCGAACTTGGCGCGCCACATCTGGGCTCGGCCCAGAAAGACCCGCTGGTCGCCGGTGAAGCCATCGAGCACCGGCGAGGGCCGGCCTTTGAGCGCCAGCCGATACGCATCCAGGGCGGTGAGCCACCCTCCGAGATCCTGCACGGCCTGATCGGCCACCAGCTCTCCGCGCACATGAATGCCAGGCAGTGGTTCAACCGCCGAATACTGATCCGCCACCTGGCGGCTCAGCGCCTCGAAGTGGGCTGACTCCTCCGGGGTCCACCAGTCGCGCAGCTGGCCGGTCTCGTCGTAGTGCCTGCCGAGATCGGAGAAACCCATCACCATGTCCTGGCCGATGAGGACTCCGACGGCGCCATAGTTCACCGCCGGGTCGGCCCGGAGGTCGAAGAAGGGTGGCTGCAGCAGCCCCGCCGGCAGTTCGATGGTATTGGTGGTCGGATCGTAGTTGTAGTTGGCCGTCTGTGGCGTCATGACCCACGCCGTCCGGTCGAACGGCTGGCGCAGTTGCCGGATCCGCCGCTTCCAGTCGTAGGCCACGGTGCGCACCACGTTGCCGTACAGATCGTCGTTCCGGATGACCAGTCCGGCATAATCGCGGTCGTGATCGGGATAGCCGACGTGAAAGGTCATCCGGGCCAGCTTGGCCCGGGCCCGGCGCCGGGTCTCCGGACTCATCCAGCTCACTCGGGCAAGGCGGGCATCGAAGGCGGCCCTGATATTTTCTGCCATCGCCGTGACCGCCGCCTTGACCTCCGGCGAGGAATACCGGATGGCATAGAGGCTGCCAATCATGGGGCCGATGGCATTGCCGAGCAGTACGCCGGCCCGGAAGCCATCGCGCGGCGGCAGGGCGTTGAGCCGGCCGGCGTTGAACGTCTTGACCCGGAAATCGAAACTGGCCTCGGCGGCCGCTCGATTCAGGTTTGGCGCGGCGTAGTCGATCAGCGCAAAGGCCTGTCGCGCCTGCAGCACGTCGATGGGGGCCTCGGCAAAGATCCGAGCGATGGCGGGGAGCGAGGTGTTGGTGGTAGCCACGATCCGGTCGGCGCCGCCGAGTCCCGCACCGTCGAGGAAGGCCCGCCAATCGAAGCCCGGCGCCAGCGCCGTCAGCTCGGCCACGGTCATCGGGTTGTAGTTCTTGTCCGCCCGCCGCGATTCCTGCCGGCTCCAGCTGACCGCGGCAATCCGGGTCTCGAGGGCCACGATATCGGCCGCACGGGCATTCGCCTCGGGCCAGTGGACCAGCGTGAGCATCCGGCCCACGTATGCCTGATAGGCGGCTTTGATATCCGATTGCGCCGAATCGAGGTAGTACTCGTTGCCCGGTAGTTCGAGTCCCGACTGGCCGATGTAGACGGCGTAGCGGTCGGGCGCTCGCTGGTCCTGGCCGATGTTGATCCCGACCATCGTCGACGGGCTGAGTTCAGCCCCCATCAGCGCGGCCATCCTCGGTTTGGTCGTAGCCGACCGGATGGCATCGAGCTCGCGATCAAGCGGCGACAGCCCCAGTCGTTCGATCGTCACCGTGTCCATGAAGGAGCGGTAAAAGGCGCCCGCCATCCCTCGCACCGAGCGTGGATCAGCGGCCCGGTCGCTTGCCGCGTCACCCAGGATCGCCGCCACTCGGCGTGGGGTGATCCGTTGCAGGTCGCGCCAGTACGCGTAGGCGGGATTGGCCGAATCAAGCACCGTGCGCGCCAGCCATCCGCCGTTCTGGGAGCGGAAGAAGTCGTCGCCGGGCCGGACCGCCGGATCACGGTCATCGAGACTGAGCCCCCACGGCCGGACCGGCTCCAGCAGCAGGCTGTCGCGCCCCGACGGGGCCAGGCTGAAGGTGGACCGGGCGGAGGAAACCAGCGCCAGCGGAAGGGCCAGCAGCAGTACAAACATGGAGGAACGCAGTCGCAGCATTGATTGTCCGGGATATCGGGTGAGGTTCAATCGGCCGGTCCTACATCACGGACAAATCGCGCAGCAGTTTCCAGCAATCCTGTGCTACCGAGCAGGGCCGTTGCGTTTGGTCGTGCCTGTCATCAGCGTGCTCGCCCGGCATGGTGGCGGTGGCACGGGACCTCCCTTACCATGCCCCGCGGATCATGCGATCCCGTTGCCTGCATTCTGGAAAGGAAATCCAGTGACCCACCCGCATCTCGACCGTTGGCGCGCCGATACACCCGGTTGCCTCAACCGCATCCATCTCAACAGCGCCGGGTCGAGCCTGATGCCCCGCCCGGTGACCGATGCCATCGTCGAGCACACCGAGCTCGAATCCGCGATCGGCGGCTATGAGGCGGCCGACGAACGCGCCAGCGCCATCGAATCGGTCTACGCCGAGACCGCTCGCCTGGTCCGCACCGCGCCTGGCAACATCGCGATCACGGCCAGCGCGACCGCCGCTTTCGTCCAGTGCATCAGCACCATCGACTTCGCCCCGGGCGACGTGCTGCTGACCTCGCGCTGCGACTATACCTCCTACCAGATCAGCTACCTCTCGCTGGCCAGCCGGCTCGGCGTCCGGGTGATCCACGCCGATGACCTGCCCGAAGGCGGGATTGATCCGGAATCGGTGCGGCAACTGCTGCAGCGCGAAACGGTCCGCTTCGTCTCGATATCGTGGGTGCCGACCAACTCCGGGCTGGTGCAGGACGTGGCGGCGATCAGTGCGCTCTGCGCGGCGGCAGGGGTGCCCTGTCATATTGATGCCTGCCAGGCCATCGGCCAGATTCCGATCGATCTGAGTCGGCTCGACTGCGACTATCTCTCGGCCACTGGCCGGAAATTTCTGCGGGGGCCGCGCGGCATCGGCTTTCTCTATTCTGCGGACCGCGCGCTGAAGCGGGGGGACTATCCCCTGTTCATCGACATGCGTGGCGCGGTCTGGTCAGCGCCCGGCGAATTCACCATGGCTGAGACGGCGCGGCGGTTCGAGGACTGGGAGTTTCCCTACGCGCTGGTGCTGGGACTCGGTGCGGCGGCAAAGTACGCCAATGAGGTGGGAGAGGCTGGTGGCCGGCGCGCCATCGAGCTGGCCGGGCGGCTTCGTGCCGGGCTGGCCGCGATTCCCGGGGTCCGGACGCTTGACCGGGGCCACAACCCCTGCGCCATCGTCACGGCCGAGGTGGCCGGCCATGATGGCCGCGAGATCAAGCGCCGGATGCTGGCCCACAAGGTCAACATCGTTGCCAGTCTGCGCTGGTTCGGTCAGTACGATTTTGGCGAGAAGAAAGTCGAGAGTGCGGTCCGGCTGTCTCCGCACTACTTCAATACCGAAGCGGAAGTTGATCGCGGAATCGAGCTGATCGCGGAAATCGCGACAAGCTGAATTCAGCCTTCTGGTCTGGCCATCAGTGCCCGCCGCCCGTGAGTGGCGCGCTCCACCGGAACGTGCCCCACTCCATCACCAGCCGGGCCGTTTCCGCTGGACCCTTGGCCGGTGCCGCCGGCTCAATCCGGATGGTGAACCGCTCCACATTCGCGGCCAGGGTGTCCACCGTCATCGGCCGCCGTGCCATGTCCCTGGCAGCGTTGTACTCGGTGCCCCACTGGCCCGACTCACCGTTGATGACGAGCATGACACCCTGTTTCATCGGCAGCGTGAAGATGGTGTAGGTCCCTGGCGCCAGGTGGACGCCGGCCAGCCCGATCGCCGCCGAGGTGGTGAGCTGGGTCGCTGCGTTGGCCCCTGTCCGCCACACCTCATCCGTGGCGATCACGTCACCGACGAGGGTTCTGCCGCGCCGCATCGGACGGCTGTAGTCGATGGTCAGGGTTGCCGGGCCTGCCGTGGCCCGTACGGTATCGCGCGGACTCAGCGAGGTCGCGAGACCGAGGCGCTGCTCGTCGGCCGCAAACCGGTCGGCAATCGCGTCAATGTCCGGCAGGTCGGTGGTGCGGCGCACCTCCTGCTTGTAGGTCGTGCCCTGGCCTGAATACGATAGCAGGCGGCCGTTGGTATCGACTCGGGCGAGGCCGGTCCCCGCCAGGCCGGTGCTGCTGATCGCGTACGAATGGTCGGGCCGGCGCTCCACCGTAGCGTAGCCGACGTGGCCTTCATCCCATCCCTCGAAGAAATATTGCCCGACGGTGACGCTGGCCGAATCAGGCTGGCGCCGGGCCGCGTCGAGCAGCAGCTCCCAGGTCGAATAGACGAAGGCATTCCAGGGAATCGTTTCAGCGTATTGCTTCCGGTACGAGAACGAGCGGGTCCCGGCAGACGTACCGCGGGTGAACGAGGTGGCCTTGTCGCTGAAGGTCGCGGTGTGGGTAATGTGCTGGTCAGCCGGCGAGGCATTGGGGATATCAGTCTTCATCTGCCAGCTGGTGATCACGCCATTCGATCCCAGCGTGGCTTCCCAGTGGCGGCGGGTCACGGTCGGCGAGCGGCCGATGGCATCGCCGACGATGTGATTGCCGGTGCGGGTGACCCGCTCCACCGATGTGGTGTCATTGCCGAGAACCGCGACGAAGCCGTAGCTCTCCGGTCGGGCGCAGGCGCCGAGGACGATGAGGAGTCCGGCCACGCCAGCCGCGGCGCATCGGCTGCCATGGGGCCGTTTCAAGTTCGGGCTGATACGGCACCTCTCGCTGGCCAGGAGACCAGCAGAAGCTCGTGTTGGAAAGCTGCGTGATTGATCGAGCACTCGGGTTGGCAGTGCAATGAAGCGTGCCCTCAACTGACGGCCAGGGGGCGCCGGCAGTTTCAGCCTGGACGGAGCTTCAACCTCCCCCGCAGCGATGGGTACTCGAGGTTGCCACTGAAAAACAGTTCGCTCCAGGCTCAACCGGTTGAGCTGCTGCCACCTCCCGGCGCCCGGTACCGCTCCCGGGCGGTGTTCTTTTCCACCTGCCATTTGTCCCTGGTGCCGCCGTAGACCTGGTCGGTCAGCCAGGCAAATTCCGCCTCGACCTTGTCCTCGGAGCATTCGCGGTACCAGGCCCGCTTCTTTCCTTCCTCTCCATTGCTCCATTTGTAGCGCCGGGCCTTGAGCAGTTCCTTCTTGTCAAAGGCGGCATCGGTGGCATAGATCCGCACCGAGGTCTTGCGGGCCGACTCCAGCAGCTTGCCCAGCGGCAGCGAGCCATCCTTGAACGGACGGGCCAGAAGGTGCAGCAGCGCCAGGCAATCGGCATCGGCCCGGTGGGCGTCGAAGAACGCTTCGCAATGCCAGGCGGTCAGCACCGCCAGCGCGCTCGACGGATAGCCGGCCGGCCGCCAGTCGATCTCGCTCAGCGAACAGGCCCAGGGACGGCTCCGGAACGCCGGAATCCGCTTTTCGACGAATGGCCGGTCGAATCCGGCATTGTGCGCGATTACCAGCGCGGCCGATTCGGCCAGCGCCGCGGCAGCCGCATCATCGATCCGCTGCCCCCGCACCATTTCATCCGTGATCCCGGTCAGCGCGGTAATCTCGGCGGAAATCGGCCGGCCGGGATCTTCATAGGCGCTGAACAGTGGCCCGACCAGGTGGATCAGTCCGGTATCGGGGGCATAATCGAATGGGATCGCGCTGAGCTGGATGATCGCTTCGCGGCCGGAATCGAAGCCGGTGGTCTCGACGTCGAGCACCAGCCCTCGGGTCAGCCGTGCGCCAGCCGGCGCCGACGTCGGTACCAGGGGGCCGAGTTTGCGGAGAATCCGGTAACCGCCATCGGCCGTGAGCGCCGCGGCCATCCGTTCGTGCTCATCATCGGGCGCGGTCATGGGTCGGGAATCGCCTCGCGCATGGCGGCGGCAGTGGGCCACCGGGCCTCGGGCTGTTTGGTCATGGCCTTGGCAATCACACTCGCCAGCTCAGCCGGCGTCTCGGGCCGGTGCTGGCGCACATCAGGTACCAGATCGGTCTGGTGCATCTGCAGGACGACGACCTCGTTGGGATGCTGGTACGGCGGCCGGCCGGCCAGCCCCTCGAACATCAGGCAGCCCAGCGAGTAGAGATCGGTGCGGTGATCGATCGAGTCGTCAGCCGAGACCTGTTCCGGACTCATGTAGCTCGAGGTCCCGACCGCGATCCCGGACCGGGTCAGGCGTTCGGTGCCCGACAGCTCGATGGCCCGGGCAATGCCGAAATCGAGCAGCACCGCCCCGCTCTGCCCCAGGATGATGTTTTCCGGCTTCACGTCCCGGTGGATGATGCCCTGGCCGTGGGCGTACTCCAGCCCGGAGAGTACATCCCGTCCCATCCGGATGACTTCATCAATCTCCAGCCGGCGGCGCTGTTCCAGGGCACTCTTGAGCGTCGGCCCCGGGATGTAGGGCATGACGTAATAGACCAGCCAGTCCCGCTCGCCGGAATCGATCAGCTTGGAAACGTTGGGATGCTCGAGCCGCCGGAGGATATTGATTTCCCGCAGGAAGCGGTCGGCGGTGACGCTGACCAGCAGTTCGGGATGGAGGATCTTGAGGACGACCGGCGTGCCACCGGGGTCCCGGGCGAAAAACACTCGCGCAGCACCGCCCCGGCCGATTTCGCGCTCGACCGTGTACAGCCCCGTCATGGCCTGGCGAACAAGTGGTACGAGATCTCGGCGGATGGTCTGCCCCCGGAAAGAGGACTGAAGTTTTCCCGGGGCACAGACTTCCGCAAGTGGTGCGGTCCAACTCTACCGGCCGCCTGCCTTCCGGCTCTTTTCGAGCACCTTGGCCAGGCTGTTGAGATACTTCGCGACCTTGGCCGAGCTGTAGGGCGGCGGCGGTGGCGGCGGCGGCTTGTGCGGCGGGAAGGTGACGTCCTCCACCGCGTCCCGCAGGTTCTGCAGGGTCTTGCGATTGAGTTTCGGGACCCGGACCAGCTCCGCGGCCCGGCTCTTCATGACCCGCTCGAGCGACTGGGTGCTGATTGGCGGCGGCGGGGGTGGCGGCGGCTTCTTGATCGGGAAGCTGTCGGCCAGATCCTCGACCGATGCGGTGAGCGCCCTGTGCAAGCGCTTCACGCCGGGTGAAGGTTTCTTCTGGGCCACGGGTCTCTCCTCGGGTACGGGGTGAACGGCTGCGCGGACGGTTACGGACCGCGCAGAACTTCGAGCCGGCGGCGGATCCGCCGCGCGGCGTCGGGACGGGACAACTGATCCAGGGCGGTGGCCCTGAGCTCGAGGCTGGCTGGCAGGAACGGTAAGAAGGCCATAGGCTGTCCGTCAAAGGCGGCGGCCATCACCAGGGCCTCCTCCGGTCGGCCGCGGGCCAGCAGCAGCCGGGCCAGCGTCAGCCGCTCGATCGGTCTGGGCGCCTGCAGACTCCAGTCCAGATTCTCCGGGGCCGGCTGTGCCAGGGCGCGCTGCAGCAGGTTCATGGCAGCGGTGCTATCGCCGAGCAGCAGCGCCATCCGGGCATCGAGGGTCAGCAACAGGGCGCTGTCGCGCGCCGCGCTGAACGCCCGATCATTGCGCAAGCTCTTGGCGGCCGCCAGATCCCCACTCGCCATGGCGTCCTCCGCCATCCACCAGTGCCAGAATTCCGGCGCGGCCGGGCCTCGCAGCCGCAACTTGGCCAGCACCGCGACAGCGGTATCGCTGCCGGCCAGTCCGGCCACCTGGCCCAGGATGGCGTACTCGATGGCGCCGTTGTTGCCCCGGTCAAACAGCGAATCCTGGCGTTGAATTACCCGCAGGGTGCGGCCTTGCGCCGCATCGAGACCCAGCAGCAGGGTCAGCGCCGGCGACGAGTTGTCGGGTTCGGCTTTGACCAGCGACTCGGCCGCCCGCCGGGCACAGCCGCTCTGCCGGGCGCCAACCGACAGCAGCTTGGCTGCCAGCAGCACATCCTCGGCATCCTCTGCCGCGGCCTTTTTCCAGTCGAACCGGTCAGTCCCGGCCTGCAGGCAGCGGAGGCCGAGGTCGAGCGGATACCAGGACTCCCGGTCAGCGCCGCTGGAGCGATACCGCTCCAGCAGTCGGCCGGCTGACGCTAGTTCGCCGCGGCCCAGCCGGAACTCGATCAGGTGAGGCAGCGCCGGCGCAAAGCCAGAGTCGGCATCGAGAGCCGCGTTGAAAGCGCTTTCGGCCAGGGTGTCGAGCGGCGCCACGGTGCTCGGAAACTGGTGAAAGTAGACCTCACCGAGCAATGCCCACCCCTCGGCCCACATTGCGTCCGGAGTAAGGGCCGCGCGCAGCGCCGCCACCGCGGAATCCGAGGAGCCGGCCAGATAGGCCCTGAGCCCCCGGGCATAGTCGATGTACCGCCTGGGCAAGTGCTGGTCGTGCCTCAGCGCCAGCGCGGAGAGCCTGACCGCGTCGGTATCGGAGCCGGCCCAGATCGCGGCCTGGGCGCCCTTGAATGCGGCCAGGGCCAGCGTCGAGTCCCGGCTCACGGCCTCGCGATACAGTTCAAGTGCCCGGCTGTATCTCGACCGGCGGTAGGCCGCGTCGCCCTGCATCCAGAGCGCCACCGCGGCCGCATCGCCGGAGGCCACGGAGGCCAGGGCATCCTCGGACAGTCTGGCACCCGGCGCCACCACCGCCGGCAGCAGGCGCAGCAGGGCGCTGAGGCCCAGCCGCACCGGGACTGCGGTGGCGCGGGCATCGGAGGCGGACGCCTGGCCAACCTGCGAATCACCCACCACATCGAGCAGCCGCAGGTCGACGGTCACCGAGTCACGGGTGGTGACAAAGGCGCCATGGATGGCGTACCGGGCGCCCTGGGCCCGGGTCAGCTTCCGCATCTTGGTCACGTCAAGGGTCCGGGCATCCTGCCGGGCGGCCGGATCGAGCAGCGACCAGCCGTCGATCCAGCGCAGGGCCGGAACCTGCTGCATCGCCTCGCTCAGCATGCCGGCAATGCTTTCACCGGTGCGGAGGATGGTGTCCCGCTCACCCAGTTCGGCCAGCGGGTAGCCGACCACCCAGTCGGCCCGCGCCGCCTCGAGCCGGCGGCCGTCGCCGCCCCGACTCCAGAACAGCGCCAGCACCGCGACTAGCAATGCTCCGATGCCGAGCAGGATGCCCCAGTGATGACGGGCGTCTTCACCAATGCGGCGCCAGGAGGGCAGCGACAGGCCACCCTCCTTCATGGCGCCGGCATTGAGTGCCGCGGCAAACTGTCCGGTCTTGCTGAACCGGTCGGCCGGGACCTTGCTCAGCGCCCGCTCGATGGCGGATTCCAGGCTGCGCGGAATCGTGGCCCGGACGCGTCGCAGCGATGGCGGCAGTTCGCTGGTATGCCGGGCCGCCACCGTCAACGCCGAATTGCCCTCGAATGGCGGGGTCCCGGCCAGCATCTCGAACACCACGCAGGCCAGGCTGTATTGATCGCTCCGGCCATCGACGTCGGTCCGGCCCTGGGCCTGCTCCGGCGACATGTATTGCGGCGTGCCGACCGCCAGTCCCACCGTGGACAAGGTCGGCGAGCCTTCCGGGTCCGGGGCCCGGGCAATACCGAAATCCGCCAGCACCGCATGACCGGATTGCAGCAGGATGTTTTCCGGCTTGATGTCACGATGCACCACATCATTGCCGTGGGCATAATCGAGGGCGTCGGCAATCTCGGCGGTCAGCCGGACCGTGTCCTCGACCGAGAGCTGACGCTCCCGATCGAGCCGGGAGCGCAGCGATTCACCGGTGACGAACGGCATGATGTAGTAGAGACTCTGGCCATGCGGCAGGGCGCCCGAGTCGAGCAGCGGCAGGATGTTGGGATGGTGCAGCCGGGCCAGGGTGGCAATTTCCCGGCGGAATCGATCGGGGCCAATGGTGAACGCCAGCCCCGGGTCCAGCACCTTGATCGCGACCACCCGGCTGTGCCGGAGATCGCGGGCCAGGTACACGGTGGACATACCGCCACGGCCGATCTCGCGATCGACCGTGTAGCGGTCCGCCAGTGCTGCACGGACCGTGTCCATCAATTCTTCAGGGATGACTGCCTCACACCAATGGAATAGGTGAGACTTACCCCACCCCTGTGAGGGCCGCAACGTTCAGGATTTGCGCAGGCGAATGCTGCCGTTGACTGTACTCAATTTGAGCAGGTGACCACCCGACCCGATACTGCCCCGGAGGCTGGTGGGACTCATCTTGCCAGTCATTGTGATCGGAAAATCGCTGTCGATCGATCCGTTGACGGTCCCGGCCCTGATTTCGCAGGCCAGGTCGGCCGGCATAGTCAGGGTTATCCCGCCGTTGACGGTCGAGAAATCAGCGTCGGAATCGAGCACCTTGCCCATCGTGGCGCGGACCTGACCGTTGACCGTCGTGGCGTGGGCCCGTCCCTTGGTCGACACCTCGGCCGAGCCGTTGACCGTGCTGACAGTGGCGTCCTCGTCGAGTCCGGTGGCGCTGACTTCGCCGTTGACGGTCGACCCATCGAACTTGATCCCGGCCGGCACGGAGATGGTGAACTCCACGCTGACGTCGTCGGTTTCCTTGTTATTGCCGTCGTCGTGGTGGTGGTCGTCGCAATGGCCGGTCTCACCGCGCTTGTTGGGCCAGAGCGCACAGATCGTGACCCCATCGCTGCCCTCGACCACTTCGATCTTGACCAGGTCCGGATTGCCGTGACGAGCCTTCTTGATGGCGGACACTTCCACTTCGGAGCCGGAACTGCCGGTGGCCCGGACGCTGCCGTTGATGCCCTCGATGTGGATGGTCTGGCCGGCGGCCAGCTTCTTCTTCCAGTGAAAGTCGTCGGCCAGTGGCCGGGGAACCGGCGCGGGAGCGGTGAGCAGCGCCGACAGTGCAAGCACGATCATGAGAGGCCTCTGGGGACTCGGAGTGTGAATCCCGGCGACTAGTGCCGGGAGCTGGTGCGGCGCTCGATACGAATCACGCCGTCGAAGGATTCAAGGTCAATGCTGGCGGCCCCGCTGCCCACGGTGAAGCTCATCCGCTTGCCGCCGCGGGTGCTGGTCAGGGTCACTGGAAAATCGGATTCAAAGCTGCCGCTGAAGGTGGACACCGATACGGTGGCATCGAGCGCCGGAATGGCCAGGGTCACCCCGCCATCATGCGAGCTCAGGTGATAGCGGCCGCCGGCCTTGAGGGTGCCCGACACCACCACCGCCCCATCCACCGTGGAGGCGTCGATCCCCGATGCCGTGACATTCTCGAGGGTCACGGCGCCATCGACACTCTCGGCCCTGATCTCGCCGACCAGGTCGCGGCCGGTGATTTCGCCGTCCACCGAGTTGAGCTCGATCCGCCCGCTGGCGCCGGTGAGCTGGATGGTGCCGTCGGTGGTATGGAGGGTGATCACGCCGGACCCGCCCTCGACCTCGATGTCCCCCTCCACCGTCTCGATGTCGAGCTCCGCCTTGGTGCCAGTCACCGTCACATTGCCCGACTGGCTGTTGATGTTCAGGATCATGTCGGCCGGCACGGTCAGCTCGAGATCGCCGTCATACGGGCCGCCTTCATTCTCCTGAGCTTCGACCGTGACCCGGCGCCCGGACGTCTCGACGCGCAGCTGGACATCGTGGCCACCCGGGGCCCGAACCTGGACCGCGGACCGGTTCCATGTCTTGACGGTGATGTTGCCTTCAATCTGGTTGAGTTCCAGCCGCGACCCGGTCTGGACCTGCACGGTCGTGTCGCCGTCGGTAGCGAGCGGTGCACCGGCCAGGGCCAGCGCAATCAGGATCAGCATGATTCCAACTTCCTTTCAGGTCAGCTGCGGGCGGCCGTCAGGGCCGCCGCGTGGCGCAACAGGTCGAGTTTGCGGACCCGGGTCCGGGCCAGGTGTCCGCTGAGATAGGCATTGCCGGGATCGGAGGCCAGCGCTTTCTGCGCCTCGCCGATGGCCCGATCGATCCTGGCCAGGCTCCGTTCCAGCACCTTCACGGTGCCGCTGTCGAGCTTGCTGCGATGCTGGTCCAGCACCGCCTGGAGATCCTGCACCGCATCGTCATAGTCCTTGCTGGCCGTCAGCCCGGCCACCACCGCGTGGACCTCGCGCGGATCGGCGACGATCGTCGGGGCCGGAGTCGTCGTGGTGCCGGTGCTGGCCACCGTCTGGTGCTTGGGCCGCGGTACCACCAGCCACGGAATCGCCGCGCCCAGCGCGATCAGCACGATGGCCGCCGTGGCCAGCTGCGGCCATGACAGGTTGACCCGGTGCCGCACTGCCTGGCTACCGATGGCCGGCTTCTGGATCAGCGCCGCGATCGACTGCCACTGGTCGACGCCGGAGTGATCGCCGCTTAACGCCCGGGCCCGGCTGAGTACACCCTGCAACTCTTCCAGCGCAGTCCGGCATTCAGCGCACTCGGCCAGATGCTCCTCGACCTCGGTCCTGGCATCAGCCGGGAGTTCGTCATCGAGATAGGCCGACAGCTGTTCGGTGAATCGATCGGTCATATGCGCCTCAGCGGTCCAGATATCTGCGCAGCGCCATCCGGGCGCGGTGCAGTTGTGATTTCGAGGTGCCGGTGGTGATCCCCAGCATTCCGCCGATCTCCTCATGGCGGAAACCTTCCACATCATGCAGGATGAAGACCTGCCGAGCCCCTTCCGGGAGCTGGCCCACGGCGCCGCGAAAATCCAGCGCCTGTCCGGGCCGTTCAGTCGGCGCCGGCAGCATTTCCACCGCGCCCTCGTTCTCGTGCCGCCGGCGCCACCGCCACCGCAGGGTGCTGCGACGGCCCAGCATCACGTTGACCGCCAGCCGGTGCAGCCAGGTGCCGAAGGCCGACTCGCCGCGGAACGTGCCCAGCTTGTCCCAGACCCGGATGAAGATGTCCTGCACCGCATCATCCGCTTCATCAGGATCGAGCATCCGACAGGCCAGCGCGTGGATCCTTGGCCCATGCTTGCGATACAGCCGCTCGAACGCGGTGGTATCACCACTCGCCGCGAGGAGTGCGTCCGCCGTATCCGATGTGGCCGGTGCGATGCCGTGCGGTGCGGTCAGGGGGCGGGTTTCCAGGTAAGGGTTCATTACGGCGACTTGGACAGGGGAACCCCATCCATGGTTGGAACTGCTGGAACTGGAATAAGAAGGGGGGATGGGGGGAAGGGGGGAATGCGTGCCAGCCATGCCCCAAGATCGAAACGACAGGCGTAGTACCAGAGGGTTCACGGTAAACGGTTCACGGTCCATGATACCCGGAACCCGGAACCCCGAGACCGTGAACTGTGAACCTTGAACCACGCACCAATTGCACGGAACGCGGTACGCGGAACCCGTTGAACCATCCCGAGTAAACCCGGATACCCCGGCCGGCATCTGACCCCAGTGACCTCTTCCGAAGTGGAGCAGATCCGCCTGGCCCGCGGGGGCGATGCGGAGGCCTTTCGGGCGCTGTACCAGGCGCACGTGGGCCGGATCTTCGCCATCTGCCTGCGGTTGTCTGGAGATCGGGGGCAGGCGGAGGAACTCACCCAGGATGTCTTCGTCCAGGTCTGGCGGCAGCTGGGCAGCTTTCGGGGCGAGAGCAGCTTCGGGACCTGGCTCCATCGGGTCGCAGTCAACGAGGTGCTGAGCCAGTTCCGTTCCCGCAGCCGGCGGATGCGTCATGAGACCGCCGAAGATCTCGATCAGTACGATCCGCCAGCCCGTTCGAGCGGACCGCCGCCGATCGACCTCGATCAGGCCATCGCCCGCCTGCCGCCCGGCGCTCGCCAGGTATTTGTGCTGCACGATGTCGAAGGATTTCAGCATGCGGAGATCGCCGGGCTGGCCGGAATCGCGATCGGCACTTCCAAGGCGCAGCTGCACCGCGCCCGCCGACTGCTCAAGGAGAGTCTGAATCGATGAGCGATTGCTTTGTGTCACCCGATCGACTTTCAGCATACGCCGACGGGACTCTGGCTGAGTCAGACCGGGCAGGCGTCGAGAGCCACCTGACCGGCTGTCCACGGTGTCAGGCGGAACTCGCATGGCTGCAGACCCTGGCCGCCCAAGTCTCGGCGCTGCCTCGGGGCATCGATCCGCCCGAGGCGCTCTGGAGCCAGATCGCGCCGCGGCTCAATCCCGTGCTGCGGCGAACCGACGTTCGAATCCGGCCGATGACGCTTGCCGCAGCCGCCGTGGCCCTGATGGTGATCTCGGCCGGACTGACCGCACTCTGGTTCAACCACCGAGGCCAGACCGGCCCGATGGCCAGCAGCGGTGCCACTCCACTCGTGGTTCCGGCCGTCAGCAGCGATCAGTCAGTTGCGCTGGCCAGTCTGGTGCAGCAGGTCCAGCAGCTGGAGGCCTCGCTTCCGGCCGGTACCAGGGAACTGGTCGCGACCCAGCTCAAGCTCATCGACGCCGCCATCCAGGAATCGCAGGCGGCACTGGCCGGTCACGCCACCAGCGGATCAGTCGAACGGATGCTGCAGGCCCGCTACCAGCAGCGGCTCGAACTGCTCGAACAGGCCCGACGCGTGGCCCGGGCCAGTTGACGATGCGTGCGCTGTCACTCGCCATCGTCCCCCTGCTCGGCGGGCTCTCGCTGGCGGCGCAACAACGCCAGACTGTGGGCCAAGCGGCACAGTCCAACGCGGCCATTCGAATCGAGAACCAGGCCGGTGCCGTGCGGGTCACCGGCTGGGACCGGGACAGCGTGAGTGTCACGACCACGCTGGGGGATGCAACCCAGAAGCTGCGGTTCACCGGCACCGCCGGCGATCTGCAGCTGAGCATTGGCGGCAGTTCCACAGCGGCGGCCGACCTCGAAGTCCGGGTTCCACTTCACTGCCACCTCTGGATCCGGACTTCAACCGGCGAGATCGACGCCGACGGACTGGCCGGCAGCGTGACTGCACTCACCGTATCGGGACGGCTCCGGATCGGCGGTACCCTGACCAGTGCCACCGCCGAATCGCTGGAAGGCAACATCGAACTTGCCGCCGATGCGGGAGCGGCCACCGTGCACGGAGGCAGCGGTACCGTGGTGCTGCGCGGCAGCATGGCCAGCGCCGTGGCGACCTCGGTCGGAGGGCCGCTGCTGATCGGACTCACCGGGCCGCTCAGCCGTGGCCGGTTCGAATCGTTATCCGGCAATGTCTCCTACAAGGGGCCACTGACGGCGGGCGGCACGCTCGAACTGCAGAGTCACAGCGGCGATCTCGATCTCCGAATGGCACCCAGCCTGGGCGCCACCTATGACATCGAGACCTTCGGCGGCACGATCGAGGACAAACTGAGCGGCCAGGCTCCGCGTACACTCAAGGGCAATGCCACCTTTGCCATCGGCGACGGCCGGGCCAGAGTGACGGTGCGGAACTTCAAGGGCACGGTGACACTGCTGAAGCAGGAAACGCTGGGGGCTCGGCAGTAGGGCGGGCGGGCGGGCGGGCTCGAAACGAATTCCCTACGTCGAAATCCCTATCGCCTATCGCCTATCGCCTATCGCCTATCGCCTATCGAATAAACCCTCGCTGCCCGGCCGGCATCTCACCCCTGAAGCGATCCACAACCACTCTCACGCCGAGGTCAACATGTTCGCTGCCATTGCCGCCGCCGTCCTGGCGGTCACGACGCCCAGTCCTGTCATGCCGGTCGATGCCTCCGGGCTGTTCGGCGGCCCCTGGGTTTCGATCGAGAGTCCGCCCAATCCGATGAACGCCGAGACCCGTGGAGCACTGCTGGTGGTCAGGGTCTATCACCATGGTGATCCGGCGTTCTACCCGGTCAATGGAACCGCGGAGGGTGTCGTGGACGGCAAACGCCAGAGCGTGGCGCTGGAGTTCGGCGGTACTTCGACGCCGGGGATGTATGCCCTCAAATTCAAGAAGCCGGCCGACGGCAACTGGGTGCTGCTCATTACCGTGGGCAAGTCTCGCCGGGACGAGGGCAGCGTGACCGCCATCGTGACGCTGGACCGCGACGGACAAGTCAGCAGCGCCCGGGTTCCGACCAGGTCCGACGGTCAATTCAGCTTCCCGGCGCCGGTGCTGGATGCGGAGGTTGCCTCGGTGCTGAAGCAGATGGGGATCGAGAGGAATTCCTCGATAAGGCGCTCCGTTCATCGGTTCAACTCGAGAATTCAGACCAGCTGAGGACTCGCCGAAAAAGCGGACAGGCTGACTTTCGGGCGGGCGGGCGGGCGGGCGGGCGGGCGGAGAGTTCGATCACCGGCGGAATTTCGCAATGGTAGATCGAAGTCCCTACCGTCGGTCCGTCAGTCCATCGCACTGTCGGTCGATCTCGGTCGGTGCGCCGATCGTCACGCCTCCTTATATGATAGGATTGACAACCAGCGTCCGAATGGCTCCCGAAGCAGTGATTTGACAAACCCTCCATCGGCCTGCCTATTCCCCTTTCAATAACCCCATACTGATCTGGACATCCTGCCAGCCCGGAGCACCGCCGTGCGAGTCGCCCGACCCTCCGTTCGTGTCCTTGCGGCCACCCTGCTTCCGATCCTGCTGGCCACCTGCACCCAGGACACTCTTGGGCCGATTGGACACCCGGGTTCCGCCGCCCTGGCCATCGAGAGTATCGCACCCAATGTGAGTCAATTTGCCGGGCTCACCATCACCCAGGTCCGGGGAGTCGTCACCAAGCTGGACCCCAAGCTGGACAAGATCGACACCCTGAAGAACCGGCTATTCCCCTTCCCCGCCAGTTCGAACACACTGACGATCGACCTCACATTCGAACTGAATCAGCCCCGGGACAGCGTCGATGTGGAGATCGACTACCTGGCCGGTACGCTGGTGGTCTTCTCCGGCTCCCAGCGCGTCGAGGTACGGCAGGGACCGCCCGGAACTACTCCGCCGGTCCCGGTTGCGGTGACCTATGTCGGACCCGGCGCCAACGCGGTGAGTCTGGTCGTGTCCCCGGTAGATTCGGTGGTCGCGGCGGGAGGCACATTGCCGTTCCGGGTCACCGCGGCCGACGGCCAGGGCGCGAATATTCCCCTGTTCTACGTGTCGTGGAGCAGCAGCAGCACGGCCAACCCGATCGACGCCAACGGCCTGCTGCACGCGGGTACGGCGCGGGCCACCGTCACCATCACCGCGCGGACCCCGTCCGGGATCACGAACAGCACCACGGTCACCGTGCTGCCGGCGGCAAGCAGCGTGGTCAAGATCAGCGGCGACGCACAGACCGGCCTGGTATCGACCGGGCTGGCCCAGCCGCTCGTGGTTGAGGTTCGCGGAACTGACAATCTCCCAATCCCTGGGGTAACGGTGGCCTTTGCCGCCGTGACCGGGGCGGGCACGGTGGACACCGCGAGCGTGGTCACCGGCGCCAATGGCCAGGCCGGCACCACGGTCCGCCTCGGTGCCACCGCCGGTGCGCAGACCTTCACCGCCACCGTAACTGGTGCTCCCACTGTCAGCTTCAACGAGACGGCGACTCCCAACGGCCCCATTACCGCCACCTGGACCGGCGCGGTCTCGACCGACTGGTTTGTGGCCGGCAACTGGTCACCCGCCACGGTGCCCGGCGCGGCGGACGATGTGACCGTCCCAACCGGCACCCCCAACGCGCCGCTACTGTCGGCCGATGATTCGATCCAGAGCCTGACGGTGGCCACCGGGGTCAGCCTCAGTCTGGGCAGCCGGACCCTCACGGTCGGGGGAAATACGCTGATCGCGGGCAGCGTGGTGGCCACCA
Organism: Gemmatimonadota bacterium; assembly: GCA_039930765.1. GTDB lineage: Bacteria > Gemmatimonadota > Gemmatimonadetes > Gemmatimonadales > GWC2-71-9 > DATEHG01. The sequence continues at coordinate 7,259 of JBDTTF010000021.1, read as the reverse complement.
CCGGTTCGCTACAGCTGAGCGGAGGCCAATTGAGAGGAGTGGTGCCCAGCCTCACCGTCACCGGGGCGGTGGTTCTGACCGGCAGCGCCACCATCGGTGGCAACCTGACCATCACCGGGGCCGGCGCCAGCTTTGACCTGGCAGGGAACACCGCCTCCGTGAGCGGCAATCTCAGCATCCAGGCGGCTGGGCGACTGATCGAGACCAACCCCGCCAGCGGAGTGCTCGTGAGCGGCAGCGCGACGTTCGATGGCGCCAGCGAGTCCGGGTTCCTCACGGCCGGAACGCTGGCCGTATTGGGGAATTTCACCCAGGCGGCTACCAGCAGCGGAGAATCCTACCTGGCCTCAGGCAGCCACCAGACCACGCTGAGCGGGACCAATCCCACCGTGGCATTTGCCACCCCGGGCGGCCTGGCCAACCAGTCGCGGTTCCAGGATCTGTTTGTCACCGGCAACGGGACAGTGACCCAGGGAAGCGGGATCACCGTACTGGGCACCCTCAGGACCACGGCCGCGGCCGGGGTCACGTTCCATGGCACCATCGCCGGCGGCCGGTTTCTGCAGTTCGGCGACATCGTCCCCAGCGGCCCGTTGGTGTTCGACAACATCCGGGTCATCGTCAGCCAGACCGGCGGCGGCGCGCCGTTCACACTCCACGACGCCACCTTCCAGGGACTGGCCTCGACTTCGATCCAGCTGACGGTCCAGCATCCTGGCGTGGCGACCCCGATTGTGCTCGACCATCTCAGCTTCAGCGTGACTCCGACCGGGGCGGGCCTCTACCTGGCGGCCACCGACAACAACCCGGGCGACGGGCTGCCGCTCACCCTCAACTTCACCAACGTCACCCCGGCCACGCCGAGTGGATTGTTCACGGCGACGGGTGGAGCGGTGGTCAACTGGCCGGTCAGCGGCGCCAAGACCTGGCTGGGCACCACCAGCGCCTGGACCACCGCCAGCAACTGGAGCCCCGCCGGGGTGCCGAGTGCGAGCGATGACGTCACTATCCCGGCGACGGCCAACAATCCAACCACGACCACCGGCGGCGCCACCAGGGACCTGACGGTCGCGGCCGGAGCGACGCTCTCCATCACCAGCGGAACCTTCACCTCGAGCGGCAACATCAACGCCGCCGGCTCGATCGTCGTCGATACCCTGGCCGCGGACTTCGAGCCCGATGGCACCGCCAAGACAATCCAGGGCAACATTCAGCAGGCGATCATCCTCGGCACCTACACTGCGAGCGGCCCGCTCAACATCGGGGTCAATCTCTTCGTGCAGAACACGCCCATCGGCGCCGATCTGGACGTAGCGGGCCAGACGGTGACGATCGGCCGGGATCTGCTGCTGCAGTCGCTGGGCACGATCACCATGACCAACGCTGCGGGCGTGCTCAGCATCGGCCGCAATGCCCGTTTCACCGGTGGCAGCACGGCGGGCAAGCTGACAGCGGGACGGATCGATGTGGCCGGTAACTTGACCCAGGACAATTCCGGCTGCGCCTGCGCGGCCTCCAACTCCAGCTTCAGTCCGTCAGGCACCCAGACCACCCGTCTGACCGGCGTCGCGGCCCAGACGGTGGACATCTTCAACAGCGGTCTCGGCGCCAGCCTGTCGCACTTCAATAACCTGGACGTGAGCGGTAAGGCGGGGGTCGTTTCGTTCGCCCGGCTGGCCACGACGTTCGTGGCGGGCACGCTGATCTCGAACCCGGCCGGCGCCCCGGCCACCTTCTCGACCAGTGCCGGCGCTCGACTGCAGGCAGCCTCCGTCAATGTGAATGGCCTGGTCTTCCAGGTGATGCCGCTCCGCATCGGCGGGGGTGCACTCACCGCCTTCAACCGGGTCACGTTCCAGGCCTTTGCGACCAGCGACACCCAGCTGGTCGTCGCCAATCCAGGTGCGGCCACTCCGTCCGTGTTCGACCAGTTGAGCTTCCTGACTCCGCCGACCGGTGCCGGCCTCTACCTCCTGGCCATTGACAGCGCGGCGCTCAGTCCGTTCCTCACCATCAACCTGACGGCGCCCAATCCCGCCACACCCGGCGGCTTCGCCGCGGTGAGCGGCGGTGCGGTGATCAACTGGCCGCCGGCCGCGCCGACCTTTACCTGGATCGGGACCTTCGGGACCAACTGGCAGACGGCCACCAACTGGAGCACCGGCACTGTCCCCGGTGCCGGCGCCACGGTGGTAATCAATCCGGCCGCCACCCAGCCGATACTGTCCGCTTCGACCTCGATCGGCGACCTCACCGTCAACAACGGCGCCACGCTGACCCTGAATGCCGTCGGGCTCACGATCACCGGCGCGCTGTCGGTCGTCCCCGGCGGCACCATCACCAAGATCGGCAATGGCAGCATCGGGATGCACGGCACCACGATCGGTGGCACCTTCGGTGTGGACGTTAGCGTGAATGGGCCGATTACGGTGGCGGCGCCGCTCACCCTGACCGGCGTCAACACCCTGTTCATCATCAGCGGCGGCCAGGTCAACCTGGGCGGCCATACGGTGGTCACGCCCCGGTTCACGACCCAGGGCAGCGGCACGCTGATGATGGTCAATCCGATCGACACCCTGAATGCGACGCAGCTGGCCGCCTTTGCCGGTGGCGCCACCACCGGGCTCATCACCGCGGGCGTGATCGCGATCGGCGACACCCTGGTCCAGTTCGGCGGTACCAGCCCCGCCAGCTTCTCGGCCAGTGGCACCAACAAGGTGCTGCTCAACGGCACCGCGGGATACCTCAACTTCAGTAACCCCGGCACCTCGAATTTCCAGGACCTGGAAGTATCGCCGACCGCGGGCACGGTGCAGCTGGCCACCAACCTGTTCATCAACGGCAGTTTCCTGCGACCGGTGTCCGCGGGCACCTTGCAGCTCGACAGTCTCATCGTGATCGTCCAGGGCGATGCGATCGCTCCCGGTACCATCACCGCCACCAGCGGCGGCTTTGCGCTCGGTGGACTGCTGCACAACGTGCGGGGCAACTTCCCGGGCACCACCGCCATCACCGGCAACCGGATGCTGACCGGAACCACCACGATGGGAACGGTCGGGGTGTCGGCCGGCATCCTCACGGTCAATGGCCAGCGGCTCACCGCCACCAACCTGCTGCTGACCGGCACCGGCACGCTCGGGATGACCAATCCGCTCGATACCGTGGTCGTGAGTGCGATCACCGGTTTCCAGGGCGGCGATGAGACCGGCTTGCTCACCAACGGCGCGATCCTGGCAGGCGGGAACTTCATCCAGGGCCCGGGCGGGAGCCCCGCGGCCTTCAATGCCTCCGGCAATCACGCCGTGGTGCTGAATGGTGCCGCCGGCCAGCAGGTCCACTTCACCAATCCGGGCGCGACCGCCTCGCACTTCCAGAACGTGGTGATTGCCAACCCTTCCGCTGCCGGCGTGTCCGTCGACTCCGTCTTCGTGCTTGGCTCGGCCGCGTTCCTGCCGGCGCTGCCCCAGGCGGCCCGGGTCATTCACGGCCTCGGGGCGGGCAGCCGGTTGGTGCTGTCGAACTTCAACATCACCCAGACCACCTTCGACGACCTGGCCGTTTCGACCCCGATCGACGGTAGCGTAGTGCTCACCAAGTTCGACAGCGTGACCTTCGCCGGCACCACGTCGACCGACACGATGCTGACCATCAACAACAATGGCAGTGGCGGACCATTCACCATTCGCAACCTGATCTTCCAGGTCACCCCGACCGGTCAGGGAGCCTATCTCAGGGCCAACGACGTCGACCTCACGGCCAATGGCCAGCTGATCCTCAACCTGTTTGCACCGACCCCGCCCACCACCGCCAGCTTCGTGCAGCAGGTCAACGGCGCGCTGGTCAACTGGCCGGCCGTCGGTTCGACCATCACCTGGACCGGCGGCTGCGGCAACAGCGACTGGAACACCGGTGGCAACTGGAGCACCGGAACGGTCCCGACCGGCAGCGACAGTGTGATCGTGCAGAATTCGACCACCACGCCGAGCCTGGTTTCTGGGGCGAGTGCCGGTGCGATCAATGTGACGAGCGGCACCATCACGGTGAACGGCCAGACGCTGGCCGTGGCCCGCACCTTTGCCACGACCGGCACGGGGACGCTGACCATGACCAATGCGGCGGGCCAGGTGACCGTGGGCGGCAACGCCCTGTTCAACGGTGGCGATGAAACCGGCCGGCTGACCGCCGGCACCCTTGCGGTCGGCGGCAACTTTACCCAGGGGAATACCACGAGTCAGAGCAGCTTTGCCGCCGGCGGCAGCCACACCACCAGCTTCAACGGTACGGCGGCCCAGACGGTGACCATCCCGGACACCGTCCTTAGCTTCTTCCACGATCTCCAGATCAGCAATACGACGGGCGTCGCCGTCGGCAACCTGCTGCAGGTCCAGGGCAGCTTCACTCTGGCCGCCGGCGCCAGGACGACGGCGGTGACGGCGGGGCTGGACGGCTTCAGCGTCCTGGGCAGCGTGCAGACCGGCGCCGGGAGCTCACTGGCAGCCGGACGGCTGTTTGTGACCACGACCCTGACGGTGGCCGGCAGTTACGCGGTGACCAGCACGCTATTCCTCGGCACTGGCCAGACCATCCCGGTCCTGCCCTATGTGAATCTGTTCAACCGGGGAACAGCGACCACTGCTGCGGGCACGATGACACTGAGCAACAGCCTGGTGACCCAGAGCGGTGTCCTGACCCTGGGCGGACCGATGACGGCGACCGGGGATATCGACGTCTTTGGCGGCGACCTGATTCTGGCCGGCCAGACCCTGCAGACCCCGGCCAACTTCAGCGTCTCGGCCGCCGGGACGATGACCATGACCAACGTGGCGGACCGCCTCACGGTTGGGGGGGACGTGCTGTTCCAGGGCGGATCCGAGACGGGCCGGCTGACTGCCGGGATCCTGCAGGTCGGCGGCAACTTCACCGAAACCCAGCTCAACAGCCCCACGGCATTCCAGGCCAGCGCCACCCACACCACGGTATTTGCCACTGCCGCCGGTACCCAGACCATTGCCATGGATAACCCGGGCCCCAGCCCGACCGGCAATCATTTCGGCAACGTGACCCTGAACCCAGTGGCCAGTGTCACCCTCTCGGGCACCCCGATGTTCGTGGCGGCAACCTTTACCTCGACCGGTGCCGGCAGTGTGGTGCACGGCAATGGATCCCGGATCCAGACTGCCACGACCAACGTGTCAGGGATGATTTTCGACAATACCCCGCTGCAGATCAACAGCCCTACGACTCCGGCCGGCCTGGTGCTCGACAACAGCACGTTCCAGAACATGAACCCGGCCACGGACCAGTTGGATATCATCCTGCCGGGTGCGGCCACGCCGTACGTGCTCAACAACCTGGTGTTCAGCACTACACCGATCACCGGGGTGTACCTGTTCGCCAGCGACATCCTGGCCGACGCGAACCTCCTGACGGTGGCGCTGGCCGGTCCGACCCCCGCCACCCCGGGTACCCGGACCTCGACCAGTGGCGGCGCGGTGATCGACTGGCCGCAGTCGGCGCCGACGATTACCTGGACCGGCGGGTCCGGTACCAGCGACTGGAACACCCCAGGCAATTGGAGCACTGGAACAGTCCCGACCGCGAGCGACAGCGTGGTGATCGTGGCCTCGACCACGACTCCGAGCCTCACCGGCCCGATCAGCGCCGGTGCCATCAACGTGACCAGCGGAACCATCACGGTGAATGGCCAGAGTCTGAACGTGGCGCGGACATTCGCGACGACCGGCACCGGGACGCTGACCATGACCAACGCCGCCGGCCAGCTGCTGATCGGCGGCAATGCGAGCTTCGGAGGGGGATCAACTGCCGCGACGCTCACGGCCGGCACGATCGACGTGGCAGGGAATTTCACCCAGGCCGGCACCGCGCTGAGTTTCACCCCCTCGGCCACCGGCACACTGCTGGTCCGGTTCAACGGTGGTACGCCGCACACGGTGGCCTTCAACAGCAGCGCGCCGACCAGCGCCCAGCCCGATTTCCAGAACCTGGAAATCCTCGGCACCGCCGATGTCAACTTCACCACCGGCTTCCTGGCCCACGGCGCCTTTGCCCTCAACTCGGCGGTGACCGCCACCTGCGGCACCTCCTGCCAGGTGGACAGCACGGTGAGCAGCGTGGCTGGCAGCACGATCAGCTTCCCGTATCTGTACTTCGGCGGTGCCACGATGGACGTGCAGGGCACCTACGCGGTGACCGGCACTGGCTTCATCGGCACCAATCAGTCGATCCCCAACACCCTGGCCTACACCAACGTCGACGTCTACAACAGCGCCACGGTCGACAACGCGCTCTCGATCCCCGGGGACCTAAACCTGCTGCCCGGGTACGGCACCCCGCTGCTTACGCTCAACTCCTCGGTTGACTGCAACCGGTTTGCCGCCCGGGCGGGCACGGTGGTGCTCAATGGCAACAGCCTGACCAGCGCCGGCAACACCATCACCGCCACCAGCGGCACGATCACGATGACCAACCCGAGTGATCAGCTGAACATCGGCGGCGACGCCTCGTTTGCCGGGGCCAGTGAATCCGGACTGCTCACCGCCGGCACCATGACCTTGAACGGCAACTTTGCCCAGTCCGCGGTCGTCTCGACCCTGAGCTTTGCGCCCAGTGGCAGCTTCGAGACGGTGATGGCCTCGTCGGGGCCGCAGACCGCTGATTTCGGCTCGCCGGGAGCGGGGGCCGCCGGCTCGCACTTCCAGGTCCTGGACCTGAGCAATGCCAGCGGCGGGGTGAGCCTCACGGTCAATACCATCGCGGACTCGCTGATCTCGACCAACCCGGAAGCGCTGCTGCTGGGCGGCGGCTCGTCATTGACCGTGCGGCGGGTGTTCATCAACGGGCTGACGGTGGACAACGCCCCCATCATCATCGATGAACAGGGCTCGGCGCCGACGACCGAGCTGTTCAACAACGTGACCTTCCAGAACATGGCTACGGCCAGCACGGTCCAGTTGACCCTGCTCGGCCCCGGGGTGGGCACCCGCAACCTGACATTCAATAGTGTCAATTTCACGCCGCTCTCCGTGGCCGGCGTGGGGGCGTTCTATGTGCGGCTTCAGCCCTCGATCGGCAGCATCGTGCTCGATGTGGCCAGTTCAAACGAGAGCCCCGGGGCCGGGGGCAACGGACCGGCATTCAGCCTGCCGCAGGGCAACGGCGCGATCAATTGGCCGTAGGCAGGGGGCAGGCGGACGGGCGGACGGGCGGACGGGCGGACGGGCGGACGGGCGGACGGGCGG
>JBDTTF010000020.1:0-3098 GCA_039930765.1 Gemmatimonadota bacterium | reverse complement strand
ATTTGAAGGAGGGCGCACTGGCCACCGCCGCGGAGCGGCGGTGGGACGTGGTGTACGACAGGCTCGAGGAAGATTACCGGGAGATTGTGGCGCGGGGACGGGTGGCGGCGTAGGGTCGGGTCGGGGCAATATCGCTAAAGCCATGCTCGGCGGGCATCACCTTGCTGGCGCCTCTTTCACTACCCGAACTATTCCCACCTGGATAATCCTGTCCCCTGATCCGCGGCTATGAGCCGCGGACAGCCGGGCCCGGTGGATGAGGGATGGCCTCTTCTCGCATCGCTTCAGCGATATCGTGCCGAGCCGCGGCTATGAGCCACGGACACGCGAAGGCCTGAAGCCGAGGTTGGAGTGGAGCGACGAGTTACGTCAAGCCTGAGGGCTTTGAGTCCAAGTGGGGAGGGTTTTGGAAGCCGGGTCGGGCTGGCGGGCGATTCGTAGTCGAACGCGTCCCGAACGTAAGTTCTCTCCTCTCTCCTCTCTCCTCTCTCCTCTCTCCTCTCTCCTCTCTCCTCTCTCCTCTGTCTACCCCCTCCACGCCCGCAATCCGATATACGCCAGCGCCGCGATCGCGCCTGCCATCGGAATGGTCAGCAGCCACGCCCACACGATCTGCCGCGCTACGCCCCACCGAACCGCCGAAATCCGCTGACTGGCGCCGACCCCGACGATGGCGCCGGTAATCGTGTGCGTCGTGCTCACCGGCACTCCCAGGCTGCTGGCAATCAGCACCGTGATGCCGCCGGCCGTCTCGGCGCAGAAACCACCGAACGGCCGCAGCCGGGTGATCTTGGTGCCCATCGTCTTCACGATCCGCCAGCCGCCCATCGCGGTGCCGAGTCCGATGGCGGTATACGCCATCATCTCGACCCAGAACGGGATGTGATCGGCCACCGGGAGATACAGATGTCTCATCCAGCCGGTCTGGCTGACGAACAGCGCCTGGCTGGAGACCAGCAGCCCGGCGATGATCCCCATCGTCTTCTGGGCGTCGTTGGCGCCATGACTCAGTGAATACAGCGCGGCCGAGAGCAGCTGCAGCCGCCGGAACAGCCGGTCCATCGGGCCGGGCGCCTGCTTCCTGAGTGCCCATGACAGCGCCACGCTCAGCGACAGCCCCAGCACCATGCCGAGCAGTGGCGACAGGAAAATGAACAGGATGGGCTTGACCCACCCGGCGGTGATCAGGGCGCCGACGCCAGCCTTGGCAATGGCCGCGCCGCCCAGTCCGCCCATCAGCGCATGTGACGACGAACTTGGCAGGCCCAGCCACCAGGTGATCAGGTTCCACACGATGGCGCCGAGCAGGGCGCCGAGTACCAGGTTGGGATCCACCACCGCCGGATCAACCAGCCCCTTGCCGATGGTCTTGGCCACCGCAGTGCCGACGACAAATGCGGCGGCAAAGTTGAAAAAGGCCGCCCAGATCACCGCCACCCCGGGTGACAGCACCCGGGTGGCGACCACCGTGGCGATGGAGTTGGCGCTATCGTGGAAACCGTTGATGAAATCGAAGATCAGCGCGATCGCGATGATCACCAGCACATAGCTGACGCTCGGTGCCATGGTCAGCTGTGCTTGAGCGAGATGGATTCGAGAACGTTGGCGGCGTCCTCGGCGTAATCCAGGGTCCTCTCGAGGTTATCGTAGATCTCTTTCCACTTGATCACGGTGAGCGGGTCGGGGGTGCCCTCGAACAGCTTGCCCATCCACTCGTGGTACAGCGAATCGCCCTCTTCTTCCAGCCGCTTGACCTGCACGCAGGCCGCGATGACCCCGGCCGACTTGTCGCTGGCCAGCCCCTGCACCGCCACCAGCACCTGTTCGTTGATGTGCACGATGGTCTCGGCCATCAGGATGATGCCCGTCGGCGCATCCCCGACGTGAAAGATCTGGGCCCGCCGGGCGTTGCCGTCGATCAGGTCGATCACGTCATCCAGCCGGCCGGCCAGCTCGTGGATGTCTTCGCGATCGAGCGGCGTGATGAAGGTCTTGTCGAGCCGGGTGACGACTTCGTGGGTCAGGGTGTCACACTCGTGTTCGAGACGCTTGATCTGGTCCACAATCGGACCGCGGCGGCTCGGCTCAGTGGACAGCATCTGCTTGAGGAGGCCGGCCGCCTCGACGGTTCTGGTGGCGACAGCGGTGAAGAGATCGAAGAATCGTTCGTCGCGGGGGAGGAGGCGCACCTGGTCACTCCAGCGTAACGGGCCGGTAACAGCGGGTGAATCGACGGCGGGAAGATAGTCCCCGCGGCCGGGGAGGCAAGGAACCGCCGGAGGTCAGCCAGCCCGCAGCAGCGGCAGCAGATCGCCGGGCCTGGTCAACCAGAAATCGGGGCCGGAGGGGGCCAATTCGTCGCGGCTGAACGGTCCCCAGAGGGCCGCTGCGGTCGTCACTCCGGCTGCGTGGCCGGAGTGGATGTCGTGGATGCTGTCACCCACGAAAATCGCGTCGGCAGCCGAGGAGCCAAGCCGGGCCAGCGCCTGGTCGACCGGCTCGCGATCGGGCTTGGGGCGGGCCACGTCGTCGGCGCAGACCAGCACGTCGAGAAACGACTCCAGCCCCGTCAGCCGCAGCCCGCGGATCGCGCCTTCGCGGTTCTTGCTGGTGACGAGGGCGGTGCGCGCGCCCGCCGCCCGGACCGCTTTCATCATTTCGGCCACGCCAGGATAGATCGTCACCATCCGGTCGTGATTGGCCAGGTTGTAATTCCGGTACGTGGCCACCAGCCGCTCAAGCAAGGCCGGATCCTCGGCGTAATCCTGGAACTGGACCCGAAGCGGTGTGCCGACGCCGCGGAGCCAGTAGGCGTCGTCCCGCGCGGGGAGCCGGTGCTCCCGCAGCGTGTGGTGATAGCTGTCGATAATCAGCTTCAGTGAATCGATCAGGGTGCCGTCGAGGTCGAATAGCACGGTGGAGAAGAGTGGCATGGCGCGGAAAATAGGCGAGGCGGGCGAGGCGGTCGAGGCGGGCGGGATGGGTGAGCCAGGCAAGGCTCCCTCTCACCTCTCACCTGTCACCTGAAGATGATCATTCCCGCAATGCTCGGCACCACCATCAGCGCCTGCGCTTCCCGCTCCGGCAGTCTCGCCAGC
>JBDTTF010000019.1:0-8727 GCA_039930765.1 Gemmatimonadota bacterium | reverse complement strand
CTCGTCTCTCGTCTCTCGTCTCTCGTCTCTCGTCTCTCGTCTCTCCGTTCTCCGCTAGCGACTCTTCGAACTCAGCAACTCCTCGAGTTTCGGCCAGTACTGCATGGCGGCGAGGACATCGGGGTCGTTGCGGAGCCAGAACTCTTCGGCGGCGTCGGGGCCCCAGCGGACTTCGGCCATGCGGTAGGCCAGGATCCGTCCCAGCCGGCCGAGTAGTTCTGGTGAGGGAGCTGAGGAAATCTTGAGCCGGGTGGTGGCGCGCTCGAGGAACGGAGTGACGAGCCGGGCCTGCCAATCGGCCGTAGCGGAGCCCCAGGCCTGGCGGGCCTTGTCATCCTTGGGCAGCAGCGGTGCCACACTGTCGGCTACCGCCTCGATCCAGCCACTATCAGCCGCCACACTAAACCAGGGCGGCAGTTTGGCCGAACGTGGCAGTTCGATGTCAGGCTCCAGCCCGCCTCCGCCGCGCACATCCCGACCACGATCGGTGTGGTAGATCTTGGCGGTGTCGGACTCGGTGCCGGTCTTGCCGGCAAAGGAGTAATACTGGCCCGCCTTGAGGCCGCGGTAGGAGCGCTGGATGATCCGGCCGCTGGGAGTCTGCACCCTGGCAATGGTAAGCCAGACGACGTCTCCCGCGGGAGGAACCGGAAACCGCTGTTGAATGAGCGCCTTGCCGAAGCTGCGCCGGCCGAGGACCAGGGCGCGGTCATGATCCTGCAGCGCGCCGGTCACGATCTCCGAGGAGCTGGCACTGCCTTCATCGATCAACAGCATCAGGGGCAGGTTGACGAAGGGGCCCTCCTTCTGGCTGCGGACTTCCTCATTGAGGCGCTCACGCCGAGCGACGGTACGGTAGATCACCGCCTGGGCCGGCAGGAAGAGTGCTGCGATCTCGATCGCCGCCGATACCGCGCCTCCCGGATTCGACCGGAGGTCCAGCACCAGCTGCCGGGCGCCCTTTGACTGCAGCTGCTTGACGGATTTGGCGACCTCGTCGCCACCCTTCATCTGAAATTCGTCGAGGTGGATGTAGCCGGTCGTCGGATCGATCATCCGGGTGGTGCCGACTGACCGGGCCGGCAGGAAGTCCAGTTTGAGACCGACCCGGATGGTATCGGGTTCCAGTCGCGATCCGCGGCCGAGCACCAGCCGAATCTTCCGGCCTTTGTCGCCCATGACCTGGCGGCTGACTTCGTCCGAGGTGAGCCCGGCCACCGAGGTGTCGTTAATGCTGAGCACCCGGTCGCCGGGAGTCATCCCTGCGCGCGCGGCCGGACCGCGAGCCATGACCGCGAGCACCACCAGCTGATCGTCCACCTGGTCGAACGAAACCCCGGCTCCGGCCAGGTGTCCGGTCATGTAGGCCATTTCGCGCTCGGCATCGGCTTCCCGCTCGAACCGGCTGTGCGGGTCGAGCGATGAAAGCACCCCCTCGATGGCCGCGGTCACCAGATCGGAGTAGACCACCGAATCGACGTAATTCTGCCGGACCTGATTGAGCAGACTGGAGAAGGTTTGGAGTTGTTCGTAGGCCGCCGCCTGCGCGGTCAACGGAGCAAGCCGCAGCAGCAGGAGGACCAGGCCGAGGCGGAATCCCCGGGTGCAACAGGTCGGCATGCAACGCATGGCGGCTTCTTTCACTGGGCCAGGCGGGCTCGGACCTGGCCGGTCTGGGCGGAGTAACTCGACGGGGCGATTGCCAGAAAATGCTGGTACGCGGCCTTGGCATCCTCGTCACGACCGAGCTTGTCGAGGGCCTGGCCGAGCAGGTAGGGCGCCAGGGCATCGCGAGGATTGAGGGTGGTGGCTTCGGTCAGCGGCTCTTCGGCCTCAGCGGGCCGGCCCGCCTTGAGCAGGGTACCGCCGAGGTCCACCAGCAGGGTGGGATCACCGGCATTGGCGGCGACCGCTGCCTCACGCTCGGCCACCGCGTGTGGCCAGTCGCCGGTCGCGCTGTAGATCCGGGCCAGCTGGGTGTGGGCCATGTAGAGCGAGAAATCGGCCTGGATGACCTGATTGAATTCGGTGATGGCGTCGGTCATCTGGCCGCCGTGAAAGGCCGCGGTGGCCATCATGTACGTCAGGTCGTTGTAGGGAAACGCCAGCCGCGGCCCGCGCCCCCGGACGACGTGCTTGTCATTGCGGACCCGGATCATGGCAAGGTCGAGGATCGCGTCCTCGAATTCGCCGGCGTGGGCACAGGCCAGCCCGTGATACCAGAGGATCAGGTCGGGTGCGGCGGTCAGGCTGCCGATTCGCGAATCCTCGATGACCTGCTGCAACCGCTTCATCGCGTCCGGATAGAGGCCCTGCCGCATCTCGATGATGCTGTTGTTCAGCGGGGGAATCCACCAGGGGAGGTAGCCGGAAAGCGATTCGCCGTTCTCGACGGACAGGTGGGGCGTCTCGCCGATGTCGGTCATGCCGGTGGCGGCCAGGTCGACCAGCGGATCGAGCAGGAAGGCATGGCGTTCGTCACGCAGGGCCTGCCGGAGCCGAGCGCGGACCGAGTCGATGCCGCCCGCCTTGAACTGTTTTTCCCAGTACTTCCTGCCGCGGGCAAAGAACAGCCCCGAGCGGGCCAACCAGGCTTCGGCATACCCGGGCGCAATCGACAGGGTGACGCCGAGTTGGCGGTCGGCGTCGTCCCACTTCTTGTCCCGGATGAAGCCGAGCGCCAGGGCATAGTGGACTTCGGGCTCGTTGGAGTCGGCCAGGACCCGGGCCTTCAGTTCCTTGAGATCGGGCCGGGCCGCCTGCTGGGCCAGGACCGGGCCCGCCACCAGGAGCAGGCCACAAACGAGCGGCGTACTCCGGGGGGGCAGATTCACCAGGCCACCGACTTCACGTCGGCCAGGACGCCATCGAGATCGTTGAACTTGACGTTCTGCGGCTTGAGCGGCAGCGGCGGCAGGTCGATGACCGTCTGGTGCCCGGTGACCTTGACCCGGAAGCGGGCAATCTTCTTGTCGCCCAGATCGACGGACACCGGCACGTACATCAGGAAGCTGTCGGGGACGTCTTCCTGAGTGACCTTGAGATGGACCCGGTACTGGCCATCGGCCCCGTCGGTCATGGTGGCCACCTTGTAGGTCGGGATCTGGTAGCCGTCGACCCACTGGTTGAAGAACCAGTCCATCGGCACGCCGGACGCCTGTTCGACGGCCTTCTGGAAATCGGCGGTCGAGGCACGGCGGCCGACGTGATCCGAGTAGAACTGCCGCATCATGCCGGTGAAGCGGTCCTCGTTCATGGTCTTGAGGTCGAGCATCATGGTCCGAAGCATGTGCAGGACCCAGGCGCCCTTGTAGTAGACGATATCCTGGTAACCCAATTCATCCTTCGAGTTGCCAACTCGACCCCCGAGTGAAATCGGGGTTCGCTGATCCCGGTGGAGCAGGAATGAGGTCCGCCACCGGTCCAGCGCGGCGAAGTACTTGGTGTTGTCGTGCAGCACCGTCTGCATGTACCAGAGACCGGAGAATTCGGAAAATCCTTCGCTGATCCACTGGTCGTGGTAGCTGGTGAAGTCGACCCCGATGCCCCACCACTGATGGGCCACTTCGTGGGCCCGGAAAATCTGGTCCTCACCCTGTTTGCCGGTCTCCTGAAATGTCACGGCGCTCAGATCGATCAACCCCGGGAACGCCACACCCTCGCCGTAGGGAATTTCCGTGGCGATGAAATCCTTGGCCTGGACCGGGCCGTAGGCAAAATCGAAGAATTTGAGGGCACCCGTCACGTCCGCGCCGACCTGCTCCTTCATGTTCTTCTGGTGGCCACCGCCACCTTCGCTGGTCCGGTGGGCGTCCTCGGAGATCAGGACCGTGACCGGAGGCGAACCGGCCTCCTGGGCGTGAAAGGCCTTGAAGTTGCCGATGTTGAACTGGGCATTCCGGATGGGGGCGTCCGTCACCCAGTGCGTGGTGGACATCCGGTTGGCGGCAGTCGAATCGACCCGGTTCCCCACGCAGGCCAGCTGCAGCCACTGCGGACTGTGAAAAGTCAGATCGAAGGTGGCCAGGCTGCGGCCGGCCAGCGATCTCGGATACCAGTCACTGCTGGGATCGACCCCGAAGAACTCGCCAAACCGGTCGATCAGCGCGCCGTGATAGTAGACCGTCATGGGGACCGACTTGCCAGGTTCCAACGCAGCCGGGAGCCTGAGCCAGAGCACGTCATCTTCGTGGCCCTTGAAAGCCTGAAGAGCCTCACCGCTCTCAAGCCGGGCCGAATCAACTTCCAGTTTGTACTGGAGTCCGAACGCCACCCACGGCCCCCTGGGCAGATCGGCCGCCATCTCGAGATGGGCCGCGGCCGAAAAACCCAGCCCGGCGCCGCCGGTCTGCGGCATCCAGGCCTCGATCCGGTACGCCCTGATGAAGGCCTCCCGCCCGTGATCCGTCAGGTCGATCGAGTCCGGCACGAATCCCCGCGCCGGAAACTGGGTAATGCCCTCCGCGGCACGGCTGTAGAGGCCCCGCGAGGTCGATCCCCAGAGCTGGACTGCCTCGAGATCCCTGGGGTTGAACAGGTACATCAGCGAGCCGCCGTTGTCCCGGTTGATGTAGGCACAGAACACGCCGCTGTGCGCACCATTGAGAAAGTCAGCCATCAGATCGGGATAAAACGACTTGCGACTGTCGTCGCTCAGGTAGTTCAAAGTGGACTTGATGGTTGACCCGGCGTTGTCGACCCCGGGGCCGGGACCGAACTTCAGCTTGCCCTGCAATTCAGCCAGGGTGCTGTCGGTGAACAGGAACATGACGTCCGAGAAGGTGTCCGAAAGGCTGTCGTGCTTCTCGAAGCGGGAGAGCCGGTCCTTCTCGATACGACCCGGCGGCACCAGGGTAAAGCTGCCCTTGCCGTGAAAAACCGCCGCCACGGTCTGACCCCCGACCGGCGTGAGCAGTGTCATCGAGCCCGAGGTCAGCATGAACCGGCCGGCATCTCGATCGATCTCGAGTCCCTTGACCGTGGCAACCTGTCCCTCGGCCGGCTTCAACTCCCGGGCCTCGGTATACCTCGGCAGGAAGGCATCGGCGACCGCCGGAGCGGCGCGATGAATGGGACGCGGCGGGCGGGCCTGCGCTGCGTGAGTTACGGCAAGCGAGGCCAGCAGCAGTCGAAAGACCGATGCGCGCACGGGAGACTCTCTGTTGAAGGGGCCGTTACGGTAGGCGCGGCGCCCATCGGGCGCCGGCTGCACAACATTGCGTGAAAAACCTCTGCGGGACAACTACCAGCGATGGTAGGGGGTGTGGCGGAAATCGGGCAGCCGCGATCGGCGATTCAAGGCTCCCGGGTCACAGAATCGCTCGACAATCGATCGCGCATCCGCACGCCGAACCCATTGCGACAGCGTGACTTGCGACTTGTGATTCGCGACCTTCGATCCCGAATCAGTTGGCCTTGTAAACCACCTTGCCACCCACCATGGTCAGCTTGACCGACGCCTGGTCCAGCGTCTCGGCGGGCACCTTGGTCAGGTCCCGGTCGAAGATGACCAGATCCGCCTTCCTTCCAGGCGTCAGGCTGCCACGGTACTGCTCGGCAAAGGCGCCGTAGGCACCCTCCACCGTGTACGACCGCAGCGCTTCTTCCAGCGAAATCTTCTGGTCAGGGAGCCAGCCACCCGGGTTCTTGCCATCGAGGGTCCGGCGAGTGACCGCGGCATACAATCCGAGAATCGGATCGATCGGCGCGACCATCCAATCGGATCCGAAGGCCAGGTGGACTTTGTGATCGAGCAAGGCCCGGAACACATAGGCGTCGTGGACCCGGACCGGTCCGAGCCGCTTGGCGGCCCAGCGTCCGTCGTCGATGACGTGGTAGGGCTGCATCGAGGCGACGATGTTGAGCCGAGCCATGCGGTCGACATCCTGCGGCCGGAGGTGCTGGGCATGCTCGATCCGGAACCGCCGATCACGGGGGCCATGCGCCGTGATCACGCTGTCATAGATGTCGAGCAGAGTGGCGTTGGCCCGCTCACCAATGGCATGGACCACGACCTGCAGACCCAGGGAATCGGCGGCGCTGATCCAGGCGTGCAATGAGTCGGGTGGAGTGACGGGAAAGCCCGACGTGGTCGGATCGTCGGTGTAGGGCTCGAAGAACCAGGCAGTGGTCGAGCCGAGAGAGCCGTCGGCAAAGCCTTTGACGCCAGCCAGACGGATCCAGTCATCCCCGGGGCCGTCCGCCTTGACCGTGTCCGCCACCCGATGCCACTGGCTGAGGGCCGGATAGATCGAGACCCGCATGGTCAGGGTGCCAGCGGCCCTGGCCCGCTTGAACGCGGCCACCTCGTTCCACGGAGAGGAAACCGCCGACACGGCCGTCACACCCTTCGACGCCACGAATTCGAGCGCCCGATGCATGGCGGCATCGTCCTGCTCGGCGGTACCGGACGGGATGGCGCCAAACATCTGGTCCATCGCATTGTCCTTGAGGACACCGGTCGGCTCGTGGGTTCTGGGGTCACGCACGATGGTGCCACCGGGGACGTCCTTGGTGTTCCGGGTGATGCCGGCGGCCTTGAGCGCCACGCTGTTGGCCACACCCATGTGGCCATCGAGCCGCTGGACGAAGACCGGATTCTTCGAGGAGACCGAATCCAGCCACTCGCGCCGGGGCAGCGGCGAGCCGGGCCATTTTTCATGATCCCAGTTGCCGCCTAGGACCCATTCGCCCGGCTTCCGCTCGGCGATGAAGTTCTTGATCCGGGTGACGAATTCGGCCGGAGTTGACGCGTCCCTGAGATCGACGCTGGAGAGCTGATAGCCGCTATCCAGGAAGTGGACGTGCTCATCGGTGAGGCCCGGGACGATGAGGCCACCGCCACCGGAGATGACCCTGGTCTGAGGCCCGACCAATTTCGCGAGGTCCGCGCTGTCTCCCGTCGCCACGATCGTATCGCCGGCAATGGCAACTGCCGTGACCCAGGGCTTGGCCGAGTCACCGGTCCAGGTCCGGCCGTAGACGATGGTCTCGACGGGATGGCTGGTCTGGCACGACACGGTGGTCATGGCAAGCAGGACGGACAGGGCGGACAGGCGGACAGGCGGACGGGCGGCCAGGTTCACGCGGAAGTTGGGCATGTGCACCGGTCAGGGTTTGCGGACGATGCTCGAGAGTTTGGCGATCTGTTCCATGGTGCCAGGCTCCTTGGCGCCGCTGGGCCGGCCGAGCAGGTCCCGGATATCGAGCAGGACCTCCATCATGAGCTGGTCACGCAGGTAGGCGGAGTCCAGCTCCTCCATGCGCCGAGGCTGCTCGTCGGCCTTGGCGCGGGCGTAGGATTCCTGGTAGACCGTATCGAGATTGGCGAGAATGCGATCGCGGGCGCGCATGATGGCCGCAAAGATACTTAGCTTACGGCCACCTCGCATCCACCTGGAGCCGGGATGAATCGTCGTCTGTTGTTTCCGATCGGCCTCACGCTCTGCTGCGCCCTGCCGCTTGCCGGCCAGGCCAGCAAGCCCCGCGCCCGCGACCTCGGCATCCCGTTCCTCGGGACCCCGGGTCCGCTCAACGCCATCACCGATGTGGCGGGAGTCCAGGTCGGCCAGACCACGCTGATCTCGGGTGAAGGAAGGATCGTGGACGGCAAGGGCCCGGTACGGACTGGAATCACCGCCGTCTTTCCCCGCGGCCGGGACGATGGCGATCCGGTGTTCGGCGCCTGGTGGACCCTCAACGGCAACGGTGAGATGACCGGAACCACCTGGCTTGAGGAGTCGGGATTTCTGTGGGGGCCGGTGACGATCACCAATACGCTGAGCGTGGGTGTAGTGCGTGACGCGGTCATCGAGTGGGCGCTCAAGAAGAAGTACGACGACTTCCTGTGGGCCCTGCCAGTGACCGCCGAGACGTGGGATGGCGGGCTGAACGATATCGACGGCTTTCACGTGAAGAAGGAGCACCTGTTTGCGGCGCTCGACTCGGCGCGGGGCGGACCGGTGGCGGAGGGTGCGGTGGGCGGCGGGACCGGCATGGTGTGTCACGAATTCAAGGGCGGGATTGGTACCGCCTCGAGGAAGCTGTCGGTCAAGGCGGGCGGGTTTACCATCGGCGTACTGGTGCAGTGCAATTACGGCGAGCGGAAGCAGCTCACGATTGCCGGGGTGCCGGTGGGGCGGGAGATCAGCGACCTGATGCCGTGCTACACCCTGGCGCCGGTCGGGACACCCAAGCGGGACTATCCGATGTGCGGGGCCCGGAGCGAGGCTCCAACGGACCCGGACCGGAAGGCAGAGTATGGCTCGATCATCATCGTGATTGCCACCGACGCGCCGCTACTGCCACACCAGCTCAAGCGGCTGGCCAAGCGGGCGGCGCTGGGGGTCGGGCGGATGGGCGGGATCGGTGGTGATTCATCCGGGGATATTTTCGTGGCCTTTTCGACCGCCAACCGGGGCGCCGCCACCGCGGACAGCGGGGTCCGGACCCTGACCATGTGGCCCAACGACAATATCAATCCGCTGTTCGATGCGGTGGCCAACGCCACCCAGGAGGCGATCACCAATGCCCTGGTGGCGGCGGAGACGATGACCGGAGCGGATGGGTTTAGAGTCTACGGGCTACCGGTGGATCGCGTGAAGGGGATTCTGAAGAAGTACGGGCGGTAGACGTCTGTCAGCTTCAAGCCGGAAGCCATACGCCGTAAGCCATAAGCCGTAAGCTCAGCGCACTCAGTACCTCGTAGCCGTGACCCGTGACCCGTGA
>JBDTTF010000018.1:0-2842 GCA_039930765.1 Gemmatimonadota bacterium | reverse complement strand
GTCAGGGCCAACTGGGGCGGGGGCCGGCCGCCAGTGCTGGTATTGGTCGGGGACGGGCCGGACCGGTCACGGCTCGAACAGGTGATTCGTGCGGTGAACCTGACTGACGGAGTGATTCTGGCCGGATGGCGCTCCGACGTCAGCCGGTTCCTGGGTGCGTTTGACCTGTTCGTCTTGTCATCTGACAGCGAGGGGACGTCGGTCAGCCTGCTTGAGGCAATGGCGGCCGGCGTCCCCCCGGTGGCCACGGCGGTGGGCGGGAACCCGGCTGTGATCGGGCCGTTGATGAAGGATCAACTTGTTCCACCCCAGGATCCCGCCGCACTTGCCTCGGTCATCGCGGGCTCGCTCCAGAACCCCGGGCGGGCAGATCGGCTCCGTCACCTGGCTCCTGAGCGGGTCGCAGCCGAGTTCGGCCTGGCCCGCATG
Organism: Gemmatimonadota bacterium; assembly: GCA_039930765.1. Classification (GTDB taxonomy): domain Bacteria; phylum Gemmatimonadota; class Gemmatimonadetes; order Gemmatimonadales; family GWC2-71-9; genus DATEHG01. Next base: position 2,413 of record JBDTTF010000018.1, on the reverse strand, counting down.
ATAGGGGAATATGAGCAGCTCTATACCCAGCTCCTCGAGGCTTCCTCGTGATGGCTGAACCTGGGAAGCAACGAGGATGATCTGGATGCTTGTGGTGCCACTGCTCGTGCTGGCTGCCGAACTCGGCCTGCGCAGGTGGTACCATCGGGACCGGTACTTCGTGTGGCAACCTCACACCAGATTGATGATTCGCCCCGATCCTGTCACCCATCCGCAGCTCGAGCCGCTGGTCCGCTGGCAGGTCAATGCGGAAGGGGAGCGCGGCAGTCCTGCTCCACGGTCGGGGCGGGTGTACCGGATCCTGGCCGCCGGCGGCAGCGCCGTTGAATGTTTTCTGCTCGACCAGTCCACTCAGTGGCCTGGCCGCCTCGAGCTGCTGTTGCAGCGTCCGGAGTGTCTTCGAGCAGTCGGTGCCGATCGGGTCCACTGTGGCAGCATCGGGCGCTCCTCGGTAGGCTCGGAGTCGCTTGACCTGATGTTGACCCATGTGCTGGCCCAGCCCGGGAAAATCGACGCCATCATCCTCATGGTCGGGGCGACCGACGTCCTGGCCTGGCTTGAGATCGGCGCTCCGTCCGATCGGCCCGCCTCACCCAGGCCTGTATCGGAGCTGTTCGACCGTCATCCCGAGGTCCAGTTCCGGTGGAGCCCGCACGGCCTGGCCCTGACGCACCTCGCGCGGCACCTCCTGGCCCGTCGGACAGTGCCCACCAACGGAGCCGCCCGCTGGATGGGTCGTGCCCGGGCCATGCGCGGCCGGGCCACCACGATGATTGACCTGCTCCCGCCGAGCACGACCATGCTGAATCATTTCGAACGAAACCTGACCAGCCTGATCCAGCGCTGTCAGGCTCGGGCGGACCGGGTGCTGGTGATCGGACAGCCGTGGTTCGATCGTGACCACTATTCGGCCGAAGAGGAGGCGCTGCTCTGGAATGGAGGGGTTGGCAAGGCGTACAAGGATGAGGTGACGGTCTATTACTCCAACCGGATCATCCGGGCGCTGATGACAGAACTGCACGAGCGCACCAGAAAGGTCTCGACCGGGCTGCGGGCCGAGTTTGTCGACGTGATGTCCGGCCTGACGGGTGGACCGCCGGTCTACATCGATCACTTTCACTTTACGCCGGACGGCAGCGCCCGGGTAGCGGCCCTGGTCGAGCGTCAACTGCTCCAGCCGACCGATCTGCGCCCCGGAACCGACCGTCCTTAGCGCCTGCCGACCCACCGCCGGATCCTTGATTTCACGAATTCCATTCCCGATACGATCTGAATCAGCCCTGCCCGGCTCTCGGGGCAGGGAAACCGCGGGATCAGGAATCGGGCGTCGGGTCCGCCATCCCGAACGGACGCGAGCGACGCATGGTCATGGTCGATGGTCACTGCACCGAGCAGCCCCATTGAACGAAGCGTAGCCATCTCGCGGCTTCCGAACGCGTCGAGCGTGCCATTCGGATAGCAGAACACGGGGGTTGGCGAGGCTATCTCCGCGCTCAGGCGCTGCCAGGACTGCCGAAGTTCGAACTCGGACTGGCGGTCCGGAGTGCGCGAAAGGACAGGATGATTGACTGTATGCGGACCGAAGGCCACGCCCCGCTGGTGCAGCGACCGAACCTCGTCCCAGCTCATCGGGGCATACTGGGCGGGCACCGCGGAGGGAATCGGGACGTCCAGGCGGTCGGATAGTCTGGTGATCGCCAACTGCTTCTGGTCGTCCGGTATCTGTTTCAGTCGTTCGACCAGGTTGCCGGCCGCGGCCTGGGCTTCTGCGCCGCCGCCCCACGAGCTGGCCCATGAGATGCCATCGAGGTCAAGTTCGACCGACCCCGGCCGGGCAGTGATGACGTACTCGACCTGGTCCCACCAGAACCAGCACTCGCGGTCGAGATAGCCGGTGGTCAGGAACACCGTGACCGGGCAGTCGTACCTGGCGAACACCGGCGCGGCCATCCGGGCAAAGTCGCCATACCCGTCATCCACCGTGAACACCACGCTGCGCGGGTGGAGTGGCACTCCCTCCACCAGCTGCCGCATCAACACATCCAGGCCCATGAGGTGATAGCCGCCGCGCCGCAGTGCCGCGATCTGGAGGTCCAGCATTCCAACCGGGTGTCCCGATGTCTGCCGGTCCGGCTCGGCAAACCGGTGCAGCGTCAGGATGGTTGCCCGGCTCCTCACGAAGGGATGAAATAGCCGGCTGGTCGTCGGCAGGGTCAAAACGCTGAGTGCGAGTTTTTTCATCGGCCCTCAGTTACAGCGATCGACTCGACGATCACTCTGTGACACTGAGACCCGGATTTCACTGACTCCATTCCGGGCCAGCAAACCTCGGCGTCAGCGGCCGTACCCACACCACCGCGCCGCGGGTCTCCGGCGCGCCCTACCAGCGACGCGCTCATTGGCCGCCGTTGCG
>JBDTTF010000017.1:0-15192 GCA_039930765.1 Gemmatimonadota bacterium | reverse complement strand
CTCGTCTCTCGTCTCTCGTCTCTCGTCTCTCGTCTCTCGTCTCTCGTCTCTCGCCTCTCGTCTAACTGTCCCGCTCGACCATATACTGTTCGATCTTCCCGTCCGGCCGTACCATCATCGTCAGGTTCATGCTCACCCCACCGGCCCGGATCCGGAAACCGCGGATCCGCAGCCCACCTCGGAGTGAGCTGCCGGTGGCGGCAAATTCGGTCGGCGTTCCCAGCGCCCCGAGACTCGTGCCGTAATCCGCCAGCGCCTCGGCAGTAAAAAAGGCGGCGGCGTTGGCGGTCAAAAGAGCCTTGTCGATCGTGCCTTTGGCCAGCCCATCGTACACTTGGCGCGCCAGCTCCCCGGCGGCGGCGTCCACCGTGTCGGCCGACGCAAAGATGATGGTCGCAATGCGGGATGCCAGCTGCCCCGACGCCGAGCTACCGCCAGGGTAAATGTTGGTGAAGATCACGATGGCCGCGCGATCGTCCGGATAGACCAGGTTGGTGGTGGTGTACCCCGAGACCGCGCCACCGTGCGAGATCCGCCGCCGCTTGCCGGCCATGGCCGCATTGATGCCGAGTCCGTAGCCGGTACCGGTGCCATTGGCGAGCACGATCGCCGTCTGCTGGGTCCGGTACGAGGCCGGTTTCAGGATGGCTTGATTGATGATGCCGAGGTCCCAGGTGGCCAGGTCGTGGGCCGTCATGGCCAGCTGGCCGGCGCCGAACAACCAGCGCGGCCCTTCCTTGGGCGCCGCGCGCAACGGGCCCAGGCCGTACCGCATATATGGGCCGGCATCAGCCGGACCGAGTGGGCCGGCGTCGAAATCGGCGACCGAGGTCATTCCCAGCCGGGTGAAGATCTTCTGTCTCAGGAAATCCATGAACGGCATACCTGAGACCCGTTCGACAATGGATGCCGCGATGATGTAATTGGTATTGCTGTATTGCCAGGTGGTGCCGGGATCGAAGTCGAGCGCCTGCCTGCCCCATTGCTGCATGATGGCGGCGGCAGTGGTCGGTCCCTGCATGGCGGTAAAGACGTAGTCCTGGGGCCAGTAATCCTGGTAGCCTGAGGTCATCGACAGCAGCTGGCGGACCGTCACCTCACTGGCCCGGGTCAGGCCTGGAAACCACCGCGCCACCTTGTCGTCGAGCGACAGCTTCCCCTGCTCTGCCAGCAGCAGGATCGCGGTGGCGGTAAACTGCTTGCTCACCGACCCGATGGCGTAGCGCTGCGATGAAGCGGCCGGCGTCCCGATCCGGCCCTCACCATAGGCATGCTCGTACACGATCTCCCCGCCCCTCACCACCGCCACCGAGGCACTCGGCGCCCCGGTGCCGTCCAGGACGGCCGAGGCCGCGCTGTCGATCTGGCCGCGTTCGACCGGGGTGAGCTGCTGGGCGGCGGCCGGCACTGCCAGCAGCGTGACGATGGCAAGATGACGGATGAATCGGTTACCAATCATTCGTGGATCCTCGGGGTTTGGTACGACTGGCAGTCAGGTCAGTTCGATGCCGGCGCCGTGCGACGACTGAAGTGCTCGGAAATGGGTGCAGTTCCCTCTCACCTCTCACCTCTCACAGCTCACCGCTCACCTCTCACCGCTTACCTGTGCCGCCACTTCCCATGGCGTACCTGCAGCATCCCTCTGCCTGGCACCAGCTCAAGCAGCACTCCCTCATTGCCCAGCGGTGAATGCGGAGTCGTAGTGGCTGCGTTACCTCCCGCTCCACCGCCAGTCTGGTAGCGGATCGTGATCGGACCGCCGGTGGGAGGGCGCTTGCCCTGCACCCCGTTGCCGAAGGTCAGGTGGGCCGAGCCGTCCGGGGTGGTGTGGAGGACGTAGACCCGATCGTCGGGGCCGTGCGGTGCGAGGGATGCGACCGGCAGCCAGAGCTAGCCGCCGACTCTGATGTCCGGGATCACCGGCTTAACGCTGCCTGGATTTCTTGAATGCGGATTCACATGGTCCCCGACCGACTAGAGTGACGTACCGGAATAGCGGTATGGAGCCCTTCCGCTCTCCTCTCTCCTCTCTTCTTTCTTCTTTCTCCGCTTCACCCAACCAGCACCGTCGGCGCCCCGAGGATCACGGTCCCGCCATGCGCCGTGAGCGAGCCCATCTGAGCCGCCGGCATCCCGCCGATCAGCACGGTAAAGGCGCCCATCGCGATGACATCCGGCGGTCCGACGCAGACGCACATATCCCCGACGCGAGCGGCGGGCATGTTGGCGATCAGCACGGTAAAGCAGCCGAGGGCCACCGGCCCCCCGACGTGGGGCACGAGGACGGTGAGCATCGGGCAGACGTGCATGTCTCCCACTCGTGCGGCTGGCATTCCCATATCAGCGCTCCCAGGTCTTGGGCTTCGGTGGTGGTAGTGCTGGTGGCGGCGGCGCGGGCGGGGCCGGAGCGCCGAGCTTGGCCGCCTCGGATCCGGGCCAGAGCTTGATCTTGGCGATGACCTCAAGACCCTGGGTCAGCGCCGCCAGCATCTTGTCGGTGGCCTTGTCGGGCTCGGTGGCCACCGCGGAGGTCAGGATCGCGCCGGTGATCGCCTTGGCGGCGGCGTAGTCCGGTGGCGGCACCGGTTGTTCGATATGCGGAGGAGCCACGGTCGGGCCGGACAAGAACGCCGCCAGCGCCGCGCAGCCCGCCGGGGTGTTGAAGCCCACTGCCTCAGCCCGGGCCATGGCGGTCCGCCGGTTTTCTTCGGTCGGCTGCGAGATCCACCGTTCGGTGGCGTCGAGCGCACCCTTGACCTTCGGCGCCGGTTCGGCGCCTGACGCCTTCTTGGCGGTGGCCCAGGCCCACCAGACGCCTTCGCGCCGAGGCAGGGCGTGGGCCACCAGCCGGATGGCATTGGCATGCTGGCCGGCGTCGGTCAGCGCCACCAGGTACTGATGCGGCGTGTGCTCCGGCTTGAGCAGTTGCTTCCCCTCATCGCCGAGTTGGGCCACATCGGCCAGGTCGGCGAGGGTCTTGATCTGGCGCTTGCCGCCCGTCGGATCGCTCATCGGCTCACCCGATCATCGTGATGGCGCCCTGGGCCTGTAGCATCGCGCTGCCCTTCACCGAGGTCATCAATCCCTTGACCTCGGTCTGGATCTGTCCCTCGATGCTCACCATCATCCCCTTGATGGTCACTCCGGTCTGATCGATCTTGATCGAGCTCTGGCCGCACTTGAGTTCGATCCCCTGCATCGCCTCGGTCGAGATCTTGCCGAGGTCGGCCTTGGTGGTGATGTTGCCCATGCCGACCTTGATGCTGTAGTTGCCCATATCGATCTTGAGATCGTCGTTGCCCATGCCGATGCTCACGCTCCGGTTGCCCTGGTCGACGCTGGTGGTGCAATCGCCGGTATCGACCTTGAGAATGTTATTGGCCGTCATGACATGGAGGGTATGGTCACCCGTTTCGAGCACCGTCAGGGCATGCCCCTGTTGGATCGTGACTTCATAGGAGCCCTCTTCGACCGTGGTGAGCATGTCCTTGTTGATGCCCCGGTACCAGCTGCCCTTCTCGATGTGGACTTTCTCGTCCCCTTCCTTGTTGTTCCGCCTGTCGGTCTTCTGGATGATCGTGGTCCGCTCATTGCCGACCGTGCGGAACTCGTCGGCCTCGACCTCGACCTTGAGCACTTTCTGGGCGTGCAGCAGAATTTCCTCGGCATCCTTCTTGTCCTCGAACCGGAGTTCGTTGTAGTCGTCGGCGCCGCCCTTGGCGCTGCTCCGGGTCTTGATCCCGCTCTGGGTTTTGTTGGCCGGCAGCGCATACGGCGGCATGTTGTCGGCGTTGTAGACTGATCCAACCACGATCGGGCAGTCGGGATCGCCTTCCATAAAGGCCACCAGGACCTCATCGGTGCCGCGGGGAATCCAGATCTGTCCGCCACTCTTGCCGGCCCGGACCTGCGCCACCCGGAGCCACGCACTGGCCGCGCCCTCACTGTCCCACGGAAAGATGACCTTGACCCGGCCGTACTTGTCGGGGGAAATCTCGTCATCCTGGCCCATGTTGGAGTCGACGACCACGGCGTTCTGCAGGCCCATGACTACCGGCTTGGGTGTTTCCCGGGGCGGCCGGAGCTTGGTGCTGGCCGGGACGCAGGCAAAGTCGTTGCTGTAATCGCCCGATCCGGAATCGGAGCCGGTGTAGTCAGGCGACTGCCGGACACTGTGCTGCACACTGGTCAGGACGTAACCGCCGGCGGCCGGTTGCAGGGTGCGGCTGTCGACGTTGATCTTGAACCCGGGCACCAGCGCCCGGCAGTTGCTGCTGGCATCGACCAGCACCAGGCTGGCATCCGACTCCTCCATCCGGAGCGCCACCATCTTGTCGCCATCGTCCTTGATCTCGCCGAGCCGTTCACCGGTCTTGTTCTTCCGCTTGGCAAAGCCGCCCGGATAGTCGAACACCTCGAGGCCGGCCGGCGGCTTGGTGGCGGCGGTGGTGGTGGCCTTGACCTCATTGGTATTGCGGGGCATTTCCATGTTCAGGTCCTTGAGCCGCCATTTGCCGACGCTCAATTCCTGGCGCTCTTCCCAGCTGCTGATGTAATCCTCATCGGTGCTGCCGGCCTGCGAATCCAGGTAGACCTTGTCCTGGTTGGGACAGTCCTTGTGGGCGCTGGGTGCATCGCCCAGCACCATGGTGTGATCCGTGTCGGTATGGTCGAACCAGTAGTTGATCCCGACCTCTTCCATCAGCCGGCAGACGAAGTTGAGCCCGGTTTCCCGGTACTGCACGCAGTAATCGACCGGATCGTACTTGCCGATCAGGTTCATCTTGAACTTGACCCCGCCACCCTTGAGGATCTGCTCGATCACTTCCGGAATAGTCTTGCCCTGGAAGATCCGGCAGTCGGCCTGCAGCGACAGCAGCCACAGCAGCGGCACCACCTCGGCGCTGAAGCTGGCAAACCGCTGCGACACCTCGGCCTTGCGGAACCGGCGGACGATCCCGTTGATGTAGCGTTTCTTGCCGCCGGCCAGGGTCACCGACAGGGTGACGGCATTGCCGAGCAGCTGCTTGGCATCGACCTTGGCATCGTTGCTGTTCTCGCGGTCCGCCAGCAGGTTGACATCGAAGTGAAACAGCTGGGAGACCGCTTCGCTGCCGGTAAAGCTCTCCAGCAGCAGCACGTCCTTCCCCAGCGGCGTGTCGATGGCCAGCAAGCGGGAGTCCTGCGTGAGCGCTTCAGCCATGGGGCACCTTGATCGGTTGAAAATCGTGACCTGGGGCCCGGCGCGGCCCGCAGTGCTTCATCTGTAGTCGAGCGTACGGCCCCCATCAACCGAGCTGGTGAATGGGGGCCGGCATTGCGACATCATCCACGCCAATTCTCGCGGCAGACGCCGCGCGCTGGCAGGATCACCAGACCCGCTGGCGGGGAGTGCGGCTGGGCTACTCGACGGTCCGCTTCTTCCTGGTCTTGCGGGCCTTGGCCGGCGGCGCCTCCGGCGCATCCGACTCAGTCGCTGCGGGGGCGGCCAGCTCCAGCGCCGTCATGGCCGGCCACAGCTTGATCTTGTCGACCACATCCAGCCCCTGCAGCAATGCCGCATGCAACTTCTCGACCATCTGGCCCGGTTGGGTGACCACCGCCGACATCAGGACGGTGCCGGCGATGGCCTTGGCCGCCCCGTACTCAGGCGGCGGCACCGGCTGTTCGATGTGGGGCGGCGCCAGCGACGGCCCGGACAGAAACGCCGCCATCCCCGCACCACCGGCCGGTGTATCCAGCCCCGCCGCCTCGGCCGCCGCCAAGGCGGCGTGCCGGTGCTCCTCGGAGGGCTGTCCGATCCAGCGTTCGGTGGCATCGAGGACCGCCGCGGCCGGTGCCCCCGGTTCAGCTCCTATCGCGCGCTTGGCGGTGGCCCAGGCCCACCACACTCCCTCACGCCTCGGCAGGGCATGGGCCAGTAATCGTACCGCATCGGGATAGTGGCCGGCGGCCGTCAGCGCCGAAAGGTATTCGTGCGGGGCGTGGCGGGGACGCAGCAGCGCCAGCGCCTCGTCGCCGACGCCGGCCACCGCAGCCAGGTCCGCCAGGGTCCTGATCGCGGGAGCGCCAGGGCTCATGGTCACCCGATCATCGTCATCGCGCCGCCGGCCTTCAGCATGCAGTCGCCGGTGATCTGGGTGTTGAGCCCTTTGACGGTGGCCTGCATCTGGCCCTCCATCTTCACGTTCAGCCCCTTGATCACCACCCCTTCCTGGCCGATCGTGATGCTGTTCTCGCCGACCTGGAACTTGATCCCGACCTCGGACTTCACCAGGTACTTGCCGCCGCTGAGCTTGGTGATCATGTCACCGGACTTGACCAGTACCGCCACGTCGCCGGTGTTGACCTTGAGGCCGGCGCTGCCCTGGCCCACCGTGACCAGCGCGTCACCGGTCTTGATCACCCCGCTGTAGGAACCCTTGGCCACCAGCAGCGAGGTATCTCCCTTGACCTGGGTCGAGTGGCTGCCGGTCTGTACCATGAGGCTGTAGTTACCGGCCTCGACCGCGGTGGTCCAGTCCTGGTGGACATCGAGATTGTAGTTGCCGGCATCAATGGTGGTCGACTGACCGCCGGCCTTGATCTCGGTGTCCTGGTTGCCCTTCTCGATGACGACCTTCTCGTTGCCTTCCTTGTTGGTCCGCGTGTCGTCCTTCTGGATGGTGGTGGTGCGGCTGGCGCCGACGGTGCGGGACTCATCGGCCTCCACCTCCACCGTCAGCTGCTTCTGGGCATGCAGCAGGATTTCCTCGGCGTCCTTCTTGTCCTCGAACCGGAGCTCGTTGAATTCGTCGGCGCCGGCCTTGGCGCTGCTCCGGGTCTTGATCCCGCTCTGGGTCTTGTTGGCCGGCAGGGCGTAGGGCGGCATGTTGTCGGCGTTGTACAGCGAGCCGACGATCAGCGGGCAGTCGGGATTGCCCTCGATAAATGCCACCACCACTTCATCACCGCTCCGCGGAATCCAGATCTGGCCGCCGCTCTTGCCGGCCCGGACCTGGGCCACCCGCACCCGGCACGCCGCCTTGCCTTCGCGGTCCCACGGAAACAGCACCCGGACCCGGCCGAACTTGTCCGGGGAAATTTCATCAGTCGGCTCGGCGCCGGGCTCGCCCTCATCGACCACCCGGGCATTCTGCAGCCCCTGCACCACCGGCCTGGGCGTTTCCCGCGGCGGCCGCAGCACGGTGCGGGTCGGCACGCAGGCAAAGTTGTTGGCAAAGGCGCCGCCACTGTCATCGCCACCGGTATAGGACGGTGACTGCCGAGCCGTGGTCTGGAGGCTGGTGAGGATGAAGCTGCCGGTGATGGTCTGCAGACTGCGGGAATCGACACTGATCTTGAAGCCGGGCATCAGGGCACGGCAGTTACTGCTGGCCTCGACCAGGATCCGGCCGGCATCCGATTCCGCCATCCGGATCGCGACCAGGCTGTCGCCCTCTTCGCTGACCTCGGCCAGCCGCTCGCCCGGTGTATTGAAGTGCTGGGCGTAGCCACCCGGGTAGTCGAACATTTCCAGCCTGGTGACCGGGGCCGGCGTGCCGACGGCGGTGGCACTAACCTCGAGATCCTTGCGGGGCAATTCGAAGTGGTAGTCCCTGAGGGTCCACTTGCCGACGTTGAGTTCCTGGCGCTCTTCCCAGGCGCTGATGAAGTCCTGGTCGGTGCTGCCGGTGTCGGTGTCGAGAAAGACCTTGGACTGGTTGGGGCAGTCCTTGTGGGCACTGGCCGCGTCGGCCAGCATCATGGTGTGGCCGCTGTCCGTGTGTTCGAACCAGTAAAAGATTCCCACCTCTTCCATCAGCCGGCAGACAAAGTTGAGGTCGGTCTCCCGGTACTGGACGCAGAAATCGGCCGGCTTGTGCTGTCCAGTCAGGTTGGCCTTGAACTTGACCTCACCCTCCTTGAGCACCTGCTGGATGACCTCGGGAATCGACAGCCCCTGGAAGATCCGGCAGTTGGCCTTGAGCGACAGCAGCCACAGCGTCGGCACCAGCTCGGCCCGAAAGGTGGCAAACCGCTGGCTGACCTCTCCCTTGCGGAACCGGCGGACGATGCCGTTGACGAACCGCTGCTTGCCGTCGGCCAGGGTCACGGCCAGCGTCATCGATTTTCCCAGCAACTTGTCGGGATCGACCTTGCCGTCGTTACCGTTGGCCCGGGTGGCCACCATGGTGACATCGAACTGAAACAGCTGCGACACCGCTTCAGAGCCGGTGAACTGGTCCAGCAGCAGTACATCCTTGCCCAGCGGGGTGGTCACCGCCAGCAGGCGTTTGTCCTGGGTGATCGTGTCGTCGGCCATGGGACACCCCGTCTGAGTGAAATCGTAGAGCGAGGCCGGTGCCGGGTCTCAGCTCGCCACGTATTCGAATGCGCCGCCCTCGGCCACCTTGACCGTAATCCGGGCCGGCTTCTTTCCCTCGGCCAGCGCCTCCAGCACCCGGCGCGACAGGTCCGGCAGCAGGGTGTTGGTCAGGATGTTGTCGACGTTGCGGGCGCCGCTCTCGACTTCGGTGCAGCGGGCGGCCACTTCCTCGACCATCCGGTCGTCACAGACCAGTTCGATCTCGTGGACCTCGTTGATCCGGCGCTGGATCTTCCGGAGCTTGAGCCGGACGATCTGCTTGAGATTCTCGTCCCGCACCGGGAAGTACGGGATGATGACCATCCGGCCGAGGAAGGCCGGCTTGAAGGTCTTGTCGAGTTCCGGCTTGAGCGCCTTGGCCAGTCCTTCCTGGTTGGGCATGGTTTCGGGGTCGGCGGTCAGCTTCATGATGGTGTCGGTCCCCGCATTGGTCGTGAGGATGATCACCGTGTTCTTGAAATCGATCTCGCGGCCCTCGCCATCTTCCATCCGGCCCTTGTCGAACACCTGGAAGAACAGCTCCAGCACATCGGGATGGGCCTTTTCCACTTCATCGAGCAGGACCACGGAATAGGGACGCCGCCGCACCGCTTCGGTCAGCACCCCACCCTCGCCGTAGCCCACGTAGCCTGGCGGTGAGCCCTTGAGGGTCGAGACGGTGTGGGCCTCCTGGAACTCCGACATGTTGATGGAAATCATGTTCCGCTCGCCGCCATAGAGCAGGTCGGACACCGCCAGCGCCGTCTCGGTCTTGCCGACGCCGGACGGGCCCACCAGCATGAAGACGCCGACCGGCTTCTCCGGATCGGTGATCCCGGCCTTGGACGTCCGGATCCGGTGGCTGATGATCTCGAGGGCATGGTTCTGCCCGATGACCCGGTTGCCCAGGCTGGCTTCCAGCTTGAGTGCGGCCGCCATGTCGTCGCGCTGCATCTTGCCGGCCGGAATGCCGGTCCAGCCCGAGATCACCTCGCCGACGATGCCGCCATCGACGCAAACCCGGACCAGGGCGTGCTCGCCCTGAATGGTGCTCAGTTCAGCATTGAGCTTCTCGAGCTCGCCGCGGACGTCCTCGGGGCTCCGCATGGCCTTCGACTCCCGGCCTTTGCCCTTCGAGCCCAGGGTGTCTTCGAGGTGCTCGCGGAGTTTCTTGATCTGCTCCACCAGCCCCTTTTCCTGTTCCCATCGTGTTTTCAGCCCGGCGAATTCCGCCTGGAGGACGGTCCGGTCAGTGCCAATCTTGGCCAGCCGCTTGGCGTGATCGGCGCCGACTGCCTGCTCGCGGTTCAGCACCCGCTCCTGGACATCGAGGTCGTCGAGCCGCCGAGTGACGTCTTCGACCGCGGCCGGCATCGCGGCCTGGCCGAGGGCCAGGCGGGCGCAGGCCGTGTCGAGGACGCTGACCGCCTTGTCGGGCAGCTGGCGGTCGGCCAGGTAGCGGTGGGACAGCCGGACCGCCGCTTCGAGGCCATCATCGAGAATCCGGACGTTATGATGCTTTTCGAGCGTCGGGACCAGGCTGCGGAGCATGATCAGGCAGGCTTCTTCGGTCGGCTCTTCCACCTTGACCAGCTGGAACCGCCGGGCCAGCGCCGGATCCTTCTCGAAATATTTCTTGTACTCGGACCAGGTGGTGGCCGCGATGGTGCGCAGTTCGCCGCGGGCCAGCGCCGGCTTGAGCAGGTTGGCCGCGTCGTTCTGGCCGGCGGCGCCGCCGGCGCCGATCATGGTGTGGGCTTCATCGATGAACAGGATGATCGGGGTGGGGCTGTTCTTGACCTCTTCGATCAGCCCCTTCAGCCGGTTCTCGAATTCTCCTTTGACGCCGGCACCGGCCTGCAGCAGGGCCAGGTCCAGCGAGCGGAGCTCGACATTCTTGAGTGGCTCCGGTACTTCGCCCTGGACGATCCGCAGGGCAAAACCTTCGACCACCGCTGTCTTGCCGACACCGGCTTCGCCGACCAGGATCGGATTGTTCTGCCGCCGGCGGGTCAGGATGTCCACCACCTGGCGGACCTCGAAATCGCGGCCCAGGACCTGGTCCATTTTTCCGTCGCGGGCGCGCTGGGTCATATTGACGGTGTAGCTGTCGAGATTGGGCTGCTTGCTGTTGCCCTTGGGCCGGCCCTCGCCACCGCTGTCGCTCGACGATGGCGCCGATGCGGTCTCTTCGGCCGAGTCGGCCACGATCGACGCCAAGTCCTTCTTGAGCCCATCGGGCGAGATCTTGGCGAATTCCTTGCTGATGTCCGCCGCCAGCCGCGCCAGGTCGGTGTCGCTGACCAGCGCCACGATGGTGAAGCCGGTGCGGATCTGTTCCGCGCCGTAATCGATCGAGCCGATGACCCAGGCATCGGTCAGCATCCGGGTCAGGGTCGGCGAAAAGGCCGGATTGCGCGCGTTGCCGGACTTGAGCCGGTCGAGGCTCCGGGTAATGTCCCCGGTCAGTCTCGAGCGGTCGACCCCGAAGTGCTTGAGGATGAGGGCCAGGTCACCGTCGGTGGCATCGAGCAGCTTCATCAGGAAATGCTCGATCTCGATGTCGTAGTGGGTGCGGCTGGCCGTCAGTCCCACGGCGGCTTCCACCGCGCTCCGGGTCCGCGGATTGAGCTTCCCGATCAGCGCCTTCAGATTCACGCTCACAGCAGTCTACCCCAGGTCAGAGAGTAAAGGTGGTGTCGTCGGCGTCGCCATCGCGGGGCGCCGTGCGGATCCAGGTGGCCCAGCCCAGTGTCACCGGTGGCGCATCGGCGGCGCCCAGCACCAGGCCGGGCACCTCGTCGCGTGCCAGGATCAGCTGGACCTCGAATTCGAAGTTGTCGCCGCCGAACTGGCGGACCATCTCTTTGAGCGGCTGGTGGGCCTCACCGCCGGGGAGGAACCGGTCGTACTGGGTCCGGCTGAGTGGACCGAGCCGGATCCGGACCCGGGATTGCTGGTCCCAGACCTCGTCGCCCACCACCGCACCCAGCCCCAGCCGCCCCGAATCACCACCCAGCCCCTCGTCATCGAGGGCGCACTGAGTGGACCGGGCCAGCGGAAACCAGCCGCCCACGAACTGCTCGATCTCGACGGCCACCCCGAAATAGTCCTGCACCATTTCCTGCAGCGCCAGGCCGGAGCGCTGCTGCGGTCCGAGCAGCCCGGCGTAGTACAGCATGGTTTCGGACGGCATCCCGTTCTCGCCGCCCGGTGCGCCGAGGCCGCGGATACCTAGCAGATCGGCCACGTGACCGGTGAGCCGGTCGTGCTGGTCCCGCTCGTACGCTACCGTGAAGTGGTGCTTTTCCCAGGCCCGGTAAAACAGCGAGATGATCCGGTGATGGAACAGGTCCAGAAAATCACGCAGCGCCCGGTCGCGGCCGCGCAGCCGCTCGGCCATGATCTGGGTGTAATGATAGGGCAGCACACCGGTCGGGCCGGTCAGCCCCATGAAATTGACCGTCATCCGCGCCGCGCCTTCGGGCCGCAGCTCCAGCGCCTGGATTTCGCTGGCGGGAAAGGCCAGGCTGGGCTGGGCGCCGAACCGGGCCACTTCATGACCGGGGTCATTGAACCCGCCCACCGGATCCAGGTCGGGCCGCAGCCGCTCAAGCAGCCGTACCGCCTGGAAAAAGCTGAAGGCGGTCGGCTCGTCGTGCAGCAGCGCCTCGATCTCGGGCTGTTTCACAGCAGCGGCTTCCAGCCGGCCCGCGGCGCCCACTCGCGCACCGGCGCCTTGCGTTGCTGACTCCGGGCCACCAGGATCGAGAAGCTGTTGAGCGATGTGTACAGGCCGAGGAACCGTTCCAGCACGCTGGCAAAGAGGAAGACGCCGCCGCCGGTGAACTGCTCCTCGTCGAACTCCAGCTCCACCTTGTGGCCGCGCGCGAACGTGATGCCATGTTCGCTCACCAGTCGCGAGAACGTCGGTCCGCCCTTGAGCGCCGTGATGCCCTGGATCTGCCGCTCGCCGGCCTCGGTGTCGGCAAAATTGTGCAGCCGCAGCAACTCCTGCAGCGCCGCGCTGCCGCCCTCGAGTAGCGAGACGTAATTGAGCGACAGCTGCGAGATCAGCCGCCAGAGTTGCGGCTTGCCCAGCGGGGGCTGCACCACCGGTGTCGGCTTGACTAGCGCCGAAATTTTCCTGATCGGCCCGGCACCGGGCAGTTCGAAGTCACCCGAGCCGAGCCCGAAGGGCAGCCGGCTCGGCAGGTCGCTGTTGAAGCAGGTCAGCCGGGCGGTGACGGCATCGAGATCCGGATGCTGGACCCGCCCCGACAGATCGGCAAACGAGAGATACACGTCGCTGCCCTGGTCGAGCCGCCAGCCGGTCGGCCGGCGGCTCGACTGCCAGAACAGCTGGCGCTTGGTCCCCTCGCGGGCATGGCGATATGAATACAGCGGATGGAAATGCAGCGCCTCGGCCGAACCGGGAGTGATGCCGGTGACCTCGTCGACCGAAAAGATTTCGGTGGTGGCCCGACGGCGGGCGTCGGGCACCAGCAGGTATTCCGAGCGGCGCTGGGTCAGCACCATCGGCTCGGATGTCTGCGGGAACAAGTTTATCACCGGCACGCAGCCCAGCCGGAAGGCCGACGGCTTGACCGCCGCCTCGAGCGCCGGCCGCCGCTCCGCCCGCTCAAAGGCGGACAGCAGGAACACCACCTCGACCGCCGACCCGAAACCCGCGGCCCGGACCTGATCGAAGCCCGACAGGTCCAGGAACATGAACTTCTCGGGAAAGGTGAAATACTCCTGCAGCAGCCGGTAGCCAAGAAAGGCGCGCCGAGGATAGGGCAGCATCCCTTCGTCCTCGCCGAAGCCGACCGGCCTGAGGGCACTGGCCGGCAGCGTCACCGGCGGCCGCTTGCTGTTGGCTGCGGCGTCCCGGATCTGGATCCCGGTGCAGTTGTTGACCAGCACTTCGTACAGGCTCGCCGCAATGTTGCTCTCGGCGTTGAGATAGAATCGCAGGGTCGAGAGCTCCAGCTTGTCGAAGCTGACATCGGGCAGGCAGCGGAGCTGGAGCCGGATGGCCGCGACCGAATCGGTGCTCCGGATCGGCGGCTTGAGCCGGTCCGGCGTAATCCACTGGGCCTCGGCCACCGTGACCGGCCACAGGGTGGTGTCGTAGCACGTGCGGAACTTGCACGGGGTGCCCTGGACCGGCTTCGACAGCAGGATCGATTCGCGCTTGATCGGCAACCCGGCGGGCAGCTTGCCCTGCTCGGGGTCGAGCTCGAACTCCACCAGCGACATCGAGGGCAGCGGCCGGACATAGTGCGGATAGACGATGTTCAGCAGCGCTTCACTGATCTCGGGAAAGTCGTCGTCCAGCTTGAGGTGGATCCGGGCCGCCAGGAAGGCAAAACCCTCCAGTATCCGCTCGACGTGCGGGTCCTCGCACTTGCCCGGCTCCAGCTGCAGCCGGCTGGCCACCTTGGGGTACTTCTGGGCAAACTCCGCCCCCATGCCTCGGAGAAAGGTCAGCTCGCGCTCGTAGTAGTCGAGCAGATCATCACGCATTGGCGCCTCCCACGACCACCACGGATCCGGCTCCCGTCGAGAGCAGCGTATCGAAGCTGACCCGCTCCGGGCTGGGATCCATCCGCAGCATGGCTTCGATGACGAACCGCACCGCGCCGATGGCGGTCTTCTCGCCGCCGGCCAGGGTCACCCGCACCCCCGCCAGCCGAGGCTCGTGGGCCGAGATGGCCTGCTCGACCAGGCGGGCCAGACGGTTGCGGACTTCGGGCGAATCGCGGCTCATCGAGGAGGTATCGGGCAGACCGTAGTGATACAGCGAACGCTGCAGCAGTTCGAGCGAGTCGGGCGCGGTTTCCGGGGTGCGCCGGGTGTTGAGCAGCCACTCCAGGTCGCGGCGCACCGATTCCTTGAGCCGCTCGATCGACTCGGCCCGGGTCATCGCGGCCTCGGCCGTGGCAGTGGGGTCGTCATCGAGCAGGCGGTCGAAGACCGACAGCTCGACGATCCGCTCGATTTCACCCTTCGCCATTGCCGCCCGAATGCCCGAAGCCCAGCGCCAGCACCGGATCGAGCTTGACGATCCGGAGATACAGCGCCTGGCGGATGGCTTCGTCGCCGCCGGTGCGCGCCAGGCAGCGGTGCAGCAGCGCCAGCGGCTCGGCCACCAGGGTACCGCTTTCCCATTCCTCGAGGCGGTGCTCGTCGATCCGGGTCGTCATTTCCTCAAGCAATGGAATGGCCGCGGCGTCGAGTCCCGCTTCACACATCACCTTGGCCAGCTGGACCTGGCGGAGGAACCGTCCCCGCTTGCTCTGTTCGCGGTCGAGCTCCCGCTTGATCAGCTCAATCGCCTTCTGGGGGCGGCCCGCCTTGATCTCCGCCATGGCGCGGTCGAGCAGCCGGTCCTTGGTGCCGGTCGCACCGCTGGATGAAGGGGCCGGCGCACTCGACTCGCTGTTCTCGCCGCCTTGTCCCTCTTCGGCCGGGGCCAGAAATCCTTCGGCCTTGAGCCAGGTCAGGGTCGAGGGACCCGCCGTCGGCAGATCATCCATCAGCGCCATCTCGGCCAGACCCGGGACGTCGAGCAGCAGCAGCCGGAGCTCGCTCCGGATGGCGCGGGTGACGAATTCAAACTCCGGACCCATCCCGTTGCAGGCATTGAGCGCGTAGCGCTGCAGGTCGAGCCAGCCGCGGCCTGCCGTCGTACCCATTACCGATTCGGTGGCCTCGAGCAGACCGGGCCAGTCCTGGTCGAGCATCAGGGTCTTGAGCTGGGTGCGGGCCTGGCTGCTGGGCGCGTCGAGCAGCCGGGGATCGACGTTGCCGCCCTGGGCGCGGACCTCGCCCCAGCGGAG